>CAJWHS010000143.1 GCA_913041415.1 uncultured Acidimicrobiaceae bacterium | reverse complement strand
GGATGGCGGTGTCGACTTCGTCGCGCAGTTCGCCGGTCTCAGCGGCGACGACGGGGTCGATATCGGGCCGTTGGTCGACGATCTGGGTGTCGTCGACCAATTCGTCGTGGCGATGACGACTGCGCTTCGTGAGGTGCGTCGACGACGTGTTCGCGACGATGCGGTACAGCCAGGTGCTGAAGCGCGCGTCGCCACGGAACCGGCCGATGCTGCGATAGGCCCTCAAGTAGGCGTCTTGCACCACGTCTCGTGCGTCTTCCTCTTTGCCGGTCAGTCGAAGGGCGAGGCCGAATGCGTCGCGATGGGTGAGGCGGACCAGTTCGTCGAACGCTTCACGCTCGCCGTCGGCGGCCCGATCGACCAGCGCGGCCATGTCGGTCTCGGAAGAGTTGGACCTCCGGGACTGACCCGGGTTACGTGTCGAATCCGTGACGATCCTAAGACGGCGGGGCTGTTGGGCCATCCTGCGCCTCCTCGGGCCGAACGGACTCGGGTGGTAGCGACGGACAGATTCGAACTGTCGACCTCTCGATTATGAGTCGAGCGCTCTCACCAACTGAGCTACGTCGCCATGGTTCGGCTGGCAAGTCGAACCGACGAGCTCCCTGTCAGAATTGAACTGACGACCTTCTCCTTACCATGGAGACGCTCTGCCGACTGAGCTAAGGGAGCCTGCTCCAGCCGGGGCCAGAGCGGAGAAGATGATGCCACGACTCCTCGTGGTTCCCAACCCCGTTCCCGAATCCTCGGTGCGGTCGGGCGGAGCTCGGACCGAGAACCCGACGGCCACTTCACCGCTTGGTCGAGTGCATGGGTCGATGCCGACCCTCCGGGCGTGGCATCGTCTCGTCATGGCGAACTTCGAGACCCTGGCCGTGTCGGTCGACGACACGATCGGCCGCATCCAGTTGAACCGACCAGCGCAGCTGAACCCGTTGTCGACCACATGCCTGCGGGAACTCGTGGCAGCGGCCGACTGGTTCGATACGCACGACGAGGTGCGGGTGGTGATCGTGCACGGCGCCGGTCGGGCCTTCAGCGCCGGCGCCGACCTCGCAAGCTTTGGCGATCCGGCTGGAACCCTGCCACGCGATGCAGCCGACGCCGGACGCGAGATGGCGGAGGCGATCGAGGCGATGCAGGCGGTCACGATCGCAGCCGTCCACGGGCACTGTGTCGGCGGTGGTGTGGTGTTGGCGGCAGCATGCGATCTGCGGATCGCCGCCGAGTCGACGCGTTTTTCGATCCCGGAGGTCGACCTCGGCATCCCGCTCGCCTGGGGCGGGATCCAGCGACTGGTGCGAGAGATCGGTCCAGCTGCAACCCGCGAGTTGGTGCTCACCTGCCGACCGTTCAGCGCCGCCGAGGCGAAAGCGCTCGGGATGCTGAACACGGTCGCCGCCGACGGCGAGCACCTTGTCGAGGCGCAGACCCTCGCCGAGAACCTGGCCGCGAAGTCCCGGCTCGCCCTGCGGGCCACCCTGAAGGCGGTCGATGCAGCAGCAGAGGCGCTCGTGCCGACCGGCACCGCCTGGAGCGACGCCGACGCCCTCATCAACGCCATGCACGACCCGGAATCGCGAGCGGTCGGTCAGGAGTATCTCCGCGCACGAGGTCGGCGCTGATCAGTATCCGGCCGGGCGAGTCGGCAGACTGCACCGGTGTCCGGCCGTTTTTCCACCCCACCCCAGAGGGCGATCCTCATCGGCCTCGGCGCCTTCGTTCTGCTTGGATTGACCGACGGAGCGATCGGCACGGTCTGGCCCGACCTCCGCGACGACTTCGGGCGGACTGACGGTTCGTTCGGTCAGGTCTTCGCCTGCCTTGCCGGGGGCTACTTGATCGCCTCGGTGGCGTCGGGTCACCTCAGCGAACGGTTCGGGATGACGACGGTGTTCCGGATGGGCTCGACGCTGGCTGCGTTGGCGTTCGGGGTTATCGGGCTCGGTTCGTCGTGGGCGACGACGCTCGTCGGCTTTACGCTCCTCGGTCTCGGCAACGGAACGCTTGACTCCGCGCTGAACGCCTGGATCGCCGTGAAACGCGGGCAACGAGCGATGGGCCTGCTCCATGGCTTCTACGGGGTCGGTGCATCGGCCGGTCCACTCGTCGCTGCCGCATTCGTCGCCGGCGGCGACCGGTGGGGGGTGCCGTTCTGGATTTTCGCTGTGCTGCAGGCCGGCATCGTCGTGGCCTCACCGCTGGCCCGTGAAGGTTTCGACGACACGCCCGACGCACCCGACGTCGAGGCAACCCGCGGCCGGACGGTGGAGGCGCCGTCGTACCTGCTGGTACTCGTGCTCGGCTGGTTCTTCCTCTATGTCGGCGTGGAGGTCTCCGCCGGCCAATGGAGCTTCACCCTGCTCAGCGAGGCGCGCGGCACCGATGAAGTTTTGGCCAGCGTCTTCGTCGCCTCGTACTGGGGCGGTCTCACCGTAGGCCGTTTCCTGCTCGCGTTCGGAGGCGACCGGGTGGCGCCCGAGGTGATCATGAGCCGGGCGTCAGGGCTTGCGGTCGTCGCCGCCGCCATCTTTGCTGCCGACCCCGGCGGGCTCGGCGGCTTTGCGTTACCTCTCTTGGGCTTCGCTTTCTCGGTGATGTTTCCGGCTGTTGTCAACCGCACCCCGATCTATCTCGGGGCGGATCGGGCCGCTCGGATCGTCGGGTATCAGTTGGCGACCTCCTCGGCGGGCGCCA
>CAJWHS010000142.1 GCA_913041415.1 uncultured Acidimicrobiaceae bacterium | reverse complement strand
GACCAAACCGCAGTCGGGCGCCAGGGGTCACACCACCGTGAGTCGCCAGATCAGGGGAGCTGCCCGGTGTGACCCAGGGCAAGCCGCAAGAGCCGATCGTGACCCCCGGTCATCTCGGCGATGACCGGGGGGCTCATCGCCTCCTCTGGTGTGACCCACGCGAGGTCGAGCGCATCGGCGGCAGGAGAGGCCTCGCCGTCGATCGGGACGATGTAGGCCAGGCTGACGGCGTGCTGGCGAGGGTCGTGGTAGCCGGAGACTGTCGGATCCGGGAAGTACTCGGCAACGGTGAACGGCGTCGGGTTCGCCGGGAGGCGGGGGAGTGCCATCGGCCCAAGGTCCTTCTCGAGATGACGGAGCAGCGCATGGCGGATGCGCTCGCCGAAGACCACTCGACCGGTGACGAGGGCTCGGCTGATCGTGCCATCGGCCATGGCGCGCAGCAGGAGGCCGATGTGGGTCACCTCGCCGATACTGTCAACCCGAACGGGTACGGCATCGACGTACACCATCGGGACGCGCCCTCGCACGGTGGCGAGATCATCGTCGCTGAGCCAGGTCTCTTCCGTGTCCACCTCAATGAAATCACTCACGTGGTGATTCTCGCGCCGCAACGGACGGTGGCGGCGGATCGAGTTGAGCTCGGCTCACCTCGCAAAGAGGCATGGGCCGAACCGGAGATCTGCGTAGGCCCCTATACGGCGTATAGTCATCGACGTGCCAACGCTTGACCTCACGCCCGAACACATCGTCATGGTCGCTCGCAGCCTGATCGGCGAACACGGTCTCTCGGGTTTCAGCATGCGAAAGCTCGCCGCAGCACTCGACGTCAACCCGATGACGATCTACCTGCGCTTCGAGAACAAAGACGCACTCCTCGATGCGATCGCACGCGCGAGTCTGGCGGAGTTCGAGGCGCCATCGGCAAACGGGACGTGGAGCGACCAGGTGCGGGCTCTCGCCATAGGGCTGCGCAACCATCTGATTCACGACCGCGAGACGCTGCGCCTTCTCAGCGATGCCGACCGACTCAGCGGAGGACTCCTCGGCACGCTCGACCGAGGCCTCGAGCTTATGGGTGCCGTCTCGTCGACGCCCGAGGACACCGTAGCGGCGTTCCGGGTCCTGTTCTGGCACGTTGTCGGCTCCGCCCTTGTTTCGGGGGCGTTCGACAACTTCCCCGGTAGCCGCACCGATCTTTCCGCTGTCCTTGCCCAGTCCGGCACGACCCACACGCGTCTTGTCGCCCATGCTGCGCATTTCGGACGCGTCGACGGTGACGAGCTGTTCATCCAATCCATCAACCTGTTGATCGACGGCCTCCTGGTCGCCGCTCCGAAGGACAACCCATGACCGTCGCTGATCCCAAGACCAAAGACCCCATCGCTCGCATTGCGCCTCGCCGTGTACACATCGAACGGTTCGGGGTTGAGCTCGGACCGGTTATTCACGTTGCCGACGAGCGAGCTCGTCTTTCTTCACCGCAGTACCAACACATCACCGTCACGCCCAAAGGCGTCACGTTGGGCGCCGAGATCAGCGGTGTACGGCTCAGTGGCGATCTACCCGACGAGGTGATCGCCGAGATCCGGCGGGCCTGGCTCGAGTACAAGGTCGTGTTTGTCCGTGATCAGGACATCTCCAGCACCGAACATGTTAAGTTCGCTCGACGGTTCGGCGAACTCGAGGTGCATCCTTTCCTCCTCGGAAGCGAGGAGCACCCGGAGCTGGTTCGCTTCGAAAAAGGCGTGGAAGCGAGCGGCTTCGAAAATGGTTGGCATCACGATGTCACCTGGCGCGAGACACCGTCGATGGGCGCGATCCTTCGGTCGGTCCAGGTACCTGCGACCGGCGGCGATACCGCCTTCTCCGACATGGCCGCCGCATACGACGGGCTCGACAACGAGATGAAGGAGCGCCTAGACGGCCTACAGGCGGCCCACGACTACACGTTGGCGTTCGGCAGCTTTGTCGACGACAGCAAGAAGGCGGCGATGCGCGAGCAGTACCCGGTGGTGCACCACCCGATCGTGCGTACCCACCCAGAAACCGGTCGAAAGCTCCTCTTCGTAAACGCCTACTTCACCTCTCATGTCGTCGATATGGACGATCATGAGAGCAACCAACTGCTCCGCTACCTGATTTCTCGGGCATCGGTCATGGAATACCAGTACCGGGTCTCGTGGGAGCCAAACCAGGTGACCCTCTGGGACAACCGGATCGTGCAGCACTACGCACTGAGCGACTACTACCCCGATGTGCGCATCATGGAGCGCGCCAGCATCGTCGGCGACCGCCCGGTGTGAACATCCGGGAAACCCGAATCACGATTCGATCAAAACCTGCTGATCCAGGGGCCGAACGGTTACGTTGAGCTGATCGAGGATCGCAAAGGCTGCATCGTCGCCGTTGTTGTCGGTCGTGAGCAGACGATCACCGAGGAAAATGCCCGATGCGGCGGCGTGGAGACACAAGGCATGGGTTCCCCACCGACACCGACGAACGACTGGCCAACAAGCGGAACGTCGACTTGGGCATCACGATCCGTGCCGCCGCGAACGCGTGCACCAACTTAAGCCGTTCGAACTCGGGCAGCCCGTAGAGCGGTGTTCCCAGCACCGGGATCAGGAGGTTGATCGGAACAACCTTGGGATGCGGGCTCAAGATCGCCAGTTGCTGCGGCAACTCGGCTCGCCGACGCAGCGTCTCGCCCATACCCCCGATGCCGTCCGCTACGGTCACCCTGCATGTCGCCGAGGACCGACTGGAACCCCGTGTTGCGCGCCGAGTTTGAAC
>CAJWHS010000141.1 GCA_913041415.1 uncultured Acidimicrobiaceae bacterium | reverse complement strand
TTCGCCGAGGGGTTCGCCGGCTACGAGTACCTGCGCTTCGCCGGTATTCCAGATGCGGACCTGCTGGTGATCACCGACGGCGCATCGACGTGGGAGCAACTCGCCGCAACGGCGCGGCAGCTTCGTTTGCGCGAGCTCGATTCGGTCGTGCTGGTGTCGGACCCGTACCACTCGCTTCGGCTCACCCAGATCGCCGACGAGGTTGGGCTCGAGGCCTCGGTGTCGTCAACTGGCGGGGTGTCGTCGATTCGCCAACTGCTACGCGAGACCGCCGCCGTGAGCCTTGGGAGGATTCTCGGGTATCGGCGGGTCGACAACTGGCTCGAAGGGGTCGGCTGACCGCCGACTTCCCGCTACCCTTCCCGGAGCCCAACCGGGCCATCCTTCGGGGATGGTGTAATTGGTAACACAACTGGTTCTGGTCCAGTCATTGGGGGTTCGAGTCCTCCTCCCCGAGCCAAAGAAACGGCGCCCTCCGGGGCGCCGTTTGTGGTTTTTGGCCGTGCCCTCACAAGACGCTCACGTGCGGTCACGAGGCTCGTCGGCATGCGACACCACCTCCCCCGATGTCCTCCGGTTCTCGTCGTCGCCGTGCTTGCCGCGACCTGCGGCGGTTTCGATCGATCGATCGAAACCGCAATGACCCCAGATGAACCGCTCCTCGTGAACGACCTGATCGAACCACCTGGATCATCGAGCACGATGACCCCGCTTCCGGTCGTCACGCAGGAGCCGGTCGTGTCGACCACGACGATGGCTCCTCCGGTCGACGAGCGGCCCCTGTCGCAGGGGCAGGGCGCCAGCCGCGCAGCGAAGGGCCGCTTGGCGAGTGATGGCAACCCGACCTTCGATGGCGACTTCGCCGACCCGTTCTTGCTCCCCGACAACGGCGACTTCTATGCCTACGCGACCAACACGGTGTTTATGAACGTCCCTGTACTGGCGTCGTACCGCGACGGGTCCGGCGAGGTGGTTGGCGACGCCTTACCGGAGCTTCCCGCATGGTCCGAGCCGCACCATGTCTGGGCCCCGTCGGTCAGCGAGATCGACGGCACCAACGTCCTCCACTACACGACCCGCCACACCGCTTCGGGCCGGCAGTGCATGTCTGTCGCTGTCGCCGATGATCCAGCCGGCCCTTTCGTCGATGAGTCGACCAAGCCGCTCGTGTGCACCCTCGACCTGGGTGGTTCGATCGATCCGAGCACGGTGGCCGACGAGGACGGATCGCTGTGGCTGTTGTGGAAGTCCGACGGCAACTGCTGCGGCATCCCGACCATGCTTTTCGCCCAGCCCCTGTCCGCCGACGGCACCGAACTCGCCGGACCGGCCGTCGAGCTCCTTCGCAACGACCGGTCATGGGAGCGCGACGTGGTGGAGGCCCCGTCGATGATCGAAGTCGACGGCGAGTACCACCTCTTCTATTCCGCCAACCGTTGGGACACCGAGGCCTACGCCGTCGGCCATGCCGTCTGTGAGAGCGTCGCCGGGCCGTGCGTGAAGGATCCCAAGCCGTGGCTCGCCAATACCGAGGCGACGTTAGGGCCCGGCGGGCTGGAGGTCGTCGAGGCTCCGTTCCTCGGCACCGATCTGGTCGTCTATCACGGGTGGACCGGCGATCTCGTCGGCTATGGCGACGGCGGTGTCCGCTCGCTGTACGCACGTCCGATCCGCTGGATTGACGGCGAGCCGGTCCTGGTGGAGCGCAACGCTGCATAGCCACCGGTGCGCCGATACCGTCGACCTAATGTCATCCCCCAACGTCAATCCGAACATGGAGTACCGACGCCTCGGTGCGTCCGGTCTGCGCGTGAGCGTGCTGTCCTTCGGCAGCTGGGTCACCTTCGGCAACCAACTCGACACCGGTCTCGCTCGTGACTGCATCGATGCCGCTGGCGAGTCTGGCTGCAACTTCTTCGACAACGCCGAGGTGTACGCCGGTGGTGAGTCCGAGACGATCATGGGCCAGGTCTTTCAGAATCTCGGTTGGCCTCGCTGGTCGTACGTGCTCACCACGAAGGCGTTCTGGGGCATCCACCGCGACGTTCCGAACATGAACAACACGCTCAACCGCAAGTACCTCATGCAGTCGATCGACGGTTCGCTCGAGCGGCTCCAGACGGATTTTGTCGACGTCTTCTACGCGCACCGGGCCGATCCGGAGACGCCGATGGAAGAGGTCGTTTTCGCGATGAGTGAGATCGTCTCCGCCGGCAAGGCCCACTACTGGGGCACCAGCGAGTGGACCGCCGAACAGGTACGCGAGGCGATGGGTATCGCAGAAAAGCACAGCCTGCACAAGCCCGTCACCGAGCAGAGTCAGTACAACCTGCTCGAGCGTCGCATCGACACCGAGTTCGCTCGCCTCACTGCTGAGACCGGCTACGGCAACACGATCTGGAGCCCGCTCGCTTCGGGGCTGCTCACCGGCAAGTACCGCGACGGCGTCCCCGAGGATTCGCGCGCTGCGCTCGACGGCTATGAGTGGCTCGGCGAACGAGTGACCGACGCTGACGCCATCGCCAGGGTCGAAGGCCTGCGTCCGATTGCCGAGCGCCTCGAGTGCACGATTGCGCAACTCGCGCTCGCATGGTGCACGCTCAGCCCCAACGTCTCCAGCGTCATCACCGGCGCATCCCGGGTCGAGCAGGTCGTTGCGAACTTCGGTGCGCTCGACGTGATCTCGAAGATCACCCCCGAGGTGAAGGTGGAGATCGAAGCGGCTGTCGCCTGACGTTTTCGGTTGGGGGCACCTTGACCGATCGTTACACTCGGCGGGCCGACCACTTTGGTGGATCGAACTTGCCCCGTTCGTCTAGCGGCCTAGGACGCCACCCTCTCAAGGTGGTAGCACGGGT
>CAJWHS010000140.1 GCA_913041415.1 uncultured Acidimicrobiaceae bacterium | reverse complement strand
GAGAAGGCGACCCCGCCGCACTCAAGGAGGCCGTCGGCGATCCGACATTGCGCCTTGAGGTCGCCGATCCGTCCCGTCAGGAGGCGGCGCGGGGCATCCTCGCCGGATTCGGAGGCGAGCGCCCGGCGCGGGCCGGACGGATCGCCATCGGTCTGTGGGGCGGTACCGGCAGTCTCGCCTCCGTGATCCGAGCGCTCGACGAGGCGGGCATCACCGTCGGCCACGTCGAGGTCGACTCGCCCAGTCTCGACGATGTCTTTGCCGACGCCACCGGGCGCCGTCTTGAGGGCGCCGGTTCGTGACAGCGGCGGTCACCATCAATCGGCCCCGCTGGCGGGTCGTGGCGGAGCAATCGTTCGCCCTCGCCGTCCGCTCGGTGCGCAACACGGCTCGCGACCCCAGTGCCTGGGTGCCCCCCATGATCTTCCCGCTCGTGCTCGCTGCTATCTATGGCGCCCAGTTCAGCCGGGCCACCGAGTTACCCGGATTTCCCGAGGTCGACTCGTTCCTGCAGTTCATTCTTCCTGCGTCGATCCTTCAGGGCGTGTCGTTCAACGCTGGTGATGCGGGTACCGGCATGGCGACCGACATCCAGAACGGCTTCTTCGACCGCTTGATGAGCTCGCCGACAAGTCGCCTGGCCGTCTTCATCGGCCGTCTCGCCGGGGCGATCGTGTTCTCTGCGATTCTCGCCACCGTCCTGGTGCTGATCTTCACGGTTTTTGGCGCGCCGGTGCAGGGCGGTGTGGTCGCCGCCCTCGCGTTGATCGTCATCGCAGCCTTTCTGGCGGTCGCGATCGGTGGATTCAGTCTCGCTGTTGCGATCCGAACGGGTTCGAGTGAGGCGACCCAGGCGATGTTCCCGCTGACCTTCGTGATCATCTTCGTGTCCTCGGCGTTCTTCCCGACTGGACTCATGACCGGTTGGTATCAGGAAGTTGCCGAGGTCAACCCGTTCACGCTGATCGTGAATCCGGCCCGCCAGATCGCGCTCAGTGGATTCGACTGGGGCAACTTTGGCCAGGCGATGTTCTGGATCACCGCCGTCTCCTTCGTGTCGCTTGGCCTGTCGTATCGGGCCTACCTGACCAGGCTGCGACGCTCGTGACGGTCACCGACCTTCACCCCGAGCACGGTCGGGCGGGTGGCTTCGTGCCGTCGGCGCCGCTGCTCACCGCGCTGATCCGACGAGCGGTGACCAGGATGGTTCGCCTCCCGGCGTTGCTTGCGCCGACGGTGATCATGCCGGCCTTCTTCATCACTGCCTTCACCGGCAGCTTCGACGGCATCTCGCGCGTCGAGGGCTACCCGACCGACAACATCGTCAACTGGGTCGCAGCGTTCGCCATCCTCCAGTCGTCTGCCTTCGCCGGCATCGGTGCTGCGGCGGCGATGGCCACCGACCTCGACACCCGCTTCATCGATCGGCTCCTGGTGTCGCCGATGCGACGCGGGCTCGTGCTGCTAGCACCGCTCGGTCAGGCCGCCGTCCGAGCCCTGATCCCGACGACCATCATCTTGCTCATCTGCGCGCTCAAGGACGCGTCGATGCCGGCCGGCATTCTCGGGGTGGCGATGGTCTACCTCGGCGGCATGTTGATGGCGGTCGTCATGGGCCTGTTGGGTCTCGGGGTCGTGTTGCTCATCGGAAACATCCGAGCGATGGCGTTGGTGCAGGTGAGCTCGTTCCTGGTGCTCTTTCCGTCGACGGGGCAGGTCCCGATCGAGTTGATGGATGGTTGGCTGGCAACGATGGCGCGCTGGAACCCGGCGACACCGGTACTCGCGATGACCCGCCAGGGCTTCCTCGGTGAGATTTCGTGGGCCGAGACATGGCCGGGCCTGCTCGTCGTCGGTAGCGGCCTTGCGCTGTTCGGTGCCTTCGCCTGTTCTCAATTGCGCCGCCTCGACGGCTGACCCGACTCGGCGGGCCGGGTCGTCGCTCGCTGCAGCGTCAGGGTCGCGCTGCCTCGTTCGAATCGCCGCACTCGTTCCGTTGCTGTCGGCGTCGACCGCCCACTCTAGATTAGTGGCTGGTGAAGGATCTCTTCAACGCTCTTGATACGTGGCACGGCTCCGGGCGCGACGCGGCCATCGCCCGGGTGGTCGATCTCGACGGCTCGGGTCCCCGACTGCCCGGCGCGGCCATGGCCGTCAACCTTGATCAGGACGTCCGAGGGTCGGTCAGCGGCGGTTGCGTTGAAGGCGCCGTCGTGATCGAGGCCCTCGACGTGATCGAGGCCGACGCCCATCGGGTCGTGACGTTTGGGTACAGCGACGACGAAGCGTTCGCCGTCGGTCTTACGTGTGGCGGCACTATCCATCTATTCCTCGAGCGCTTCGAGCCGGGTGACTGGTACGCGCCGCTGAAGGCCGATATCGAGGCGGGTCGCGCCGTTGCCCTCGCCACGGTCATCGATGGGCCCGGGGTCGGCAACAAATTGCTCGTACGGGCCGATGATTCCGTGATCGGCACGCTCGGTCATGAGAACCTCGACCGGGTCGCCGAGCGCGACGCCCGAGGTGAGCTCGCCGCCGGCCGCTCCGGCTTGCGGCACTATGGCGAACACGGCGAGGCGCGAGAGGACATCGTCGCGGTCTTCATCGAATCGTTCGCCCCGCCGCCGCAGATGCTGATCTTCGGTGCCGTCGATTTCACCGCCGCGCTCGCGAAGGTCGCCAAGGTGCTCGGCTACCGGGTGACGGTGTGCGATGCCCGTGAAGTGTTCGCTACCAACCAGCGCTTCCCGATGGCTGACGGTCTCGTCGTCGATTGGCCCGATCGGCTGCTTGCCGACGTTGGCGGTGACCTCGGCCCGCGCGACGCCGTCTGTATCCTCACGCACGATGCCAAGTTCGACGTTCCCGCCGTCACCGCATCGCTTGAGACGCAGGTCGGCTACATTGGCGTGATGGGAAGCCGTCGAACCCACGACGACCGCACCAAACGGCTCGTCGACGCCGGTGTCGATCAAGCCGGTCTC
>CAJWHS010000139.1 GCA_913041415.1 uncultured Acidimicrobiaceae bacterium | reverse complement strand
CGCGTCGGCGGCGTTGGTGACACCAGCGACCGGCACGTCGCAGAGATTGGAGATCTTGCGGCGGAGATCAGAACCGATCGGTTCCTCCGATCGACACACGATCGCATCGGGCTGAATACCCCGGCTGCGCAATTCGGTGACGGAGTGCTGGGTCGGCTTGGTCTTCATCTCGCCGGACGGACCGATGAAGGGCACCAGCGTGACATGGACGTAGCAGACATTGTTGCGGCCAACGTCGAGTCGGAACTGACGGATCGCCTCGAGGAAGGGCAGAATCTCGATGTCGCCCACCGTGCCGCCGACCTCGGTGATGATGACGTCGACATCGTCGCTCACCAGGCGATTGATGCGGCGCTTGATCTCGTTGGTGATATGGGGGATCACCTGCACCGTCTTGCCGAGATAGTCGCCACGGCGCTCGGCAGCGATGACCGAGCTGTAGATCGAGCCAGTCGTCCCGTTGGAGTCCGTCGTGAGGTTCTCATCGATGAACCGCTCGTAGTGCCCGAGGTCGAGGTCGGTTTCGCCGCCGTCGTCGGTGACGAACACCTCGCCGTGTTCGAAGGGGTTCATCGTGCCAGGATCGACATTGAGATACGGGTCGAGTTTCTGCATGGTGACGCGGAGACCTCGGGCCTTGAGGAGACGCCCAAGCGATGATCCGGTGAGCCCTTTTCCGAGCCCACTCACTACGCCACCGGTCACGAAGATGTGCTTCGTCATCGGGATGTCACCCTAACCCCGAGGCGCAGGCGGCGCGCGTTTGCCCGCCGAGGAAACCTCACGATGAACGTCGGCGGACGGCGCAGGCGGCCGCTCGCAATTCGTTGGCGTGCTGACGGGCCGACGCTGAGTCAGGTGAACCCGACAGCATCCGGGACAGCTCGGTGACGCGGGCGTCGTCGTTAAGCACGGTGGCCTCACTAACGGTTCGACCATCAACGTCGCGCTTCATGATGGCGACGTGTTGATCGGCGAATGCCGCGACCTGGGCGAGGTGGGTGACCACGAGGACCTGGTGGGTCGCCGCAAGGTCGGCGAGCGACGCGCCAACCGTATTGGCGACGTCGCCACCGATACCGGCATCGACCTCGTCGAACACGAGGGTGGGTGGGCCGGCGCTGAGCACGAGGCGCAACGCCAGCATGGTTCGAGCGAGCTCACCCCCGGAGGCGACGCGTGTGAGGGGTTGCAGATCCTGACCGGCGTTGGCGGCGAGCCGAAACGCCACCTCGTCGCCTGCTTCGCCGGCGACCGACACCTCCAATCGCGCCCCGGCCATCGCGAGGCCGACCAGGTGCTCCTCGACGGCGACCGCCAGACGAGGAGCCGCTTCGGTGCGGGCGGCCAAAACCTCGGCGCGGAGCCGGGTGAGGACGGCGAGGAGCGCGGAGCGCTGCCCGTCGAGGGCGGCAGCCCGCTCGTCGAAGCTCACGAGTTCGGCGAGTCGTTCCGACGACTCTGCCTGAAAAGCGAGCACATCGTCGAGCGACTCACCGTATTTCCGCCGCAACTCGCGCAGCATCGCCCGACGCTCTCGGAGCTGCTCGAGACGGGCTGGGTCGTCGTCGATTGACTCCGCGCGGGAACGGGCTTCGCTCGCGACGTCGGCGAGTTCGGCACTCAGCCCCTGAAGCCGGCTGGCGAGGTCGGTGAAGGGCGAGCGACCGTCGAGTGCAGCGACCGCGGAGGAGATGGCCTCGGCGGCCGCACCGTCGGCGTCGAGGAGCGCAACAGTGGTGCCGGCGGCGTCTCGATGGGCGGACGCGTCGGCAAGGAGGCTCTCCTCGTCGTCGAGGCGTTGATCCTCGTTGGGATCCTCGATACCAGCCGTGTCGATTTCGGCGACCTGGTGACGAAGAAGGTCGATTTCTCGGGCCCGAGCTCGTTCGTCGCCGCCCAATTCGGCCAACGACGACTCGACCGCTCGCAACTCGTCGAGCACTGATGCCAACGGAGCGGTGTCGATCCCGCCGAAGCGGTCGAGCGCGCTGCGCTGCACGGCGGTCTTCAGCAGCGATTGATGCGCATGCTGGCCATGTAAGTCGATCAGGTCGACACCCTGCTCGGCGAGGGCACTCACCGTCGCAAGGTGCCCGTTGACGTACACGCGACTGCGTCCCTCGCGCGAGATGACCCGCCGGACAACCAGCTCGTCGTCGCCAAACTCGAATCGGCCTTGAATCTCGGACTCGGTCGCACCCGGACGCACGAGCGACGCATCGGCCCGACCGCCGGTGAGGAGGTCGATCGCGCCGACGATGAGGGTTTTGCCGGCGCCGGTTTCGCCGGTGACAACGGTCATCCCGCTGTCGAGGACGAGCGACAGTTCATCGATGACCCCGAGGTCACGAACCATCAGTTCGGTCAGCACACCACACCTCGGGAGCAGGCTTGAGCAAGATGGTCACCGGTCATTGAGTCCGAATTTCGCCTTGAGAACGTGGTGGAATCGGCGGCTACCGAACGTCACCAACTGGGCCGATCGAGGGGCGGCGACACACCGGATGGTTGCGCCGTCGCCGACGGTTGCGATCCTACGGCCGTCCACTGACACGGTCGCTGGACGGTGCCCGTCAACGGTCAGCTCGACCGAGCTTGAGGGCTCGAGGACCAGCGAGCGGTCGAAGAGCATGTGCGGCGATACGGGAGTCACGAGCATGGAGCGGTGGGTGGGGGCAATGATTGGACCACGAACCGAGAAGGCGTAGGCCGTGGACCCGGTCGGGGTAGCGATAATCATCCCGTCGACCGCATAGGTCGTGAAGAACTCCCCATCGATATCGACCCGAAGCCGGATCGTGTTGACGTCGGCGGAGCGCTCGACGACTGCTTCATTCAGCGCCACCAGCTCGATGGGAGCGCTGCCATCGCCGAGATCGACGGTGATCGCGAGCAGCATGCGTTCCTCGACGGCTCGCTCGCCCGCCAGGAACCGGGCGACGGCGTCGGCGGCCTCCGTCGGCTCGACCTCCGTCAGATAGCC
>CAJWHS010000138.1 GCA_913041415.1 uncultured Acidimicrobiaceae bacterium | reverse complement strand
TCACCCGCAAGGTGATGTTCATGAAGGAGTCCGAGGCCTACGTCCTGCTTCCGGGTGGCTTCGGCACGATGGACGAGAGCTTCGAACTCCTCACCCTCATCCAGACCGGCAAGACCGCGCCGGCCCCCGTCGTCCTGCTCGATGAACCCGGCGGCACCTACTGGGACCACTGGTACGAGTTCGTCACAACGGAACTCGGCAACGCCGGACTGGTCTCGCCCGACGACATGTGTCTTGTGCGGGTGGCACACACCGTCGAGGAGGCGGTCGACGAGGTCTGCAACTTCTATCGCACCTATCACTCGATGCGCTTTGTCGGCGACCAGCTCGTCTTCCGGCTGAACCGGCCCGTCGGCGACGATGAGCTCGCCGCACTCGGTGATGAATTCGCCCCGATGATCGTCCACGGCGGGATCAGCGCGATCGACGCGACGAAGGCGGAGGTCCGAGACGGCGACCACATCGACCTGCCGCGCATCGTGTTCGAGTTCGACAAGCACCAATGGTCGATGTTGCGGCGCCTGATCGACCGCCTGAACGAGAACACGCCGACCTGAGCGTCGTCACCAGGCGCTGTCGTCGGGCTCTTCGAGGAGATGGATCGCCTTCTCGACGGCGCGCCGCGCCCGAGTGAGCCGCTTTTCGTCGACCGGGTACTCGGTGCCACCTGCGTCGATCGATTCTCGAAGCCGGACGATTGCAAGATCGGCCAGCTCCTCGGCGATGTCTTCAAGACGTCCTCGGATCTCGTCGAATTCTCCGGCCATGACCAGCACCGTATCGGTCGGCGGATACCGTCCCCGGCATGAGCGACTACCCGGCCGACCTCCATGAGTGGGTCTCCTTCGATGACGAAGACGGCGACACGTGGCAGTTCGACCTGACCTTTCTCACCTCGAACTATGGCTGCATCTACGGCAAGGGCTGCCCGGGAGTCTTCACGGAGTTGGCCCCGGAGTACGAGCACGGGTGTTGCACCTATGGCGCCCATTTCGTCGACAAGGAGGATCGACAGTCGATCCGAGCGCAGATCGATCGGCTTGAGCCCGGTGAGTGGGAACTTGCGGAGCGCGCCGCAGAGATGGGTGGGCCGATCTTCAAGAACAGCGACGGAGAATGGGTCACCCAAGCGGTTGACGATGCGTGCATTTTCCTGAACCGTCCCGGTTTTGAGCACGGCGCCGGGTGTGCCCTGCACCAGGCGGCCGTACGACGCGGTGAGCGACCGCTCGACTGGAAGCCGGACGTGTGCTGGCAGGTTCCGATCCGTTTCGACGAGCACACCGACGACAACGGCCACACCACCTTCATCCTGCGGGAGTGGAAGCGCCGCGACTGGGGGGAGGGCGGTGCCGAGTTTGCGTGGTGGTGCACTGACGACCCCCTCGCGTTCAACGAGGACCGCCCCGTGTGGAAGACCTCACGGGACGAGATCGTGGAACTTGTGGGCGAGGGCCCGTATCAACGCCTAGTCGACGTCATCCGTGAGCGAGAGGAAAAAGCTGAGCGTGGCCACGCCCCCGTTTTCCTCCCCCATCCGCAGGTTCGGCGCCGCACGCCGTCCTAGCTGCGCAGCCTCGGTCGCTTAGGCGTTGAGCATCCAGATCAGCATCACGGGCGTGCCGAGCATGACGATCGTCGTCAACGCGAGGTACACCGGGAATGGCGCCTGGGCGAACTGTGAGCCGAAGGCGGTACTGCGCAGCGAGTCGTCCATGTCCGAGCGCATCGAGGCGATGTCCATCACCGCGCCGAAGGAGCAGAACCACAGGAAAAAGCCGATGGCGCCCACCAAGATCGACAGCGGGAGTGTGGCGTCGTCGCTCAGACCGTCCAGCGAGAGTGCAATGGTCACCCCCACGACCATCAGGACCAGACATTTCATACTGACCCACAGCATCATTGCTCGATGATCGATCCAACCTCGAAGCTCCGATGACTCCATGGTTCCCCCTGTCTCGCTCGCTCGCCTGACGACGACACGAACGTTCGTCGTGTAGCTGCATCCGTTCTATCAGAGACGCCTCCTGCAGGTGTCGGACCATTGGCTGTGCCCCATGCGACAGATGGCCAGAAATTCCCCCGGGTCCGGTCGCGAGCGCCTCGCGTCGGTGTAGGAAGACAGGCGTGAGAACGCGAATCGCTCCGCTCGTTCGAGGACAGGACGTGCGTCTTCTCGCGGCATCGGCCACTACCGGCGTCGGCGTCGCGATGGTCGTGGCCCTCTTCGACGCCTTGACGGTCGAGGTGGTGTACGAATGGCTACTCGACCAGGAACTCTCGATCCAGGCGGCAGCGCCGTTTCTCGGCGCCGTCGGCGCCGTCCTGATCCTTCGCTCTGTCGGGTTCAATGCCAGCGCGTCGACCTCCGACGAGTACGTTCGAGCGTTCCACGAGCGCAATCCGTCGATTCCGCTCCGAGAGGTGCCCGGCAAGCTTGCGGCTGGCATCACCACCATCGGACTCGGTGGCGCAGTCGGACTCGAGGGTCCCTCGATCTACGCAGGCTCGGCCTTCGGTCTCTCAGTGAACAGTCGCCTCGGGCGCTGGCTCCAGCGCGACGAGGCCAAGGTCCTGATGACCGCCGGTGCTGCGGCCGGTGTTGCCGCTGTGTTCAAAGCGCCCGCAACGGGCGTGATGTTCGCCATGGAGGCGCCATACCGGGAAGATGTCACGCCTCACGCGTTGCTCCCGTCGCTCCTCGCCGCTGCATCGAGCTACGCGACATTTGTTGCTCTCGTTGGCAGCGAACCGGTCGTTCCGCTTCTCGGCCAGGAATCCTCGTCGCTGCTTGCGGTGCAGGCCGTCGATCTTCTCGGAGCCCTGCTCCTCGGTATCGGCGCCGGCCTCGGCGGTCGGGGGTTCGCCTGGCTTGTTCGCCGGGCCAAGGGCCTCGGCAAGGATCTCCCGGTGGTGCGCCGCTTGCTCATCGGCGGCCTGACGATGGCGGCCCTCGCTGTGGCGAGCCACGAAGCCTTCGGTGAATCGCTGACCCTCGGTCCAGGCACCGACTCGATGGCGTGGGTGGTCGATGACC
>CAJWHS010000137.1 GCA_913041415.1 uncultured Acidimicrobiaceae bacterium | reverse complement strand
CGGTAGACGATCTCGACCGCGCCCTGTGGTCCCATCACTGCGATCTCCGCCGACGGCCACGCCAGCGAGATGTCGCAGCCGACCCCTTTGGAATCCATCACGACGTAGGCGCCGCCATAGGCCTTGCGGGTGATGACCTGCATGCGCGGCACGGTGGCCTCGCAATAGGCGTAGAGGAGCTTCGCGCCGTGGCGGATGATGCCGCCGTACTCCTGGTCGACACCAGGAAGGAAGCCGGGCACGTCAACGAAGGTGATCAGCGGGATGTTGAACGCATCACAGGTCCGCACGAAACGGGCCGCCTTCTCCGAGGACTCGATGTCGAGCACGCCGGCCAACATCATCGGCTGGTTCCCCACCACACCGACGGCACGGCCATCGAGGCGAGCAAAGCCACACACGATGCTCTTGCCCCACGAGGCGTGGTACTCCATGAAGTCGCCGTCGTCGACGACGTGGCCGATCACGGCCTTCATGTCGTAGGGGACGTTGGGACTGTCAGGCAGGATCGTGCCGAGTTCGAGACACAGGCGATCGGGGTCATCCCCCGATTCGAGCTGCGGAGCGACCTCGAGGTTGTTTGACGGCAGGAAGGACAGGAGGTCCTTGACCTGATCGAGGACTTCTTCCTCGCTGTTGGCGACATAGGTGGCCACGCCCGACTTCGAGCTGTGGGAACCGGCACCACCGAGTTCCTCGAGGGTGACCTCCTCCCCCGTCACCGTCTTCACGACATCGGGGCCGGTGATGAACATGTGTGACTTCTCTCGCACCATGAAGATGAAGTCCGTCATCGCCGGGCTGTACACGGCACCGCCGGCACACGGACCAAGGATCACTGAGATCTGCGGAATCACTCCCGACGCCTGAACGTTTCGATAGAAGATGCCGCCGTAGCCATCAAGGCTGACCACTCCTTCCTGGATGCGGGCGCCAGCCCCGTCGTTGAGCCCGATCATGGGTGCGCCAGTTGCGAGGGCGAGATCCATCACCTTGTGGAGCTTCTCGGCGAACACCTCGCCGAGGGCACCGCCCATGACGGTGAAATCCTGGGAGAAGACGAAAACCTTACGTCCGTCGACCGTGCCCCAACCGGTGATGACCCCGTCGGTGTAGGGCCGCTCGTCGAGGCCGGCCTCGTGCGCCCGGTGACGAGCGAGCATATCAAGTTCGTGGAACGAACCCGGGTCGAGCAGGTACTCGATCCGCTCACGGGCGAGCATCTTGCCCTTGTCGTGCTGGCGCTGGACGGAGCGCTCGGAGCCGGCATGGAGCGCCGACTCCTTGCGAGCTCGCAGATCGTCGACCTTGGCTTGCATGGAGGAATCAACCACAATGCGACCCTAGTCCGGAGGCCCAGTGGTGACGATCTCGAAGACGACATCGATGTCAGGCAATGCAGGCCACGCGTGGATCTCCCAGGTCGCAGTCTCACAGGCGCAGTCGGCGACCGATTCGTCAGGGGTAGTAGATATCGCGATATCGAAGCCATAGGGGCCGCCGCGCTCCTCAACGACAGTCGCGGTCAGCCGGCCGTAGCGGTCGGCGTCCATCTCGAGCGGGAAGACCCCCTCGTAACGACTCGCCCTTCGGAACGGCTTGCGGGCGTCGCCGCAGACCGCAAACCAGGACGGCGGGCGGTCGCCCTGTGGCGATTGAGGTCCGAGAGCACGTCGTCAACGACAACGTGCTCGCCGCTCTCCGCGCCGTCTCCCCGGCGCGGAGAGCGGCGAGTACGGGAACACCCTCGTCGAGCATCTCGCCTCAGATACGAGGATCGACGACTTTGTCAAACTTCGGCAACTCGCCACTGGTGTCGACGCCAAGCCCGAACCCCGGGGTGAAACGGCCATCGGACGTGACGTCCACGGTCACGATCCCGTGAGCGAGTTTGATCAGGCGACGCTGCGCGATCGGTATGACCATTGGGCCAAGTCGCAACCGCTCAGTCGCAGCGGCGAGCAACATCCACGGGTCAAGGACCTCGGCAGCCGGGCAACGTAGCGAAGTCGCTTGGGGTAGGTGAAACGACCGACCGGAGCGAGGAACACGGCATGGCGCATGTTGCGCAGTAGCTAGGGTCGGCGCATGATTTCCGAACTCCGCCGTGTGTGCGTCTTCTGCGCCTCCTCCCCCGGCACCGACCCTGCCATCACCGAGGCCACCGTTGCCCTCGGCCGGTTGCTTGCCGAGCGTGAGATCGAACTCGTCTACGGCGGTGGCGCTGTTGGCTTGATGGGACTCGTTGCCAACACCGTTCTCGAGGCGGGTGGCACCGTCACGGGCGTGATCCCGACCGGACTCTTCTCCAACGAGGTTGGCCATCAGGGACTCACCACGTTGGAGGAGGTCGGCACAATGCACGAGCGGAAGTCACAGATGTACGACCACGCCGATGCCTTCATTGCCTTGCCGGGTGGGTTCGGCACGCTGGAGGAGCTTGCCGAGGTCCTGACCTGGAACCAGATCGGACTCCTTGCCAAGCCGGTCGGTGTGCTTGACATTGGCGGCTTCTGGCAGCCGCTCCTCGCTCTTTTCGACACCATGGTCGACAAGGCGATCCTGAAGACACAGAATCGGGCGCTGCTCCTCGACGATCCCGACCCCGGATCGCTGCTCGACCAACTGCAAGCGACGACGGTCGTGCACGAACCCAAATGGATCGGCGGGGAGCTCACGTGATCAATACCGCGGCGCCGATCACCCGATCTGAACGGATCACCAATCTCGACACCGTTCGTGGCATCGCCACGCTCGGCATCCTCGTGATGAACGCCGTGTCGTTCGGGTTGCCACAACCGGCCTACTTCAACCTCCACTACGCGGGCTCCGACACCGTCCTCGACTGGATTGTGGGGGTCCTTGGCGAGGTGTTCGTCGATCAGAAGACGATGGCGATGTTCTCGATGCTTTTTGGCGCCGGCATCGTCGTCTTCGCCGACCGAGCTGCGGCCAAGGGTCGCCGGGCGAACTGGCTCAGCCTGTGGCGCAACACCCTCCTTCTCTGGATCGGTCTCGTTCATGCCGCGTTCTGGTTCGGCGATGTCCTGGCGCTCTACGCGATCTGCTCGCCGGTGTTGTTGCTGTTGCGCACGCGCTCGGCACGGACCCTCTTCATCACCGGCGGTGTCTGTATTGCGATCTCCGCGTTGACGATGGCCATGATCCAGGGAGAGATCGACGCAGGTGATCTCGGCGAATATTGGGTTGACGAGAACACGGCAATGGGTGACGCCGTCGGGTTTGCCTTCTTCGTTGACTTTGGTATGCGGGCCCTTGGCGCGATGCTGATTGGGGTCGGCCTCTTCCGAGCCGAGATCATCCAAGGTCGACGATCTGCCGAGTTCTATCGGCGGCTCGCCGCATGGTCGCTCGGGACCGGCGTGCCGCTCTC
>CAJWHS010000136.1 GCA_913041415.1 uncultured Acidimicrobiaceae bacterium | reverse complement strand
ACTTCGTCAGCGGCGTCCCCGACGAACGCATCGTCGAGCTCTACAGCGAAGCCGAGCTGGCCTGTGTGCCATCGCTCTACGAAGGCTTCTCGCTGCCCGCCATCGAGGCCATGTCGTGCGGCGTCCCACTCGTCTGCACCACCGGCGGCGCACTCCCCGAGGTGACCGGCACCCATGGCGAGACCTGCTTCCAGACCGAGCCGGGCAACTCCGATGCCCTCGCCACCACCATCCGCGAGGCGCTCGACAACCCCGAGTTGCGGGCCAAGGTCGGAGCTGCCGGCCGTCAGCGGGTGAAGAGCCAGTGGTCGTGGCGTCACACCGCCATCAAGACCGTCGATCAGTACCGAGCGGTGCTCGACGAGCACGCCGCCCGGGTCAACGGAGCGGGCTGATGCTCACGGTCGACTACGAGAAATTCGAACTGCGCGCAGGCGATCTCCTGCTCGACCTCGGTTGCGGCTTCGGTCGCCACACCTATGAGGCACTCGTGCGCGGCGCCCACGTCGTCAGCTGCGACACGGCAATCCCCGAACTCGAGGCGATCAAGAACACCGCCCCCATGCTGATCGACGACGGCCTCTTCGACGGTCAGCTGATGCACACCCAGGTGCAGGGCGACGGCACCCGCCTGCCATACCCAGACAACACCTTCGACAAGATCATCGCCAGCGAAGTCCTGGAACACATCCCCGACGATGTCGCCGCCTACGACGAGTTCTTCCGCATCCTGAAACCAGGCGGCATGCTCGCCGCCACCGTGCCGGCAACCGTTCCCGAGAAAATCTGCTGGAAGCTCAGCGACGAGTACTACGCCCCCAAGGCCGAAGGCGGCCACGTCCGCGTCTACACCGAGGACGAAGTGCGCTCAAAGCTCGAGGGCGCCGGTTTCGATCCGGGCCTGTCGTACAAGGCCCACGCCCTGCACGCGCCGTACTGGTGGATCCGGTGCGCCGTCGGCGTGAACAACGAGGTCGACGACAACTGGACCGTGAAGCAGTACCACAAGCTGCTCGAGTGGGACATCGTCTCGCAGCCGTGGATCACCCGCACAGCCGAGAAACTCCTCAACCCGTTGCTGGGCAAGAGCCTCGTCGTCCAGGCCACAAAGTCACCGCTCCGCACCGAAAAGCTGTCGCAGATCCGAGAGGCCGCCGATGCCAGCGCCTGACCTCCCCGGCCTGATCACCGCCGACCAGATCCGCGTCACCGCTGCCCACATCGCCGACGGGCAGCTGCCGTCGGGCATGATCCCCTGGTTCCCCGGCGGGCACGCCGACCCGTGGAACCACATCGAGGCCGCCATGGCGCTCGCCATCGGCGAGCACCGGGCCGAAGCCGAAGCCGCCTACCAGTGGCTGGTCGACTGCCAGCGCCCGGACGGCTCGTGGCACCAGTACTACCTTGAGCACGAAATCGAGCAGGACAAGCTCGACGCCAACGTCATCGCCTACATCGCGACCGGGGTCTGGCATCACTTCCTCCTCTACCGCGACCAGGGCTTCATCGAATCGATGTGGCCGGTAGTCGACAAGGCAATCCAGTTCGTGCTCGATCTCCAGCAGCCGCGGGGCGAGATCCTCTGGGCCCGGCATCCCGACGGCACGCCCTGGTCGTTCGCCCTGCTGACCGGTTCATCGTCGATCGCCCACTCGCTGCGGTGCGCCATTGCGATCGCCCAGGAACTCGGACACGAGCGTCCGGGCTGGGAGCTTTCGCTCGGACGCCTCGCCCATGCCATCCGTCACGAGCGGGCCGACGCGTTCTCACCGAAGCATCGCTGGGCAATGGACTGGTACTACCCGGTGTTGTCCGGCGTGATCTCCGGCGAGGCCGGGCGGGTCCACCTTGCCGAACGACGCGGCACCTTCATGCTCGACGACAAGGGCATCCGCTGTGTCTCCGATCGTCCGTGGGTCACCGCCGCGGAGACGTGCGAGTGCGCCATGGCCCACTTGGGTGTCGGCGAGCGTGAGGTCGCCGAACAGCTCTTCCGAGGGGCGCAGGCGATGCGCGAAGACGACGGCAAGTACATCACCGGCATCGTGCACCCCGACCTCGTGCTCTTCCCGCCCGACGAGCGATCGACCTACAGCGCTGCCGCCGTCGTGCTCTGTGCCGAGGCACTCCAAGGCACCAGTCCGGCCGCTCGCCTCTTCTCCGACCACTCGTTCCTGCCGCCGATCATCGACATCGACCCGGTTGACAGCGAGGCTCCCGTCGCCGACTGATCAACGCAGCCGGGCACCTTCAAACGAGCCGGGCCGGCGTGCGATCACATGCCGTCGGCGATGCGCTCGAGCCGACGCAGCGAACCGGTGACATCGACTTCTCGGAACGCCCCCGACTCCATCGCCCGCAGGTAGATCTCGTAGGGCGGACGACCGCCGTCGGCGGGATCCGGGAAGACATCGTGGATTAACAAGGTGCCGCCAACCTTCACGTGCGGCACCCAGGTCTCGTAGTCGCGGTGGGCGGGCTCGTCGCCATGGCCACCGTCGATGAAGAGCAGGGCAAGGGGGATGTCCCACACGGCGCCGACCGTCGGTGAATCACCGACCAGCGCGACGACCGTGCCCTCCAGGCCCGCATCGTGAACGGTGCGCCGGAAGATCGGCAGGGTGTCCATCTTGCCGATGTCGTCGTCGACGAGATCCGGCTCGTGATGTTCCCAGCCCGCCTGATTTTCCTCGCTCCCCCGATGGTGGTCGAGGGCGAACAGAACCCGGCCCTGACGCTTGGCGATACCGCCAAGGTAAACCGACGACTTTCCGCAGTAGCTGCCGACCTCGAGATAGGGGCCGGGTACGGACACTGCCTCGGCAGCCTCCGACAGGGCCAGGCCTTCGTCGGGCGGCATGAAGCCGCGAGCGGCCTCGGCGTGACGGAGGAGGTCGGGGTCGAGACTCATGTGGCGGCCGACGGTTCCGTCCGCCACATCACCCTGTCAAGGATGACGTACTTCGCTACCCATACGACGCCGAATGCTCCGAGGCTGGTCGCCATCAACACGGGCGGCTGATCGGTCACCCGTTCCATGGCGGCGATACACGTCACGGCGAGCGCAAGACCGACGAGCGCCATGCCCCAGAATGGCAGGACCTCGTTGCGGAACGAAACCTCGCCATCCTGCTTCCATACCCATTGCCGGCTGAGGAAGTACGCCGGGATGGCGGAGACCATCACGGAAATGATCTGCGACGCGACACCACCGAACTCCATGACGATCAGGCAGAAAGCCAAGACGCCCTGGCCGACGAGGACGTTGATCACCGACACGCCGCAATAGCGCATGATCTTCTCGCCGTGTTCGGCGAGAAGCGAACGCGGGCGCCGCAAAGTCGAGGTCACGGGACTTGAGGCTACTGGCACCCCGCCCTGCCAACCCTCCACGGGCGCTGCGTCAACC
>CAJWHS010000135.1 GCA_913041415.1 uncultured Acidimicrobiaceae bacterium | reverse complement strand
GATCGGTTGCTCCCCCGTTGCGACCGCACGCACCGGGACCCGCGGCTTCTTCTCCCAGGCATCGACCTCTTCCGGCGTCTCGCGAGGTCCGTCGAAGACGGGTCGGCTGTCGAACACAACCCGGTCGACGGCCCGTTCGTGAAGAAGATCATTGAGCGGCCGTTCGGCGTCACCCCCGGCATGGAAGGCGAGGTGCCGCACCTCGACAGACCACGCGAACGAGGTCGGGACGACGTCAAGAAAGGTCGCAAGCACCGAAAGGTCGCCGGGAGCGAACGACGTCGGGAGCTGAATCATCAACGGACCGAGACGATCCCCGAGGGGTTCGATGCGGTCGAGAAACGCCCGGAGCTCCACCGTGCTGTTGCGCAGACGCCGGTCGTGCGTGATTTCACGGGGAAGCTTGAAGACGAAGCGGAAGCCGGGTGGCGTGGCGGCACGCCACCGGTCGATCGTGGCTGCGTCGGGTGTGGCATAGAAGGTGGTGTTTCCCTCGACGGCGTTGACGACTCTGGCGTAGGCATCGAGTTCGCGTCCGGCGGGTGTGTCGGCGGGAAGCGACCCCCCGACCCAGTCCCGGTTCGCCCACATCGGCGCTCCGACGCCGAGACGATGCTCAGTCAGGATCGGCCTCCGCGGCGAGAGCTTCGGCGCGGGCGTAGACCTGACGGAGGTCCTCGAGCCCGCCGGGGAGGTCAATCGGTGGGTCGGGCAGGCGTTCGGCACCACGAGCGGCGAGAAGGGCGACCATGGAAACCTCGTCGTCGGACCAGGAACGAGGGTCGCCCATCATCACCTCGTAGAGCTCAGCACCATCGGGGCCGGCTTCGAACGGGCCGAACGAGGCGCCGAGTGGCAGTTCGACATGATCGCCGGGCCCGAGGTCGACATCACCACATCGAATCGATCCGCCGAGCACGAGCAGCGTGTGCGGACTGTGGTGGCCGTGGTGACGAACGATCATGCCGGGGTCGTAGCGGGCGAACAGGGCGAGGTAGAGCGGGTCGACGTTGAACGCGACCCACTTTTCCCAGACGTGGGCGTCGGTCCCGTCGGCGTTTCGCTGGCTACGAACCTTGATGTAGGGGATCTCGTCGTCGTCACCTCGGTCGGTGAAGACCGCCTCGAGGCCGGGCTGTCGTGGGGTCGCCATGTCCGTCGTCTTAGTCGCCCTCGGCCGATCGTGTCGAACGATGTAACGCCGGGAGCTTCCACTCGACGGGGCCGCTTTTCCCTCAGGGGCACCGTCGAACCTACGATCGTCGCATGACAATGGCACCCGACAGCCTCGACAATCGGCTCGTACTCAACCACGAGTACGGCGAGCGAAGCTTCCCGCACGAGGAATGGCGATGGCTTCGCGCCAACGAACCGGTGCACATGACCGACGCCGACAATGTGCAGCCGTTCTGGGCGATCACGAAGCACCGCCACATCACCGAGATCTCGTCGCAGCCGGATGTGTTCTCGAGCGCCGCGGGCAACATCATCCTGTTCCGGAAGGACCAGATGGACGTCATCGCCGACGAGTCGAACCCCTTCAATCAGATGCGGGTGATCATCTCGATGGACCCGCCCGACCACCGCACGTTCCGCAAGGTCGCCAGCGGATTCTTCACGCCCCGGGGGATCACCCGCCTCGACGAGATCGTCACCGACACGGCCACCTTGACGATGGATCGCCTCGCCGAACACGGCGACGAGCCGGTCGACTTCGTCGAGCTCGTCGCTCAGCGGCACCCGCTGCGCGTCCTCTGCACGATCCTCGGCGTACCTGAGGCCGACGAGGATCGCCTGCTTGAACTCACCTCGCAGCTGTTCGCATTCGACGATCCCGACGTCGGGCGCCCCGGTGAGGATCGGGTCGCCGCCTCGGCGGAATTGGGCATGGAGTTCTTCACCATGTTCAACACGATCATCGAGGACCGGCGGGCCAACCCCCGCGACGACCTCGCCTCGCTGCTCGCCAATGCCACCCTCGAAAACGGCGAACCGATGGGTCTCGTCGAGACGCTCGGCTACTACCTGATCGTGTTCAATGCCGGCCACGACACGACCCGCCACTCGCTCTCCGGCGCGATGGCGGCGTTCCTCGACCACCCCGAGGAGTTCGCTCGACTCAAGGCCGACCCGTCGTTGATCAAGACGGCGGTCGAGGAGATCGTGCGCTGGACGGCCCCGGTCAACTACATGAAGCGCACCGCGCTTCGCGATTACCAACTCGACGACACCCTGATCCGCGAGGGTGAGGCGGTGGCGATGTTCTACGGCGCCGCCAACCGCGATGAGGAGGTGTTCGACGATCCCGACCGCTTCGATGTCAGCCGCACCCCCAACCGGCATCTCGGCTTCGGCTGGGCAGAGCACTACTGCCTCGGCGCCCATCTGGCGAAGGCGAGCATCGCCGCCCTGCTCGAGCAGATGGTCGAACGCATCGACTCGATCGAACCGGCCGGCGACCGAAGTGTCGTCTCGGCCAGCTTTGTGCACGGCTACAAGCACCTTCCCGTGCGGGTGAACTGGAGTTCCTGATGATCACTGATCTTTCCGGCAAGATCGCGGTCGTCACCGGAGGCGGCACCGGCATGGGCCGCGAACTCGTGCGTCAGCTTGCGGCCGGCGGCTGCGATGTCGCCTTCTGCGACCTCTCCCCCGACACGATGGCCGAGACCGCCGCGATGGTCGCCGAGGAGTCACCCGGCGTCCGGGTGCTCACCCACATGGCCGACGTGTCGAAGGAAGCGGATCTCGAGGCGTTCCGTGACGCCGTCGTCGAGGGCTTCGACACCGATCACATCCACCTGCTCTTCAACAACGCCGGCATCGCCGGCGGTGGCTCCATGTTCGAGACCGAGCGGCCGGCGTGGGAACGGACCTTCGATGTCGTCTGGGGCGGCGTCTACCTCGGCTGCCGCGTCTTCCTGCCACTCGTCGCAGCCGCACCCGAGGGTGCGGTGGTCAACACGTCGAGCGTCAACGGCTTCTACGCATCCGTCGGACCCGACCGTCCCCACACCGCCTACTCGGCGTCGAAGTTCGCCGTGAAGGGCTTCACCGAAGCCCTGATCACCGACCTCCAGGTGCACGCCCCACAGGTCTCAGCTCATGTCGTCATGCCCGGCCACATCGGCACGAAGATCGTCGCCAACTCCCTGCGCCACGCCACAGTCGAACCCACCGCCGAGGTGGCGGAGTTCATGATCGCCGTCGACCAGATGTTCGAGGAGCAGGCTCCGATGACCGCTTCCGAGGCAGCTGCGGTCATTCTCGCCGGTGTGCTCGGCGGCCGCTGGCGCATCCTCGTGGGCGACGACGCTCACGAGCTCGACCGTCGGGTTCGCGACAACCCCGACGCCGCCTACGACGGCGACCATCTCTTCCATCTCATCTGATCAGGCTCGTCTTACCTGGCCCGGAGCCGACCCACGCGATTGCGGCTGCGATCCGTGAGGCCAACCGGGCCAAGGAGGCCGGCGAAGAGCGTGTGATCCTCACGGCACTGCGCGGCCACGGCCACCTCGACCTCGCCGCCTACGAGAGCTTCCTCTCGGGTGAGATGGTCG
>CAJWHS010000134.1 GCA_913041415.1 uncultured Acidimicrobiaceae bacterium | reverse complement strand
ATCACTCGGACATCGTGTCCGTCGCGCCGCAGCGCCCGGACGGTGTGGCTTCCGAGAAAGCCGGTCGCCCCGGTGACGAGGACCTTCACGGCCCGACCTCGACCTCGGTGTAGTTGGGTGTGCGCTTTTCGAAGAAGGCGGTGACGGACTCGACCTGGTTGGGCGTGCCGATCAGGTTGAAGATTTCCTCGCGTTCCAGTGCGAACCCGGTTGCGAAATCCTCGGCGTAGGCGTGTTCGACGAGACGTTTTCCGGCACGGATGGCATGCGGGCTCTTCTCGGCGATCGTGCGGGCGAGTTCTATGGCATCAGCGAGCGGATCGTCGCTCACATGGGTGGCAAGACCGATGCGAACGGCCTCCTCCCCGCTGACTTCACGGCCGGTCCAGATGAGTTCCTTGGCCACGTCGGCGCCGATCAAGCCCGGGAGGAGATGGGTGATGGTCATATCGGGGCTGATGCCCCAGCGGATCTCGAGGATGGACATGCGAACGTCAGGGGCGACGATGCGGATGTCGCAGCCGGCGGCGAGTTGGATGCCGGCACCGAAGGCGACGCCGTGCACGGCGGCGATGACGGGCACCGGCAGCTCACGCCAGCCCCACACCGCCTGCTGAGCGTTGTGGGTGATGCGATCGTTCTCAATGCCACCGATGCTGCTGGTGCTGCTTTCGCCACCGCCCGCCATCGACTGGAATCCCGAAAAGTCGAGGCCCGCACACCAGGCTGGGCCATTGCCGGACAGCACGACGGCCCGCAATCCCTCGGTCTTTGAGAGTTCGTCGGCGGTCTCGATCAGAGCCTTGAACATGGGCCCGTCCATGGCGTTCATTTTGTCGCCGCGGTTGAGGCGGACGTCAGCGGTGCCGTCGCTGATCTCGACGGTGATGCGTTCAGACATGCGATGCTCCAGGCTGCCGAGGGCCGCCATCGTGGACCCGAGAATGCGGGCCGGCACGCCGCCGACCGGCGCGCCCAGAGCAATATCCTTCACGACGCACGCCTTGGCGCCAACTTCACCGCCGACGCAAGTCGCCCACTGCTCGCGTGTGCCGCCGCTTAGCTCGGGGCGAGCGCTTCGAGTACTGCGTCGTCGGGGGCGCCCTGGCCTACGACCGGATCCAACGGATGGATGCAGATATGGGTGGCGCCGGCGTCGGCATGCTCTCGGAGCCGGGCTTCGATCTGGTCGGCGGTGCCCCATGCGACGAGCGCATCGACCAAGCGATCGCTGGGGCTAGAGATGTCGTCGTCGGTGAAGCCCATGCGCTTCCATGCGTTCAAGTAGCCGGGGGCACGACTGTAGAACTTCAGCACCGAGGCGCCCGTGGCGCGGGCCTGCTCGGCGTCGGTGGTAAGCAGCACCTTCTGTTCGACATACAGGCCGGCATCGGGACCCATGACCTCACGCGCCATTGCCGTGTGCACTGGCGTCGTGTTGTAAGGATGAGCGCCGGTGGTTTTCTCTGCGGCCAATTCGAGCATTTTGGGGCCAAGGGCGGCGAGCACGACCGGCACCGGATCGGCTGGGGCGACGCTCGTGTAGAGCGAACCCTCCATCGCCTCCAGATAGGTCTTCATGAACGAGTAGGGCTTGCCGTACTCGATGCCGCGAACCTTGCTGACAATCGCCGGGCTCGACACCCCGATGCCGAGCGTCATACGACCACCGGTGGCCTCGGCCACGGTGTTGGCGCCCTGCAGCATCACGCCGGGCGCCCGGTTGTAGATGTTGGCGATGCCGGTGGCGAGACCGAGTGTTGAGGTTGTCGCTCCGATCATTGAGAGCTGGGCGAAGGGGTCGCGACCGAAGGTCTCCCCCACCCACAGCGTCTCGTAGCCGAGCGCCTCGACCCGCTGCCCGAAGGCAACGACATCGGCCCCGGAAAGTCCTTCCGGCGAGAACCAAACACCTCGTGTCGTCATGGGCGCCGACGATAGCCCAGCCAATTCATTCTGCAGCGAGCGACCACTCAGTAGCGGTATTGCTCCGACTTGTACGGCCCGTTCTTGGGCACGCCGAGGTAGTCGGCCTGGTCCTGGGTCATCTCGGTGAGGCGAACACCGAGCGCATCGAGATGCAGCCGAGCGACCTCCTCGTCGAGCTCCTTCGACAGGACCTCAACACCGAGTTTCATGTCGGCTGCTTCGGCATGCAACTTCATCTGTGCGAGTACCTGGTTGGTGAACGAACAGCTCATCACGAAGCTCGGGTGGCCCGTGGCGTTGCCGAGGTTGAGCAGACGGCCTTCGCTTAAGACGATGACCGAATGGCCGTCGGGGAAGACGAACTCGTCGACCTGCGGCTTGATGTTCACCCGCTGGACGTCGGACATCTTGAACAGGCCGGCCATGTCGATCTCGTTGTCGAAATGGCCGATGTTGCCGACGATCGCCTGATGCTTCATGCGGGCCATGTGATCGGCGAGGATGATGTCCTTGTTGCCGGTGGTGGTAATGAAGATGTCGGCGGTGTCGACGACGGCTTCGAGCGTGTTGACCTCAAAACCCGACATGGCGGCCTGGAGGGCACAGATCGGGTCGACCTCGGTGACGATGACGCGGGCACCCTGGCCGGCGAGTGACTCAGCGCAGCCCTTGCCGACATCGCCGTAGCCGCACACGACCGCAACCTTGCCGCCGATCATGACGTCGGTGGCTCGGTTGATGCCGTCGATGAGGCTGTGGCGGCAGCCGTAGAGATTGTCGAACTTCGACTTGGTGACCGAGTCGTTGACGTTGATGGCCGGGAACAGCAGCTCCCCCACCTCCATCATCTGGTAGAGCCGGTGCACACCGGTGGTGGTCTCCTCGGAGACACCCGCGATTTCGGGCGCGATCGCCGAGAAGAAGGTCGGGTCGTCGGCGAGGATCGTGCGACAACGCTCGAGGAACACGCCCCACTCCTCCGGGTCGTCCTCGTCGGCCTCGGGCACCGAGCCTGCCTTCTCGAACTCGAGACCCTTGTGCACAAGCATGGTGGCATCGCCGCCGTCGTCGAGGATCAGGTTGGGACCGCCACCGTCAGGCCAGCGGAACAGCTGCTCGGTCGCCCACCAGTACTCCTCGAGCGTCTCGCCCTTCCAGGCGAACACCGGCGTGCCGGACGGGGCGTCCATCGTGCCGTTGGGACCGACGGCGACAGCGGCCGCAGCGTGGTCCTGGGTCGAGAAGATGTTGCACGAGACCCAGCGGACATCGGCCCCGAGCGCAACGAGGGTCTCGATCAGCACGGCGGTCTGCACGGTCATGTGCAGCGAACCGGCGATGCGCGCACCGGCGAGCGGTTGCTCATCGGCGTACTTGCCACGAAGGGCCATCAGGCCGGGCATCTCGTGCTCGGCAAGGGTGATCTCCTTGCGACCAAACCCAGCGAGTTCGATGTCGGCGACCTTGAAGTCGGAAGTGGACAGCGCCACGGCGTGCTCCTTGTGTTCGTCGGGCTCATGCCCGAAGTGCGTTCGTCGGGCTCATGCCCGAAGTGCGTTCGTCAGGAGCGGGCCGGGGTCAGCTGACACCATCTCGGAGCAGCCCGCACCCTCGTAGTGTACGAGCTAGAGGTTCGCTCCGGCGCGATAGACCGTTCCGCGCCCTCGCAATTCGACGGGCCCGTCGCCAGCGGAGAGCCAGGCCGCTGCGCCGCGCTCGAGTGGGTGAGAAGCGGCATAGACAATGCCGTCGGTGCACAGCAAGATCGCCGGGCCCGAAACGGTCGCCGAGCCGTCGAGATCGAGTCGGTCGAGCCTGAACTCGGGAACTGGGGTGTCGTAGCTCGCAATCCTCTCAACGACTAACGGGCGCTGCACGATGGGTTCGATTGGCCGGGCATCGACCACCTCAAGCAGCGTCGGGATGTCGACGTGCTTCGTCGTGAGCCCGCCACGGAGCACATTGTCGGAGTTCGCCATGATCTCGAAGCCGGTCCCGCCCAGATAGGCGTGGAG
>CAJWHS010000133.1 GCA_913041415.1 uncultured Acidimicrobiaceae bacterium | reverse complement strand
CATTGTCGGAGTTCGCCATGATCTCGAAGCCGGTCCCGCCCAGATAGGCGTGGAGGTTCCCTGCGCCGAAGAACAGCGCTTCGCTCGGCTTCAGGTGGACCAAATTGAGCAACAGGGCGGTGACCACACCCGCATCACCGGGGTACCGCTCGCCGAGTGCTGCAGCCATGGCCCGCACATCAGCGTGACGATCGGGCCCCGGAAGCGCGCACGCAGTAACGACGGGGTCGACCAAGGCCGCCGCGTCGGTGGCCGGCAGGGTGAGGAGGTACTGGAGCAGCGGGTTGAGTCCATCGACATCCGAGGACGCAGCGAGGAAGTCGCGGATCGGGTCGAGCGCCGACGTGTCGATCGTCGCCAGTACTTCGAGCGTCACCTGAGGGTCGCGGAATCCGCAAAGCGCGTCGAAGTCGGTCAGTGCACAGATGAGTTCGGGTTTGTGGAGCTGGTCGCGGAAGCTGCGGTTCGGCGCGTCGACCGGAATGCCGGCGGCGTCTTCGCGCTCGTAACCCGCCTCTGCCTGCGGGACGGATGGATGCGCCTGCAACGACAACGGCGCTGCTGCAGCAAGGATCTTGAAAAGGAATGGCAGCGACTCAAACCGCTCAGCGACCGCTGGACCGAGCTGTGCGGCCGGATCGGCGGCGATGAGTTCATCGAGCGGAATGCGGCTTTCGCCCACCAAGGACGGGGCCGATGGATGCGCACCGAGCCACAACTCGGCCCACGGCTTGCCGTCTTCGGCGCGTCCGAGCATCGACGGGATGCTCGACCTCGAGCCCCAGTCGTAGTTCCGGATCGCGCCATCGAGTCGCTGCATGGTCGTTTCGTCGATCAGTCCGTCGCGTCCCGTTCGCGCAATGCGGCGGCCACGGCATCAGCCACGAGGACGAGGTCGAGGAGCTGTGCGAGCGGCCCTTCCCCATCAGCATGAATCTCGACCACATGGTCAAAGCGCTCACGGGCGAGCGCGACGCCACCGTCGAGACCGTCGGGTTCGGCGTCGTGGCGCAAGAGCACGAGCACCGCACCATTGTGGGTCGTATCGGCCAAACGGGCGCCGGCATCGACGTCGACATATCCCGTAGGAAGGCGACGGCGAACCGCCGCAATGCCACCGACCTGATCGAGTTCTTGCACCCATCGACGGGCAGCGTGCTTTCCGAGCGAACCGGCGGCGGTGACAAGGGCGAGGCGCCTGGGTAGGAGCTCAGCGAGAAGGCGCACGTGCGGCGAATCGAAGAGCGAGTCGAGACGTTCGGCGATCTGGGTGGCGGCGTCGCTCACGGTGCGCGTCATGCCCGACACGAAACCGAGCCGTTCGAGCAGCACGAGGACGGGCACGATGGCGACGCCGAGTCCGGCCGCAGGTCCGGCGTCGGGATCGACCGGCACGACGGGGACGCCCCACGCCGCTGCGGCAGCGCCGAGCGCGCCACCGGAGGTGACAACGACGATCGCTCGAGCCGCCCCCAGCGCGGCCTCGGCCGCTGCGACGACACCTGCGTCGTCGCCCGACGGTGACACGACGATGGCAAGTGTCCGATCACCGACCCACGCCGGACAGCGAGCACCTCTGGCAACAATCGGCACCGTGGCCCGCAGTTCGCAGATCGCCTCGATCACATCGCCGGCGACGCGAGCGCCACCGGTGCCCAGGACGACGACCGATTCGATCCCCTCGGCGTTGGGCAGTTGATCGAGATCGGCAGCGGCCACTGCGATGTCGCGGAGTTGGTCCGGTAGATGCCGGACCGACTCTCGGAGGTCGTCGGTGGCCATGGGCTCAGTCGCCGAAGGTCGGCGCAATCCCCTCTGCCTCGGCCTTTGCGGCGAGGCGGGCGTGTTCGTCGTCGTCGACATCGATCGCCTCGTCCGGCAGCATGACGGGAATCCCCTCGTGGACCCGATACGCCTTCTTGAGGCGCGGGTTGTAGAGCAGGTCTTCGTCGGCGAAGTACAGCAGGCCCTGCTTGTCGGTGGGACAGGCGAGGATCTCCAGGAGCCGGGCGTCGAGTGTCATGGACCCCAGTTAACCGCGTGTCGGCCCCGCTGATGCGGTTCAGCCTGCGAAGTGAGCTCGAACCTCGTCGACGCGCCGGGCGACCTCGTCGTCGTCGGCGGCCTCGAGGTTGAGACGCAGAAGCGGCTCGGTGTTGCTCGGACGCAGGTTGAACCACCAGTCACCCATGTCGACCGTGAGACCGTCCATGCGGTCCTGCTCCCCCGCCGAGTAGACGTCAGCGACATGCCCGATCACCGCAGCAGCGTCATCGACCGTGGCGTTGATCTCACCCGAGGCGGCGTAGCGATCGAGCGATGACACGAGGTCGGCGAGTCCGCCGTCGTGGCTGCTAAGCATCTCGAGGATCACGAGTGCTGCGATCAGACCGCTATCGGCGCGGAAGTTGTCGGCGAAGTAGTAGTGACCCGAGTGCTCGCCCCCAAACACGGCGCCGGTCTCGGCCATCACCTGTTTAATGAACGAGTGCCCGACCCGGGTGCGAACCGCAGTGCCGCCACCCTCCGCAATGACCTCTGGCACCGTCTTCGAACAGATCAGGTTGTGAAGGATCGTCGCGCCGGGATTCTTGATGAGGATCGATCGAGCCACCATCGCCGTAGTTAGTGAGCCAGAGATCGCGCGGGCGGTCTCGTCGACGAGAAACACCCGGTCGGCGTCGCCATCGAACGCAAGACCGATGTCGGCATCCGTCGCCAAGACCCGCTCCATGAGGTCCCATTGGTTCTCCGGCTGGATCGGATCAGCGGGATGGTTCGGAAAGGTGCCATCGAGTTCTGGATACAGGTGATCGAGCTGGAAGGGCAGACCATCGAAGACAGCAGGTACGACGAGGCCACCCATGCCGTTGGCGGTGTCGGCCACGACCTTCAGAGGCCTCAACGACGACACGTCGACGAACGAGCGGACATGATCGACATAGCCCGGCAGCATGTGCTGCTCGGTGCGGGTACCGCTGCGTCCCGACGGATCTGGGCCTGCGATCGCCATTGCCTTGATGTCGTCGAGGCCGGTCTCACCGGCGATCGGGGCCGCGCTGCCGAGACACATCTTGATGCCGTTGTATCCGGCCGGGTTGTGCGATGCGGTGAAGACGGCGCCGGGCATGTCCAGCACACCGGACGCGTAGTACATCATGTCAGTCGCGCACAGCCCGACGTCGATGACGTCGGCACCGTGTTCGAGCGCGCCGTCACCGAAGGCCTGGGAGAACTCCTCCCCTTCGGGGCGCATGTCGTGGCCCACGACCATCGAGGTCTCGCCCTGGCCGGCAACGAAACGGGCGAAGGCACCACCGATCACCTTGGCCCCATCGGCGGTGAACTGGTCGGGCACCGTGCCACGGACGTCGTAGGCCTTGAAGATGGCATCGAAATCGGTCATTGGTCTGGTTCCGCCTCGGGAGTCACGTGGGGGTCGAGCAGTTCGGCATCATCCGACGTGCCCATCATCGGCCGTCCGGCCTCGCTCGGGAGGGCATTCTCGGCAAGTTGCGGGTAGCCCACCTTCTGACTAAGCCGACGGATGCGCAGGATGTCGAGAACGACGCTTACCCCATCGCGCAACGCACGCACGGTGGACGTGTCGGAATTCACCACCTCGACCGGCAGTTCGACCATCGAGAGGCCGTAGCGCTCGACAAGGTGCAGCACTTCGATGTCGAAGGCGAAACCGTCGACCGTGCTGGCACCCATCACGATGCGACCGACGTCCGCCCGAAACGCTTTGCACCCGCACTGGGTGTCCCTATAGTTGCCGAGCAGCATCAGGCTCGTGGCCATGTTGACCACCCGACTCCCGAACGAGCGCACCGCCGAGGTGCCGACCAGCGTGTCGGTGTCGGCGTGGTGACGGTTGCCGATCGCCACGTCGCACCCACCTTCGATCGCCTCGACGAACGACACAAGCTGATGGGGTGAGTAGGCGAGATCGGCATCGGTGAAGGCGATCGTCCGGCCCCGGGCGGGGAGCACACCGGCCCGCACCGCAGCACCCTTTCCCTGGTTCTCTGGAAGAACGACGACCTGGTCCGCACCAGCGAGCCGAGCAGCGTCAGCGGTGCCATCGGGCGAGCCGTCGTCGACCACGACGATCTCGAGGTCACCCGC
>CAJWHS010000132.1 GCA_913041415.1 uncultured Acidimicrobiaceae bacterium | reverse complement strand
GTGGTGCCCGGTGGCACCGGCCGGAACCTGGCATGGATCGACGAGTGGCTCGACATCGGTGCGGGTGTTGATGATCTCGACGTGACGATCCTCGCCGACGCTCAGACATCAGGCGGCCTTGTCTTCGGTGTTGATCCCGATGCAGCCAACGATGTCGTCGCTGGCCTGGTCGCCGACGGGCACACCGCCGCAGTGATCGGCCGGGCCGTGCACGGTAACGGCCGAATCGCTCTTCGCCGATCCTGAACGTCGCCGGTTTCTCGTCAGAGCTCCTGCTGTTCTGGCGACGCCCGAGCCATCCGTTTAATTCCACCAAAGACCGACATAACCTAGTTCTTGACTTAGTCCAGAATCTGTGTTGTAGTCATTTATGTGAACGACTCGAATGCCGTCGCTCTAGCTGACACGCTGCGAGAGCAGGGCCTCCAGGTCACCGCTCAGCGCATCGCCGTGATGGAAGCCGTGACTGACAACCCACACGCAGCCGCTGAGGACATCACCGAGGCCGTTCGCATCAAGCTGGGATCGATCTCCCGGCAGGCCGTGTACGACACACTTGGGGTCTTTGTCGAGAAGAGCCTCGTGCGTCGGATACAGCCCGCAGGATCGGTCGCTCGCTTCGAGGACCGGGTTGGAGACAACCATCACCATCTTGTTTGCCGAGGGTGCGATCTGATGTACGACATCGATTGCGCCGTCGGCGCGACCCCGTGCCTCACCGCCAACGACGACCATGGTTTCCTCATCGATGAGGCCGAGGTCGTCCATTGGGGCTGGTGCCCCGCCTGTCAGGCCTGATCTGACCGGAGCTTGTCTCCACGCCGTCCATCGCAGAAACCCCGTACGGAGGAATACCAATGTCCGAAGCAAAGTGCCCATTCCCCCACAGCGATGTGGGATCGGCTGCCAACCAGAAGTGGTGGCCGAACCAGCTCAATCTCAACATCCTCAACGAGAACAACCCGAACAGTGACCCAATGGACGAGGATTTCGACTACGCAGCCGAATTCGCGTCGCTCGACTACGACGCGTTGAAGGCCGATCTTTCTGCGCTGATGACCGACAGCCAGGACTGGTGGCCTGCGGACTACGGCCACTACGGCCCGTTCTTCGTCCGCATGACCTGGCACGCTGCGGGCACCTACCGCACGCACGACGGTCGCGGTGGTGGTGGCACCGGCCAGCAGCGCTTCGCCCCACTCAACAGCTGGCCCGACAACGGCAACCTTGATAAGGCCCGCCAGCTCCTCGAGCCGATCAAGAAGAAGTACGGCCGCAAGATCAGCTGGGCCGACCTCCTGATCCTCTCAGGCAATGTCGCCATGGAGACCATGGGCTTCAAGACCTTTGGTTTCGCTGGTGGCCGGAAGGACGTGTGGGCGCCCGAGGAGGTTTACTGGGGTCCCGAGGACGCCTGGCTTGAGGACGAGCGCTACAGCGGCGACCGCGAGCTGATGGAGCCACTCGGTGCCGTCCAGATGGGTCTCATCTATGTGAACCCTGAGGGCCCGAACGCCAACCCTGACCCGGTTGCCTCCGGCCGCGACGTTCGCGAGACCTTCCGTCGCATGGCGATGAACGACGAAGAAACGGTTGCTCTGGTCGCCGGCGGGCACGCATTCGGCAAGATGCACGGCGCCGGCCCTGAAGGTGACGTCGGTGCTGAGCCCGAGGGTGCCCCTATGGAACAGCAGCTTCTCGGCTGGAAGAACTCCTTTGAGTCCGGTGTTGGTGTGCACGCCACCACCTCGGGCTTCGAGGGGGCGTGGAACTCCTCCCCGACCACCTGGGACAACAACTACCTCGAGACACTGATGGACAACGACTGGGAGCTCACCGAGTCCCCAGCCGGCCACAAGCAGTGGCACGCTCCGGCGCTCGCCGGCACCGTTCCGGATGCAGGCGGTCGCGAAGGCGTCATGCACACCCCGCAGATGACCACCGCTGACATGTCCATGAAGATGGACCCGATCTACAACGAGATCAGCCAGAGTTTCCGGGATGATCAGTCGCTACTTGACGATGCCTTCGCTCGTGCCTGGTACAAGCTGACCCACCGAGACATGGGACCCAAGGTTCGGTACCTCGGCCCCGAAGTCCCGCAGGAGGAGCTCATCTGGCAGGACCCCATCCCGGCTGCTACCGAGCTCAACGCCGAACAGATCGCTGCCGCCAAGGCTGCGATCCTCGAGTCGGGCGTCAGCATCACCGACCTGGTCTTCGTCGCGTGGGCCTCAGCCTCGACCTACCGCCAGTCTGATCACCGAGGCGGTGCCAACGGCGGTCGCATCCGTCTGAGCCAGATGAGCAACTGGGAGGCCAACAAGCCCGAGACACTCCGTCAGGTGCTCTCGGCGCTGGAGAACGTCCAGTCGAGCCTCGGCTTCGACGTCTCGATGGCCGACCTGATCGTTCTCGGTGGCACCGCCGCCGTGGAGTCCGCTGCCGCTGCCGGTGGCGTGCAGATCGGTGTCGACGTCTCCACCGGTCGTGGCGACGCCTCCGAGGAGCAGACCGAAGAGGAGAGCTTTGCCTGGCTCGAGCCCCGCTGGGACGGCTTCCGCAACTACCTCGGGAAAGGCAACGCCGACGTCGCCGAGCACCTGCTCGTTGACAAGGCCCACCTGCTCGGGCTGACCGCCCCGGAGATGGCCGTTCTTGTCGCCGGTCTCCGTGTCCTCGGTGTCAGCACCGATGGCCACGGAGTGCTCACCGACCGTGTCGGCACCCTCAGCAACGATTTCTTCGTCAACCTGATGGATATCGGCACCGTCTGGAGCGACTCACCTACCAGCGAGGGCGTCTTCAACGGAACCGACCGGGCCACCGGCGAGGCCAAGTGGACCGCTACCCGCAACGATCTCGTGTTCGGTTCGAACTCGATCCTGCGGGCGATTGCCGACGTCTACGCCGCCGACGATGCAGGCGACAAGTTCGTCGCTGACTTCGCCAAGGCGTGGGCCAAGGTCATGGACGCGGATCGCTTCGATCTAGCCTGAGCCTGATGCGGGCCCTGCCCGCCGCAAACTCAAGAACGCCCCGTCGGCTGGCTCCTACCACCGGCGGGGCGTTCGCCGTTCCGGCCGGGAAATGGCAGCGGCCTAGAGCAGGGGTCGGGCGTCAAGCCCTCGAACAGGAAGGTCGAACTCGACAAGGTTGTTGAGGCTGACCGTCGACCGGCCGGTGACGTCTTCGTCACAGCAGGCGAGCACGACCGACCCCTCGACCATCTGCTCGATCGACTCCACCTGAGCGGGTCGCAACTTCTTCCCGGCGAGCTTGGCCGCGCCTTCCGAGAGCACGGCCGCGCGCGGCTGTACGGCGTTGACCCGCACGCCGCTGCCGAACAACTCAGCGCCGAGGCCATTGGTGAGCCGGTCGAGTGCCGCCTTCGACGCGCCATAGATCGCAATGGTGGTGCCCAGACTGCCGACCTCGAAGGGTGGGCCGTCCCAGGGGCAAGCCGTGGCGCTCGACAGGTTGAGGATCCAGCCCTCCCCTGCCTCGACCATCGACGGGAGCACCGCCTGGGCCAGGTCGAGCGGCGCGTGAACGTTGGCCTCGAACGTGAGATGGCGACGCTTCAACGGGTAGTCAGCCATTGGTTGGTAGATCGCCGCCGCTGCGTTGTTGACCAACACGTCGATCGATCCGCCAAGACCCTCGACCGCCTCGGCGATCAGGCGTTCCCGGTCGTCGGGGTGGGTGATGTCGGCGACGACGACCACCGAGCGGGCGCCGTGTGCCTCACAACGCGCTGCGGTCTCCTCGAGTGAGCCCTCGAGCACGGCGTGTTCGGACCGAGTTCGAGCGACGAGTGCAACATCGGCACCTTCGGCGGCGAGGCGTTCGGCGATACCGGCCCCGATGCCCCGGCTGGCACCGGTGACAAGGGCCCGGCGATCCTCGAAGCGGCGCAGGCGAGTGTCGTTTGGGTCCTCCGTCATGGCGGCACACTACGGTGCAGGCTCGTGTTCGACCTCACTGATCGCACTGCTCTCGTCACCGGCGCCGGCCGAGGTGTCGGCCTCGGCATCGCCCGGGTGCTGATCGATGCCGGCGCTCACGTCTACGTCAACGACCTCGAACCCAACCGGGCGATGAACGCAGCAGCGGAACTCGGCGAACGAGCAATCGCGCTCCCCTTCGATGTCACCGACCTCGAG
>CAJWHS010000131.1 GCA_913041415.1 uncultured Acidimicrobiaceae bacterium | reverse complement strand
CGGCCAGAGTCATAGCGACATAGCAAACACGCTATGTCCTTGTGTCGCAACCTCGGAGCGTCGACCATGCGCTTCGTGGCCTGGGTGACCAAATTCACGGCCTCGATGGAGGCGATCTCGCCGGCCGCACGTAACGTCGAGACGGTCCTCGCTTCGGAGCATTGTGCCGCCGAACCATCACCCGGACATCCTTCCCCCAAGGAGTTCCCCCAATGTCCACTGCGCTGTACCGATTGGGCCGTTTCGCTGCCAGGCGTCCCTGGCTCGTCATCGGCACGTGGTTCTTCTTGGCCGCGGCCGTGGTCGTCGCCAACTCCACGATCGGCCGCGACTTCGACGACACCTTCACCGTCCCTGGTCAGGACAGCGATGACGCGCTCGTCCTGCTCGAAGCCGCCCAACTCGATGCCGCCGGTGCCAGTGCACAACTCGTGATTGCGTCGGTCGTTCCCGGCGAACCCATCACCGATGACCTCGCTCAGATCGATCAGATTCGAGCCGAGTTCGCCGACCTTGACGATGTCGTCGCTGTGGCCGACCCCCAGATCTCGGCCGATGGTGCAGTGGCGCTTGTTCGCGTCCAGTACCCGCCGAGCGACGAGATGAATGCCGTCGCCCTCGAGGATCTCAAGGAATTGCGTTCCGAACTCGACGAGGCCAACGGGCTTCGGGTCGAAGCCGACGGTGAACTCTTCTTCGTGTTCGAGGAAGCCCAGACTGGTACCGGCGAAATGATCGGCATTGTCGCCGCCATCGTCATCTTGCTGATCGCCTTCGGCTCGGTGATCGCCATGGGTCTACCGATCGGTACCGCCTTGTTCGGTCTTGCGTTGGGCACGAGTGCCCTCGGGCTCGTCAACTATCTGATCGACATCCCGTCGTGGGCGCCGCAGATGGTGGCGATGGTCGGCATCGGTGTCGGTATCGACTACGCCCTTTTCCTCGTCACCCGCCATCGCGAGTACCTCGCTCAAGGCATGACGGTGCAGGAATCCGTGGGGCGCGCCACTGCCACTGCCGGTCAGGCCGTGATCTTCGCCGGTGGCACGGTCATGATCGCGATCCTCGGTCTCGCCGTCGCCGGCGTGCCTTTCCTGACCGCCGCCGGCGTCGCGACTTCGCTGGTTGTGCTCGTTATGGTCACTGCCGCCATCACCTTGCTTCCCGCCTTCCTGGGCCTCGCCGGTCCTCGGGTCAACGGCATCCGCTCCCGTCGTCGCCGCGAGATCGATCCGACCGTCTCCCCTCGCTGGGAGGCCTGGGGTCGGCACGTGTCGCGTCACGCGTGGAAGTACGCCGTCGGTGTTACGGCACTGCTCATCGCCCTCACCACGCCGGTGCTCGCCCTTGAGTTGGGCTTCCCTGATAACGGCAATCTCGGTGAGGAACGCACCGAACGCCAAGCGTTCGACCTCACCACCGAGGCGTTCGGCGCAGGCTTCACCGGCCCGCTGATGATTGCGCTCGACCCGGCCGGCGATCCAGCGCTGGTCGGCGAACTCGCCGAGGCCGTCCAGGCCGACGAGAACATCGCTTTCGTGCAACCGGCGCCGCCCACCGAAGGCACCGATATCACCGTTCTCTTCGCATTCCCCGCCACCTCGCCGCAGTCGCCCGAGACCTACGACACGGTGCAGCGCATCCGCGCCGACGTGTTCCCACCAGTCTTCGAGGGCACGGGGGCCGTCGCCCACGTCGGCGGGCAGACCGCCTCGTTCGGCGACGTCGGGAACCAGGTCTCATCACGGCTGCCGTGGTTCATAACCTCAGTGATCGTGTTGTCGTTCTTCCTGCTCACCGGTGTCTTCCGCTCGCCGGTCATGGCGCTCAAGGCCGCAATCCTCAACCTGTTGTCGATCGGCGCCGCCTACGGCGTGCTCGTCGCCGTCTTCCAGTGGGGATGGGGCAATGAGCTCGTCGGTGTGGCTGAGCCGATCCCGATCGTGGCCTTCATGCCGATGTTCATGTTCGCCATCCTCTTCGGCCTGTCGATGGACTATGAGGTGTTCCTGCTCAGCCGTATTCGCGAGGAGTTCCTCGCCACGGGCGACAGCGATCAGTCGGTGATTCGCGGCCTTGCATCGACTGCCCGAGTCATTACCTCAGCTGCGCTGATCATGATTTCGGTGTTCGGCGGCTTCATCCTCGGCGACGATCCGTTCATCAAGATGTTCGGTCTCGGTCTGGCGACGGCGATCTTCGTCGATGCCACCATTGTCCGCATCGTTCTCGTCCCGGCAACGATGAAACTGCTGGGTGACATCAACTGGTGGATCCCGGCCTGGCTTGACCGCCTGATCCCTCACATCGACATCGAGGGCGACTCGGCGCTTCCATCGCCCGAGTTCGAACCGGTCGACCGTGGTGGAGAAGCCCCGATCGCTGAAGAGTCCGTGCTCGTCTGAGCAACGGGGCTTGAAGCCTCATCAGGGGCCCGCCACTGCGGTGTCGCCATGCAGGTGACGCGGGTTGCAGGGGCGCTGGGGGCAAGGATCGGCGGCGTCGACCCTCGTGACCCGGCTGCCTTCGACGACATCAAGGCCGCAGCCTCGAGCACGAGGTTGTATTCTTTCGAGGCGCGAACCTCTCCGAGGAGGAGCAGTTCGAGCTCGGCCGTCGCTTCGGCACGCCGTCGGTCTTTCCCGTGCAACGACTGCTCGGCTCAACCGAACCGCGCATGACCGTGATCCAGGACGGCCCCGACAGTCCCAACGCCGCCGACGGCTGGCATACCGATGCCACTTGGCTCGACGAGCCGCCCGCCTATGCACTGCTACACATGGAGACGCCGCCCGAGGTGGGCGGTGACGCGATGTGGTGCTCCCCAACCGCTGCCTACGATCAACTCGCCGCGCCCGTGCAGGAACTGCTCTGCTCCCTGCGGGTGATCCACGACAACGAGAGCTTCATCCAAGGTGTCTGCGCGAAGGTCGGCGATGCAGCCCCCCAAGATCGCCGGTGGGCTCCGTGAGCACTACCCACCGGTCGAACATCCGATGGTGCGCACCCACCCTGAGACGGGTCGCCAGTCGATCGTGTTCGCCTGGCGGTTCATGAACCGTATTGTCGGGTTTAGCGAGCACGAATCGAAGTCGCTGCTCACGTTCATCGGTGAGTGGGTGAAGGAGTCGCGGTTCCATGTGCGCTGGCAATGGGAGCAAGGCGACCTTGCCATCTGGGACGAGCGCTCAATGCTGCATCGGGCCTCGGCCGACCACTGGCCTCAGAAGCGGGTGATCCGTCCACTCGAGATCGATGGCGACCGGCCGTTCTTCGACCCTGATGCCGAGCCGATCTTCCTCTCGGAGTTCCAGCCGTACGCGTACTAAATCGGCGCAGTTGATCGCTGCGAGGCGGTGGTGGCGGAGGGAGGGGGATTCGAACCCCCGGGACCCGCGAAGGCCCGCTGGTTTTCAAGACCAGTGCAATCGTCCGCTCTGCCATCCCTCCAGAGACGAGGCTACGGCGTTGCGCGCCGCGAAACCTCACTCGTCGATGGCGACCTCCATGCGGCTCTGCTGCCAGTCGCAAGCAGCAGTTAGGGCGGTCTCGGCGCGATCGATGAGCTCCCCGGCGGTGAGAGCGTGGGCCCGGACAGCAGGCAACACCGACCCAGAGGGTCAGGCTTGGGTGGTTCGCCTTGAGGTGGAGGTGGAACCGTTCCATCGTCAAGATCGCTCCACGCTTCGGGGCGGTTTCTGGCACCATGCCAAAGCGCCCATCCTGCAGGTGGGTCAACGTGTCGGCCTCACGAAGTGTTGCGCGGAGGGCCTGGGCGACCAGTGCCGGTTCAGCGTTGGGCCGGTTGTCACCCTCCCGACCATCGACGACCTGGATCACGCCGACGGCGACGGGACGCAGGTGTCGCCGGGCTGCAGCGATTCGACTGTCGAGCGCAACCACGAAGTACTCCTGGTTCAACAGGCCGGTGATCGGATCAATCAGGGCTGTGCCCCCTGCACCCGTGTCGGAGAGGACGATCGGGGCCGATACACCACCGGCTCGCTTCTCAGCGGCTGACAACTGCTCGGACAGGCTCTTCACGGCCTCTTCGGCACCCATGCGGCGCTGCACCTGAGCAGCGAGCGCATGTTCGAGTTCGTGGATTCGCTCGTCGGTAGTGCCGGTCTAGCGTCGCTGGCTCATCGTGAGCGCTGCCGCGGCGCCAGCGGCGACGGACCCAAGAAGCGCGAGCTTGGTGCGGCCGGTCATGGCGACGAGCACACCGACGCCGACGGCGGCAGCACCCAGGGCACCGGCAAGATCAGGTCGGGCATCACTCATC
>CAJWHS010000130.1 GCA_913041415.1 uncultured Acidimicrobiaceae bacterium | reverse complement strand
TGCTTGCCGACATCGGCGGTGATCTCGGCCAGCGCGACGCCGTCTGCATCCTCACCCACGACGCCAAGTTCGACGTCCCCGCCGTCACCGCATCGCTGGAGACGAAGGTCGGCTACATCGGCGTGATGGGGAGCCGTCGAACCCACGACGACCGCACCAAACGCCTGGTCGACGCCGGTGTCGACCAAACCGGCCTTGATCGCCTCCGATCGCCGATCGGTCTCGATCTCGGAGCCCGCACGCCCGAGGAGACGGCGATCTCCATCGTGGCGGAGATCATCGCGGAGCGCACCGGCCGCTCTGTCGCCTCCCTCTCCCGCACCGAGGGTCCGATCCACGATTGAGTCAGCTCGGCGAGGGTGGTGGCCCCATCGGTCGCTGTGGTGTCTCGCGGACGTGGAAGCGCTGACGCCAGTCGAGGTGCGTGCTGTCGTCGATCGACAACTGCCATGCGTAAGAGCGCCCGGGGGTGACCGGTAGCGACGGGAATGTGATCGCCAATGGGACCGACAAGGGCGTACCCGCCTGAAGACCTGCTGGTCGGCCGGCCTCGAATCGGCCGTGCACAACCAGCGGCTGCTCGTTGATCATCACGGGGTGCCCGTCCTCGTCGAGAAGGTCGAGACGCCACTGGTGTGGCGTGTTGGCGCGGTCCCAGGGGACCTCGATGCGGATGGCAACCCCCATCGGCTGGGGCCGAGGTCCGATGACGGAGAGACCGCCGCCGAGGACGTACAGCTTGCGGTCGGCGACCTGGGCCGAGTCGGCCAACAACATGGTGACTCGGAGGGTCGGGGGCGAGGCCGGCGCGGGAACAGACGGGTCCATGCCGGTGACCCTAGGCTGTGTCGGTGACTGACATCGACCGCATCCGCCAGCGTTCCGTTGCCGCGGTCATCCTCGCCGCCGGCGCCGGATCCCGCTACGCCGGCGACACCCACAAACTCTTCGCCGAGGTCGACGGACGTCCGGTTATTTCTCACGTCGTCGATGCCGCTCGAGCCTCTGAGGTCGACGAAGTGATTGTGGTCAGCGGTGCAGTCGACCTCGATCCGTTCGTGCCCGACGATGTCACGCTGATCCACAACGAGCAGTGGGCCGATGGTCAGGCGACCTCACTGCGTGCGGCAGTCGGATATGCGGAGTCAAGACGTCACGACGCGCTCGTGGTCGGACTCGGCGACAGCCCTGGTGTCACCACCGAGATCTGGAACAAGGTCGCCGAGGTTGACGCCGATCTTGCGTCGGCCCGTTACGACGGCGAACTGCGGCCACCGGTCCGGCTTAGCGCCTCGATGTGGGCGTCGCTCCCGGTCAGCGGCGACGACGGGGCTCGCGCCCTTATGCGGCAGCGTCCTGACCTTGTCCGTCCGGTCCCCGTCGAGGGCGACCCGTGCGATATCGACACGCTCGAGGACCTCCGCCGGTGGAGCTGAGCGACTCGTTCACCGTCGCGTGTCCGATTGACGAGGCGTGGGCCCTCTTGTGCGAGCCCGAATGGGTTGCTCGGTGTGTCCCCGGCGCGCACCTCACCAAGATCGACGGCGACGACCACCATGGTGTCGTCAACGTGCGCCTCGGTGTGCTCGCTGTCCGCTTCACTGGTCACGCCACGTTCGAGCACGACCTCGACCGGCACCGGATCGTCGTGAAGGCTCAGGGTGACGGCAACCAGGGGCGAGCAGAGGCGCACATCACCGCCCGGCTCGAAGCACTCTCTGACGATCAGACGCAGGTGAACGTCGACGCCGACCTACAGCTCGAGGGCCGTTTGACGCAGCTTGGTCGGGGCATCATCACCGAGGTGAGTTCGGTGCTCACCGCGCAGTTCGGTGACAACCTGGCGGCATCGACCACCGCTGAGCGGGTTCTTGGACCTGACGCGTTCGCTCATCCACGAAGCGTCGCCATGCCGGAGCCCGACGCGCTCGACCTGCTCGATACCGCTCGTCGTCCCATCATGAAGCGACTTTTCCCGCTTGCCGGCCTTGTCACGCTGGTCGTTTTGCTCGTTCGTGGTCGTCGGAGTGGTCGATGAGCGAGCTCACCGATGCCGACCGTCGGGGGGTTGCGGAACTGTTGGGCCGCGAACCTGGCGGCGCCTATGAGATCGTCGTGCGCAACGAGCACGGCGACCCGGTTGTGCTTTGCAACGCGCCGTTGCTGGAATCGGGTCGACCGATGCCCACCCGTTACTGGCTCGTCGGTGGTCATGAGCGCCGAATCGTGGGCCGTATCGAGAGCGACGGGGGCGTGCGTCGTTCCGAGGCCGAGATTCCTGCTGAGGAGATCAAAGCTGCTCACGAGCGCTACCGGCTCGAACGCGACGCTGCGATGCCGCCGGACCACAACGGCCCGTGGCCGTCCGCTGGCGTTGGCGGTACCCGCCGCGGCGTCAAGTGCCTGCACGCCCATTACGCCTGGTATCTCGCAGGCGGCGACGATCCAGTAGGCCGGTGGGTGGCCGAACGGTTTGCCGCCTACGAGGACCGTGACGATCTCCCCGAGGACCATCACCATGACTGACGCTCCCGTCGCTGCCATCGACATGGGCACGAACTCGACTCGCTTGCTCGTACACGACGGCGATAACACGATTGAGCGCCTCATGACCATCACCCGGCTCGGGCAAGACGTCGATCGCACTGGCCGTCTAGCCGACGAGGCGATCGAACGGGTGCTTTCGTGCCTGCGAACCTACAAGTCGGTAATGGACCAGCACGGTGTCACCCGTGTGCGAGCGGTGGCCACCTCTGCTGCTCGTGATGCGGCCAACCGCGACGAGTTCTTCACCGCAGTGCACGATGTCATCGGGGTCGAACCGGAACTGTTGTCGGGCGTCGATGAGGGCAAGCTCTCGCTCCGAGGTGCCACCGCCGACCTCGATCCCGCTGACGGACCCTTCCTGGTGTTCGATATCGGTGGTGGTTCCACGGAGTTCGCGTTCGGCACCGACGAAGCCGAGGCGGCGATGTCGCTCGACATTGGTTGTGTGCGGCTCACCGAGAAGTACGTCGAGCACGACCCGCCACGGCCCGAGGAGCTTGTTGCGTGTTTGTCGATCACCGAGGTCCACCTGGACGACATCGCTCGCCAGATGCCTCAGGTCGCCCACGCTACGACCTTCGTCGGGCTTGCAGGCACCGTGTCGACCGCAGCGGCGGTCGAACTCGGTCTCGCCGAGTACGACCGCGACCAGATCCATCACTTCGTGCTTACAAAGGAAGCAGCGGAGGACGTCTACCGCACGCTCGTCACCGAATCCCGCGACGACCGCATCCACAACCCCGGTCTCGAAGAAGCTCGAGCCGATGTGATCGTCGGTGGCATGTGCATCCTCGTGCGCATCATGCGCTACTTCGACATCGAGGAGCTTGTCGTTTCCGAGGCCGACATCCTCGACGGGCTTGTCTTTTCGCTGCTGTCACCACAATCGAGCTGAACTCGCCCCACGAGTGAGCGGGTGCTTCACTGACGGCCATGACCGTCCGTGACCTGCCCGAGTACGCGACCCTCCTGATCGAGGAGCCCGACGACGACATCGTGCTGGTCACCATGAACCGGCCTGAGCGCCTCAACGCGATCTCGGCTCAGCTCATGACCGACCTTCAGGACCTGACTCAACGGGTCGACCTCGACCGAACGCTGCGGGCGGTCGTGTTGACGGGCGCGGGTCGCGGGTTTTGTGCCGGCGCTGACCTTCTCGGCGACCCGAGCATCCCTCCCGGTTCGGAAGGCGTGGGTCCGATCGTTGGCCGGTTCATGGCACAGGATCAGATCGCCACGGTCAACGAATCAATCCACCGCTCGCGCAAGCCATGGATCGCGGCGGTCAACGGCGCAGCGGTCGGCGGCGGCTTCGCCCTTGCGCTGGCCTGCGACGTGCGGATCGCCGCTCGGGGTGCTCGCTTCGGTGCGGTCTTCATCAAGGTTGGCGTCAGCAACTGCGACATGGGAACGAGCTACTTCCTGCCCCGACTGGTCGGCGCCGGCCGGTCGGCCGAACTCTTGCTCACCGGCCGGATCTTCGATGCCGACGAAGCCGACCGGATCGGGTTGGTCGCCGACGTGGTCGACGACGGCACCGAAGTCGAAGGAGCGATGGCGACCGCTCGGGCGATTCGCGAAAACGGACCGTTCAGCGTCTGGATGACTAAAGAGACGATGTGGCAGACGGTTGACTCGCCGTCTCTGCGTCACGCCATCGACATCGAGAACCGCACCCAGATCATGGCCACCACGACGGGCGACTTCAGCGAGTCGATGGCGGCGTTCGCCGAGAAACGGCCACCGGAATTCGGCGGCCTCTAGCCCTCAGCCCTGTGGGGCGGGCGGGTCGCTCGGAGAGCCGGCGAACAGCGGGGCCATCGCCAGCCAGTCGACCGTGATCTCCCCCTTCACGGCAAGGTCGGTGTCGGTGACGTTGCGTCGCTGAGCGGTGACGAGGTAGAAGTCGAGGGCCGAGCCGGTCGCGGTGGCCTTTGCCTGATCGGGGCCCCAAACCGAGGTCTTGCCGGAGGGCGAAGTCAAGGTC
>CAJWHS010000129.1 GCA_913041415.1 uncultured Acidimicrobiaceae bacterium | reverse complement strand
GGCTCGGGGATCGGGCCGAAACGGTCGAGCCATTCCGCCCGAACATCATCGAGCGCCTCGAGGGACTCGATCGACGCAAGCCGCCGATAGGCCTCGAGTCGGTTGGTCTCCTTCAGGACGTAGTCGTCCGGCAGGTGGGCGTTACCGGGGACCTCGATCGCAATCTCAACCGGCTCCGGGGGCCGCTCGTCCTTGAGTTCACCGACCGCTTCGGTGACCATCTGGCAGTAGAGGTCGTAGCCGACTGCGGCGATGTGACCCGACTGGCCGGTGCCGAGCAGATTGCCAGCACCGCGAATCTCGAGGTCGCGCATGGCGATACGGAAACCCGACCCGAGCTCGGTGGCCTCGCCGATCGTCTTGAGTCGCTCGTAGGCCTCCTCGGACAAGACCTGATCAACCGGATGGAACAGATAGGCGTAGGCCCGGCGCCCGGCTCGGCCGACACGACCCCGCAGCTGATGGAGCTGCCCTAGTCCGAGCAAATCGGCCCGATCGGCGATCAGTGTGTTCACGGTCGGCATGTCGATGCCCGACTCGATGATGGTCGTGCAGACGAGGACGTCGTAGTTGCCCTCCCAGAAATCGACCACAACCCGTTCGAGCGTGCCTTCGTCCAACTGCCCGTGAGCGATCGCCACCCGTGCCTCGGGGACGAGGTTCCGGAGTCGTTCGGCGACGTGCTCAATGTCGCGCACCCGGTTGTGCACGAAGAAGACCTGCCCTTCACGGAGCAGCTCACGACGGATCGCCTCGGCCACCGCTCGTTCCTCGTACTCACCGACATAGGTAAGGATCGGCTGACGGTCCGCCGGCGGCGTGTTGAGCAGCGACATGTCACGGATACCGGTGAGCGACATCTCCATCGTGCGCGGGATCGGTGTTGCGGTGAGCGTGAGCACGTCGATGTCGTGGCGGAGTTCCTTGATCTGCTCCTTGTGGCTGACGCCGAAGCGCTGTTCCTCATCGACGATCAACAACCCGAGGTTCTTGAACTCGATGCCCTCGCCGAGAAGCCGATGCGTGCCGACAACCAGATCGACCTCACCGTCCTTGAGACCATCGGTAACGGCTTTGGCCTGCTTGGCGGTGAGGAACCGGCTCAGTACCTCGACGCGGATCGGGTAGGGCGCCATCCGTTCGGTAAAGGTCGTAACGTGCTGTTGGGCGAGCAGGGTCGTCGGCACGAGCACGGCGACCTGTTTGCCGTCCTGGATGGCTTTGAACGCAGCCCGCATGCCGATCTCGGTCTTGCCGAAGCCGACATCGCCGACGACGAGGCGATCCATCGGCGACTCGAGCTCCATGTCGTTCTTCACGTCGATGGTCGCGTTGAGCTGGTCGGTGGTTTCTTGGAACGGGAACGATGCCTCGAACTCGCCCTGCCATGGCGTGTCCGGCGCAAAGGCGTGGCCCCTGCTCGTGACGCGCTTCTGATAGAGCACGACGAGTTCCTGGGCGATCTCCTGCACTGCCGAACGGACTTTGGCCTTGGTCTGACTCCAGTCGGAGCCTCCCATCTTCGACAGGCTCGGCGTATCGCCCCCGGTGTAATGCCGCACCGACTCGATCTGGTCCGACGGCACATAGAGCTTGTCGCCGCCGCGGTACTCGAGCAGCAGATAGTCGCGCTCGTTGCCGCCGATCGCACGGGTGACCATGCCACCGAACCGGGCGACGCCGTGCTGGTGATGGACGACAAAGCTGCCTTCTCGCAGATCCTCAAAAAACCGCTGAGTATCGCGTGTTCGGCGCCGGGCCTGACGGTGCGTGCGGCGACGACCGGTCAGATCGGATTCTGCAATCACCGCGAGTTTGATGTCGGTCAGGACCACGCCGCGTTCGATCGGGGCGACGATCACCTCGCCAGCGGGCCGAGCCTGCCCTCCCCGGGTCGGTCCGGATCGAATGTCGAGCACGACGTCGTGCTCGGCCATCAGCGTGCCCAGTCGGTTGGCGCTCGCCTCGCCGTCGGCGGCCACCACGACCCGGTAGCCGGCGTCGAGCAAGCTTCGGATCTGGCTGATCGTGGGCGACAGATCACCCACGACCGGCTCCCAACCAGATGCCGCCACGACCGGTGTGGTCGGCTTGTCGGGCGTCGCCAAAACCGACCACGACGCCGCATTGGTCTGGGTCATGAGACGATCGAAATCGAGGTGCAGTCGGTGGACGTCGTCGGCGGCGACATCCCAGGTCAAAGCGAGCGTCGACGCAAGGTCGGCTTCTTCGGCAAGGATCTCCACAGCCCGGTCGCGGACCCGACGAGGCTCGACGAACGCAACCAGCCCGTCAGCACCGATCAAATCGGTGATTAGGTGTTCGCCCTCGACCAACCACGGCAGCCACGACTCCATGCCGTCGAAGAGCGTGCCATGGGCGAAACGGTCCCATTGTTCGCGTCCCCACGGTTCCTCTGTGACCAGTTCGGCCGCCCGTGCCTGTCGTACTTCGGTTGGCCGGAACTCGCGACACGGATAGATGCGCGCCGACTCGACCGGTTCGGTGGAGCGCTGGTCGGCCACTGCGAATTCGGTGAGCCGTTCGACCTCATCCCCCAAAAGGTCGATGCGAACGGGCGCATCGGCGGTGCTCGGGTAGACGTCTACGATCGAGCCGCGCACCGCAACCTCACCACGATGCTCGACCTGTCCCTCCCGGCGGTAGCCGAGCATGACGAGCTGTTCGACGAGCTCGACCGGGTCGACCTGATCCCCAGAGCGCACCTCGATCGGGTCGATGGCGGCATGCGGGTCGATTCGCTGGATCAGCGCTCGCGTCGGCGCCACGACGAGCGACGGAGGACGGTCGGATGTGAGCCGGTGGAGCACGGCCAGACGCTGACCCATCGTCTCGACACCCGGGCTGACGCGCTCGAACGGCAGCGTCTCCCAGGCGGGAAAGTGCAGCACCTTGTCGTCGCCCAGGATCGCTGCAGCATCGGCGGCGAGACGCTCGGCTTCGGCCTGCGTCGGGGTTCCGACCAGCACGGGGCAACGATCCGACGCGGCAACAAGGCCAGCGATGACGAAGGCCCGGCCAGGGTCGGCAACCGCAACCACCGGTTCGCGCCGGCCGAGGGCGGCCTCGATCGAGGGTTCTTCGCTGAGTTGGTCGAGCAGGTCGCCGAGCGGAGGCACGGAACGAGGGGAACTCACAGAGGCAGCTTCTCGCGGATTGGGGGTAGGTCAGCGGTTGTAGCGGTTCATCGCCGCCTCAATGTCGCTGACGGCGAGATACTCGAGGGTGTCCGCGGCGTCGGCCACGATCTCCTCCAGCACGGGACGGTCGGCGCGCGACGGACGTTTCAGAACATAGTCCCGCCCTGCCACCGTGCCCTGCTCGGGCTTCCCAATGCCGATGCGGAGCCGGGAGAAGTCGTCGGTCCGCAGGTGTGCCCGAACCGACTTGAGGCCGTTGTTCCCGGCGAGTCCGCCGCCGAACTTCAGCTTCATCCGCCCGACCTCGAGGTCGAGTTCGTCGTGAACCATCACCAGCCGACTGAACTCGTTGATGCCGTGCCGCTTGATGAGCGCGCCAACCGCCCGGCCAGCTTCGTTGTAGAACGTGGTTGGTCGAGCGACCGCTACGAACTTGTCGCCGACGCGCAAGACGTCGCTCTCAGCATGTTCGCGTTTGCCGCGCCTAAGCCGGCCGCCATGGCGGCGGGCCAGTTCGTCGACGACCCAGAAACCAGCATTGTGGCGCGTCTGTGCGTAGTCGTCACCGGGATTGCCCAGGCCGACCACTAAAAGATCAGCAGGCGTCCCGGTGCGGTCAGGGTTGCGACGCCGAACCACCATGGGTTAGGCCCCCGGGCGGGCGTCAGCCCTCGTCGCCGCTCTCGCCCTCGTCGCCCTCGTCGGCCCCTTCAGCGCCTTCAGCCCCTTCAGCCTCAGCGGCGTCGCCCTGCTCGGCGCGGCGAATGGCCTCACGGGTGGAGCGGGTGATGAGTGCGATCGCGACGGTTTCGTCAGGATCCATGACCGATTTGGCACCCTCGGGGAGGACGACGTCGGCGACCTTGACGGTGGCGCCGAGTTCGAGATCCGTGATGTCGACGATGATCTCTTGGGGAACCGCTGTGGGCTTCACCAAGATCGTCATTTCGTACATCGACTGATCGACCATGCCGTCGAACTGGGTGACCTGACGGGCCTCGCCCTGCAGGACGACCGGAACGTTGACCTCGATCTGCTGATCCTCGGTGACGCGGAGGAAATCGACATGGAGGACGTTGCGTCCAGTTGGGTGACGCTGGATTTCCTTGACGACCGACAGGTGGTTGGTACCGTCGATGTCGAGGGTGATGAGGGCGTTGATGCCCGCATCGGTGGTCAGGCAGCGACGCAGCTCGGGCCACGCAACCGACACGGTGATCGGATCGGAATCAAGGCCGTAGACGACGGCGGGGATCTTGCCTTCGCGACGGAGGCGACGGGACGGGCGGGTGCCTTCCATGCGTCCGGTCTCGGCGCTCAACAGCAGGTCAGACATGAGAATTCGGCTCCGAAGTGGCCAAGTGAAAATCGAACAACAGCCCAGACGGGCCGACACACGATCGTACCGGGGCAATGGGCCAGAACCACCGGTGCAGACGGCACGAAACACCGACTC
>CAJWHS010000128.1 GCA_913041415.1 uncultured Acidimicrobiaceae bacterium | reverse complement strand
AGCTCTACCGAGACATCGAGGACGCACTTGAGCCGCAGGCAATCGTCGCCTCGTCGGCATCGGGGCTCACCCTCACCGAGATGCAGGGTGGCTGGCGCTCGCCGGGCCGGTTCGTGCTCGGGCATCCCTTCAACCCGCCACATCTGATCCCGCTCGTCGAGGTGCTGGGCAACGACCACACCGACGATGGCGTGGTTGCGGCAGCCCGGGCGTTCTTCGAGTCGGTCGGCAAGGTCACGATCGAGGTGCGCAAGGAAGTACCGGGCCATGTCGCCAACCGACTGCAGGCCGCGCTCTGGCGCGAGGCGATCAGCCTGGCCGCCAACGGCGTGGCCTCGGTCGAGGATGTCGACACCGCCGTGTGGGCCGGACCCGGCCTGCGCTGGGCCGTGATGGGCCCGACGATGCTCTTTCACCTCGGTGCCGGTGAGGGAGGCCTCACCAGCTTTACCGAGCGCTACACCGACAGCTTCAACCGCTGGTTCGACGACCTCGGCGAACTCCACCTCGACCCCGAGGTCGCTGCGCAACTGGTGGCCGGCATCGCCGAGGCGACGGGCGAACAGACCACCGCCGAACTCGGCGCCCAACGCGATGCGCTCCTCACTGCGATCCTGCAGGCGACCACCGGCAAGCGTTAGCCCGGCAGCGGTGCCACGCCCGGCACACTCGATGGGCGGCTGAAGACTTCGTCGAGCATCGGACAGAAGTCCTGGAGATCCATCACTGGATAGTTCGGGTCAAAGCAGTTCTGGTCGTACTCGTGACAGAAGTCGACGCAGCGGTCGAAGTACGGCGAGTCCTTGTGCATCTCTCGGGCATCGCGGTCGCCGTCGTGATGATGGAAGTAGTAGTAGCCCTGGAAGAGACCGTGATACTTGATGACCCAGTGCGTCTCCTCGTCGACATACGGGCGGAGGAGCGCGGCGGCAGCATCGCTGTGGTTTTCGGGGGCGAAGCCGTCGGCGACATCGTGGAGCAACGCGGCGACGACCATGTCGACGGGTTCGTCGTTGCGATAGGCCCGGGTTCCAGACTGCAACGAGTGCGAATAGCGGTCGGTCTGATAGCCGAGCTTCGGACCCTTCAGCAGGCCGAGCAGCATCATCAGGTTGTCGACGACAGATTCGCGAGCGTGCTCGTAGAAGGCAGGACCGAGGTTCTCATAGTGCTCCTGGGTGCCGCACTGCATCTCGGTCCAGGGGACCATGAACTCGTCGTTGTGGTTCGTCGACTCGGCCATGCGCGCAGCGTACGCCCGCCGAGGGCTACGGTCATCCTTCATGGGCGATGCAGTCCCCCACGTTCTGATCGTCGGGGCTGGCGACACCGGCCTCACCCTGGCGACCGCGCTGAGCAGTGCCGGCTTGCGGGTGTCGACACTCAACCGATCGGGTCGTTCGATCGATGCGGCGACGGCGCTCATCGGGGATCTCGCCGACCCGGCATCGCTTGCGGGATTGCCATCCGCCGACGTTGTCGTGTTCACCACGGCGCCGCCGTCGCGTGACGATCAGGGGTACCGCATCGCGTACCTCGACGGCCCCCAGCGGCTGCTCAATGCCCTGCCCACCGAGCCGACCCGAGCGGTACTGACCTCGACCACCGGTGTCTACGGTGCCGACGACGGGCGGTGGGTCACCGCTGCGACTCCACCGGACCCAACCCGCTCGACCGCCGAGATCGTGGTCGAGGGCGAGTCGGCACTGGCCCACCGCATCCCGACCACGATTATCCGATCGGCCGGCATCTATGGGCCGGGCCGCCGACGCCTGATCGACCAGGTGTTGACCGGCATCGTGGGCGTCACCCCCGGGATGCCCGCCCGCTGGAGCAATCGCGTGCATCGTGACGATCTCGCCGCTGCGCTTGCCCTGTGCGCCGTCCATCCGAGCCCGCCGCCGGCGGCGATCGCCGTCGACGACGAACCGGCACCGCGCGACGACGTGCTGACGTGGATTGCGGAGCAGGTGCGGGTCGATCTCGGCCTCGACCCCTCGCCGATCGACGCGCCGACCGGCAAACGGTGTCGTAACCACGAGCTCAAGGACCTCGGCTGGGAACTCACCTACCCGACCTTCCGTGAGGGATACACGAGCGTGCTCGCTACGCTCTAGGTCCTATGTCGAAGCGCACCCAGAAGAAAAAGGCGAAGGTCCGCCGCGCCAAGGCCAACCACGGACGCAAGCCCAACCTGGGCCGCAACAGCTGACCTCATTTCGCTTCCGGCCGGCGCAACGCCCCGCGCTTCGCCCTCAACACTGACGAACGCCGCCGGTTTCACCTGGCGGCGTTTGCGCGCCTGGCGAGCGACCCGTGAGCAGGATGCGCCGCCCGACGATCAGATCCGCTTCACCCCGGTGCCGGTGGCCTTCAGTGTGCGGCCGGGGCGAGCGTCGGTGACCTCGTCGTTTTCGACGACGATTTCACCGGCCTTCACGGTGGCGAGATAGCCGTCGGCGTCCTGCACCAGCCGACGACCACCGGCCGGCAGGTCGTGAATCATGCGGGGCTTGTGGAGCGTGAGGTTGGCGTGATCGATCACGTTGACGTCGGCGAGCATGCCGGGTACGAGCACGCCACGATCGTGGAGGCCATAGACCCGAGCGGTCGCCTGGGTCTGCTTGTGCACCAGGAGTTCGACCGGCAGTTGCGGGCCGCGCTTCCGGTCGCGGGCCCAGTGGGTGAGCATGTAGGTGGGCATTGAGGCATCGCAGATCAGGCCGCAGTGGGCGCCGCCGTCGGACAGACCGATGATCGAACCGGGGTGTTCGATCATCGCCCGGATCGCCTCGTGGTCATGGTCGACATAGCTGCCGAGCGGCATGAAGATCATCGCTGTGCCGTCGTCCTCGAGTAGCCAGTCGTAGATGACCTCCTGCGGCGTACGGCCCTCACGCTCGGCGACAGCCGCCGCGCCCTGCGCCCTTGGCGGCTCGTAGTCGACTGGATCGCCGAGTCGGTACATCTGGGAGAAATTGTTGACCAGGTACCAGATGAAGCGGTCCTTCGTCTTGGGCTCCTCGGCGAGGAGACGGACCCGGAACTCGGGGTTACGCATCGTCGCGAGGCGCTCGGCATGGGGACGGTTGGCGATCTCTCGGTAGCTCGGGTGAGCCCGGAAGGGATGCAGCGTCGACTGCAGGCCATAGAGCAGCCCGGTGGGGCGGGTCGGGACCTGCGGCGCTGTGGGCGTGCCGGCGAGCGTGGCCGCGTAGTTGGCGTCCATGTTGGCGAGATACGCCTCCGGCGCGCCCGGATCCTGAGCGAGCGTGTAGGTGACATTGACCCCCTTCGACTGGAGGTGCTCGAGCCATTCCCACTCGGCCTGGGCGTAGGTGTTGTCCGACACGAACTGAAAGAGACCCCGACCCACTCCGGCGAGTTCGTCGGCGATCGCCATCAGCTCCTCATCGAGGGCGAACGTGCCGGGCTCGTAGCCGTGACTGCTGCGGTGCTGGATCGTGCGGCTGGTAGACACGCCGAGTGCACCAGCGCGAACGCCATCGGCCATCCCGCGGGCGATCTCGCCGATCTCTGCGGCGTCGACATCGTACTCGTGACACTGGTCGCCGAGCACGTAGGCCCGCACTGCGGCGTGCGGCACGGTCGTGCCGAGATCGAGGGTGCGCCGCATCTCGGCGAGCGCGTCGATGTACTCGCCAAAGGTCTCCCAGCGCCAGTCGATGCCCTCGTGCAGAGCGGTTCCGGGGATGTCCTCGATGGCCTCCATCAGTTCAATGAGGAACGTTTCGCCACCCGGGCGAACCGGGGCGAAGCCGACGCCACAGTTCCCCATCACCGCCGTGGTGACACCGTGGTCGATCGATGGACGCATCACGGGGTCCCAAGTGGCCTGGCCGTCGTAGTGCGTGTGGACATCGACCCACCCCGGGGTGACAAGGGCACCGTCGGCCTCGATCTCGCGGGAACCAGTGTCGTCGACCCGCCCGACGGCAACGATTTGGTCGCCGTCGATAGCAATGTCAGCGGTGACCGGCGCTGCACCGGTGCCGTCGACGACCTTCCCACCACGAATCACGAGGTCATGCATGCCGACATTGTCGCAGCTAGGCGTCCTCGAGCGACAATGGAGGGGTGCTTCTGATCTTCGACGGCGATTGCGGCTTCTGCACCATCTGCGCTGGCTGGATCGAACGCCGCTTGCCCGATGACGTGCGCATCGCTCCGTGGCAGATCCTGAACCTCGATCAGCACGGCCTCACCGAGAACGACGTCACCACGGCGGTGTACTGGGTCGATGCCGAGGGCACGGCGTGGCGAGGCCACCTAGGTATCGGAAAGTCACTCATCGCTGCCGGGGGGATCTGGACGCTCCCCGGCCACCTGATCCTGCGACCACCTGTCAACTGGCTTGCGAGACCGATCTATGGCTGGATCGCCCGGAATCGTCACCGGATGCCAGGCGCCTCCGAGGCCTGCCGGGTCGACCTCAGCGGCGCCGCAGATGGAGCAGAAGTGCCGTCTCCGGATTGAGTACCGGCATCGGCAACCCCGCCACGGCGAGCTGTCGTCCGGAGATCTCGACACCTTCGAGCCGGGCGCGCTGCTGCTTTGCCATACCCAGACGGCATTCGCCAAGCGCCCGCTTCGGAACGACCGAGTTCGACCTCGGACGGTTGATGGAC
>CAJWHS010000127.1 GCA_913041415.1 uncultured Acidimicrobiaceae bacterium | reverse complement strand
GTCGAGTTCGTCGATCGACTCGTCGAAGCCGGCTTCGAAGTCGTCCTCTACGACAACCGTGATGCCGGTCTATCCACCAAAACCGATTGGGAACCACCGTCATCGCGCAAGACGGTCGTCTCGATACTGATGCGGCGCCCGGTCAAGGGTGCCGTTTACACGGTCGACGACATGGCCGACGACGGCGCCGGACTCATGGACGCCCTCGGATTCGAGTCGATGCACGTCGTGGGCATGTCGATGGGCGGCATGATCAGCCAAGCACTAACGATCAACCATCCGAACAAGGTCCGTTCGCTATGTTCGGTGATGTCGAACACCGGCGACCGTCGCAAAGGTGGTATCTCCCTGAAACTGATACGGGCAATAGGTCTCCCCAAGCCGCCAGGCACGAAAGAGGCCGCTGTTGACGACTCTCTTAAACTCTGGCGCCACATCTCCGGCGATCACTTCGACGCCGACGAAACCCGTCAACGCGCCGAGGCCGGCGTGGAACGCTCGTGGTGCCCCGACGGCGTGATGCGCCAAGTCGCAGCAATCGGCGGAAGCGACGACCGCACCGCCGGCCTCCGCAATGTCACGGCGCCCTCCCTGGTGATCCATGGGCTCAAGGATCTCCTCGTCGCACCGTCGGGCGGCACCGCCACGGCGGCGGCGATCCCCGGTTCTCGGCTGCTCATGTTCCCCGATATGGGCCACAACCTGCCCGAGCCTCGTCAAGACGAGATGGTCGCCGCCATCGTGCGCAACACGTTGCGCTCGACGATCGGCGACGGCGTCTGACCGACACCACTCGGCGTCAGATCGCCGCTTCGGTCGCCTCGCTCCCCCGAATCCGTCCCGCTCGGGCGACACCTTCGGCGGCGAACACGATCAAGCCAAACCAGATGATCGAGTAGCCAGCGACCTGGCCATCGGACCAGTCCTCGTCGTAGGCGAACACCCCGAGCAGGAACTGCAACGTCGGGGTGACGTATTGCAGGACCCCGACGGTCCACAACGGGATTTGCCGGGCCGCGAACGCGAAGAGCAGCAGTGGGGTCGAGGTCATCAGCCCGGCGCCCGCAACCCAGATCCAATCCGGCACACCGTCAACGGCGTGGATACCGTCGCCACCGGCGGTCAGCACGATCATCGCGACGATCCCGATCGGTACCATCACTGCGACTTCGATACTGAGGCCGTCGAGCGATTCGACCGGGGCTGTCTTGCGGATCAGGCCGTACAGGGCGAACGTCCCGGCAAGGAAGAGCGAAATCCACGGCAGCGACCCGAGATCGACTGACAGCCAGGCGACCCCCGTTGCGGCGATCACAATTGCCGCCCACTGACCGCGCCGGAGGCGCTCGCCGAGCACCGTAACGCCGAGGATCACGCTCACCAGCGGGTTGAGGAAATAGCCGAGGCTCGCTTCGAGGACCCGATCGCTGTTGACCGCCCAGATGAAGCCGAGCCAGTTCGACGACAAGAGCACCGCCGAGACGAGCATGGCTCGCTTCACGCCGGGCACAGCCAGGGCGGCCCGTGCGGCGGTCGCTCGGTCGCGCACGATCTGGATCGCCGCCAGGAGCAGGAAGGTCGACAGCACCCGGAAGGTCAAGATGTCGACCGACGACCCCTGACCGAGCCGCCAGAAGATCGGCGAGAGGCCCCACAGCACGTACGCCGCAAGGCCGATGGCGATCCCCCGGTTCATCCGGGCACGCTACCTCTGGGGGACGTGACACACTGAGGACATGGCCACCGCACTCGTCACCGCCCCGACCGAGGAGACCGTCACCAACCCGGTGACCGACGACGGCGAGCATGACCGATTCGCCCACTATGTCCGCAAGTCCGACGCCACGCGGGCGACGGTCGAGGGGGTTCCGGTCCGTGCACTGTGCGGCAAGGTCTGGGTGCCGAGCCGCGATCCGTCGAAGTATCCGATCTGCCCCGAGTGCGCCAAGATCCGCGATCGGCTTCTCAACCGCAGCAACAACTGAGCCGACGCCCGCCGTCTCGTCGACCGGCGCTTTCCCGGCATGTCGGCGGGCGATCGGATCCGGTGGCCAAGCGTGCGATCGATGCACGTCGGTGCGAGACTCTCGGTGATCCTCCGACCCCGGGGGTCGCACGTCCGTTGAGGGGCACGAAGTGAAGGTCGCTGTCGTCTACGAATCCCGCACCGGGCACACCGCCGAGCTCGCCGAGCTGATCGGTGCCGCCGCCCAAGAACTCGGCCACGAGGTCGGGGTCTTCCCGACCGGGAAGATCAACCTCGACTACCTGGGCGACGCCGACATGGTGTTCCTCGGGTCGTGGTGCCACGGCATCTTCGTTCTGGGCCAGCACCCGGGCGATGGTGGCAAGCTGCTCGCTATACCAGGTGTGTGGGGGAAGCCGGTCGCCGGGTTCATTTCCTATCTACTCGCTCCGGGCAAGGTGCTCGACAAGATGGCCGACGTCGCCGAGATTCTCGGCGGTGAGTGGATCGGCGGCCGTAACTTCAAGCAGACGAGCAAGACCGACGGTCTCGCCGGCTTCGTGGTCGCCGCCCTCGACGCGGCTGAGGAACGGCTCGGCGCTCCCGCCGAGGCCTGATTCGACGAGTCGTCTGTTTCAGAATCATGACGATCAGGAGCCAGCCCGTGACCTCAGGCGTCATGTGGGGGAACCTTTCCTTCGAGAACTCCCCCATGAAGTCGCACATCCAAGGACTCTTCATCCTCCTCGGCGTCGGCATCGCCCTGTTGGCGTTGGCGAACATTGCCGCGCCCGTCCTCGATGACGCCTTCGGCGAGGACGGCGCGATCGTGGCCGAGTCCGGAGCCGACGACGGCGCGGATCCCGCCGTGGACGAGGCGATCGTGGTTCCGCTCGACGGAGAGGAGGTCGCCCTCCTGCAGACCAATCTCACCGATCTCGGCTTCGATCCCGGGCCGGTCGACGGCATCCTCGGCAACGGCACCCGCAGCGCCATTAACGAGGCGATCGTCGAGTATCAGCTCGATATCAGCGCCTCGGATCGCGAGGTACTCGAGTACACCCAGTCATTGATCGACGCCCTCGCCGCCGCCGATGCGGCCGATGATTCCGGCGACCTCTCCCTCATTCCCCAAGCCGACGACGAACCGGTCGAGCCGGCGGTCGACGCCGCCGCGGGCTGAGCCTTCCGTCGGGGCGGACGCAGACGTCCGCCGAAAGGGGGGATGAACGAGCTGGGGGACCTTTGCTACGATTGCCACTTCGGAGGGCACGATGACGCAAACGGCGATACCGAACTCAGAGCACCCCTCCAGCCACCCGACGAACCCGTCGTGGTCCCGTTACGGATGGCTTCTCGGGCGGGAGTTCTTGTTGCTGATCGGCGGCCTGGCGGCCTACCGCGCCGCACGCCTTCTGGTGAAGGACGAGATCGACGTCGCCTTTGCGAACAGCGAGCGAGTCATCAACTTCCAGCAGTCGCTGGGGATCCTCAACGAGATGCATCTCCAGGATCTCATCTTGTCGAGCGACACCTTGATCTGGATGCTCAACCGCTACTACTTCTTCGCCCACTTCCTTGGCGCGGCCATCTGGGTGGTGTGGATGTACACCCGCCACTACGAGCACTACGGGCGAGTCCGGCGGGTGTTGTTCGGAACGACCTTCTCAGCGCTGGTCATCCATGTCGCCTTTCCCTTGGCCCCGCCACGATGGTTCCCCGACATGGGTTTCGTCGACACCTTGCAGGAACACGGGCCGAAGATCTACGACACCGAGACAATCTCCAACACGGCGAATCAGATTGCAGCGATGCCGTCGCTACACGTCGGGTGGGCCCTGATCGGCGCCTGGGCCATCATCAAGGCCAGTAAGAGTCAGTGGCGCTGGATCGCCGCACTGCATCCGGCCGGGATGACCGCCGCCGTGGTGCTGACGGCGAACCACTGGTGGCTCGATGCGATCATCGCCGCCATCCTGGTGGCGGTGGTCTGGGCGGCCGATGCACCGATCCAGCGCCGGCTCGAGCGTCGCAAGGAGCGTTCGGCACGCCGGCCGAGTGCGGCCTAGCGCAACCTCGGCATCGCCTCGTCGAAGGTTTCGCCTAGAGCGCGGCCCGGTTGTCGTTGCGGCGCAGCACCAACAGGAGCAGCATCGCGCCGACGACGGAGCCGATGAACCCGGCGGTCGACACGTCGAGGCCGTCGCCGGCCAGCAGCGAGGCGAACGTGCCACCGATGAGCGAGCCAACGATGCCGAGCGCGATCGTGCCGAGACACCCGAACTGGCGGCCAGTCGGCACGAACAGACGAGCAAGCGCGCCGGCCAGCAGTCCGGGGATGATCAAACCCAACCAACTCACGGGTGAAGTCTGGCAGATGAGACCGTCACGGTTTCGACGGCCCGCCCGACCGTGGTGTAGCCAGCAGGGGTGACCGACACCGCTGCCACCGCCCCGACCTCGCCGTGGCGGCTGTTCTCGGTGGTCGGCAGCGCCTTGGTGCTCACGGCGCTGAACTTCTCGATCAGTTTCGTAGCGTTCGGCGAGATCGCCGAGACCTTCGATGCCGAGGGGACCACGGTGTCCTGGGCACTCACCGCGTTCTCGATCACGATCGGTGCGTTGATCGTGCCAGGCGGGTGGGCGGCTGATCGGTACGGCCGGGCGCGGATGTTCGCCACCGGGTTCGCCGTATTCCTGCTCGGATCGGGACTCGTCGCTCTGGCACCGACCGTTGAGCTCTTGGTCGCCGCCCGAGTCGTGCAGGCTGCCGGTGTCGCCTTCCAAGGGCCTGCGATGCTGGCCCTGATGCTCGACGCCTTCGGGCCGGATCGGCGGGCGACGGCCGTCGGCGTCGCCGGGGG
>CAJWHS010000126.1 GCA_913041415.1 uncultured Acidimicrobiaceae bacterium | reverse complement strand
CTGGTCCGGCCCTGGTCCACCGACGACCCGTCGCGAGGCCGTCGACCAGTCACTCTCGCCACCGAGGAGCCGTTGGCGATCGAGCTCGACGGCACGAGAGTCGCGACAACCATGCGAACCCCGGGCAACGACTTCGAGCTCGCCGTCGGTTTCTGCCACAACGAAGGGCTGCTTGCCGGCCAACCAGTCGTCGAAGTGAAGTACTGCGCGAATGGTTCGGCGGCCGCGTCCGCCTTCAACATCGTCACGGTGTCGACCAGCGGTCGTGCCCCGGAGCCGACCCCGAGGCTGGCAACGACCACGTCCTCGTGCGGTTTCTGCGGGACCGACAACATCGATGAACTGGCGGCGATGCTCGCACCGGTCGAGGGCGCCCCGGTTGAGTGGGGTGCGTTGGCCACAGGTCCCGAGGGTCTGCGACCGATGCAGGAACTGTTCGACACGACCGGCGCGGTGCACGCAGCCGGAGTGCTGGATCCCGACGGTGCCGTCGTGCTGGCCCGAGAAGATGTCGGTCGTCACAATGCGGTCGACAAAGTGGTGGGCCGACTCGTGCTGGATCGGCAGGTTCCGGCGACGGGACGGGCGGTGGTCGTCAGTGGCCGGGCCAGTTTCGAACTCGTGCACAAGGCATGGGCGGCCGGTTTCCGGGCGCTCGTTGCCGTGAGCGCGCCAACAGCGTTGGCGGTTGCAACCGCCGAGCGCGCCGGGCTTCAGTTGGCTGGTTTCGCGCGCGACGGCTCGCTCGAGATCTATGTCGATGCGTGAGTCGATGCCCGCGGTTTCGTTGCTCGGTGTCCCGTACGACGCGCACTCGTCGTTTCTTCGCGGCCCGGCCGGCGCTCCGACGGCGGTCAGGGCTGCGCTCGATGGTGGATCCGCCAACTGGTGCACCGAGCGGGGGATCGATCTCGATCCGGCAAAGGGAGCCGCATGGCGGGACCTCGGCGATCTCGATCTCCCCGAGGAGGTCGAGCCGGCCTTGACCATCATCCGGGAGGCGGCCGCAGATGCGATCGCCGATGGGGGCCGGCTGGTGTCGATCGGCGGCGATCATCTCGTCACCTGGCCGCTCGTCCAGGCGATGACCGGTGAGCATGACGGGCTCACACTCCTGCATTTCGATGCGCATCCGGATCTCTACGACGAGCTCGACGGCGACTCGTATTCCCATGCGTGCCCGTTCGCTCGGATCATGGAGGAGGGTGAGGTTGTCCGTCTTGTCCAGTTCGGGATTCGGACCATGACTCCGCACCAGCGAGCGCAGGCCGAACGCTTCGGCGTCGAGGTCCACGAGGCTCGTGAGGGTGTCGTGTCGATGCCGTCGATCGACGGCCCGGTGTACGTCACGGTCGACATCGACGTGCTCGACCCGGCGTTCGCCCCGGGCATGTCGCATCACGAACCCGGCGGTTGGTCGACTCGGCGGCTCCTGGATGCGTTGGCCGCCATTGCGCAGAGTGGTGCCTCCGTCGTCGGGGCGGACATCGTCGAGATCAATCCCGAGCGTGACATCAACGGCATGACCGCCATGGTTGGGGCCAAGCTCGTCAAGGAGTTGCTCGAGCTGACTGGTGTTTCGAGCCGCTGACCTCTGTCGTACGCGCATATCGACGGTTTCTCCTCGTCTCGGTTACCCTTTCGCGTGCTCCGCCGAGGCGGGGCACGACTTCTGGAGGGAAAACCCCATGTCCAAGCGACTTCTGCAGCTTCTTGCGCTGCTTCTCACGATCGGTCTCTTCGCCGCCGCGTGCGGTGACGACGATGGCGACAGCGCTCTCGGCCTTGTCAGCTCCGACACGCTGACCGTGTGCACCGACGTCCCGTATCCGCCGATGGAATTCGAAGATCCTGATGCTGAGGGCGGGTTCACCGGCTTCGACATCGAGCTCATGCGCGCCATCGCCGACGACCTCGGTCTCGGTCTCGCTGTTGCGACCCCGGGCTGGGACGCGATCACGAGCGGTCTCGCCAACGAGGCTGGCGACTGTGACATCTCGGCTGCGTCGATCACCATCACCGCCGAGCGCGAAGAGAACATCGACTTCTCCGAGCCTTACTTCGAGGGCAAGCAGTCCCTCCTCGTTTCCGCCGACAGCAGCGCCTCGGCCCTTGCTGATCTCAGCGCGGTTGCGGTCCAGTCTGGAACCACCGGCGAGATCTGGCTTCAGGACAACACGCCTGCAGGTGTTGAGGTCGTTGCGTTCGACGACATCGGTGCGCTGTACCTGGCGCTCGAGGCCGGCGACGTTGACGGTGTGGTCACCGACCTTGTCGGCAACCAGGGCTACGTCGACGACACCGGTGGGGCAAAGGTCATCGAGTCCTACGCCACCGACGAGTTCTACGGTTTCGCCGTGCAGGAAGAGGGCGCTGAGGATCTCCTTGCCGCCGTCAACGAGTCGCTTGCCAAATTCCAGGGCGACGGCACGTACGATGACATCTACTCTGAGTGGTTCCCGGGCGCCTGAGCATGGCCACAAGTAGTTGATCTGATGAGGGGTCGGGCCGTATGGTCCGGCCCCTTACCGGTTTTCGCCCCATGAAGAAGCTCAAGCCACGCCAACGCGTCCTCGTCTACCAACTCGTGATGTACGGCCTCGCTGCTGTCGTCGTGTTGGTCGTGGCATCGCAGGCTGATTGGCCGAAGATCCAGAAGAACTTCTTCAACACCGAGATCGCGGCCGACATGTTCCCTGAGGTGGTCACCTCGGCGGTAAAGAACACGGCGCTCTACACCGCACTGTCGTTCGTATTGGGCATGGCGCTGGCGCTGGCGTTGGCGCTGATGCGGCTCTCGAGCCTCAAGCCGTTCCGCGCGTTCGCCATCGGCTATATCGAACTCTTCCGAGGGCTTCCGGCGCTGATCACCTTGCTCTTCGTTGGATTCGGTCTTCCGATTGCGTTTAGCGGATTCCGTATTCCGGGCGGTGTGCTCGGCAGGGGCTCCGTTGGTCTGGCGCTCGTTGCCGGTGCGTACATGGCCGAGACGATCCGTGCAGGTATCGAGGCCGTGCCGAAAGGCCAGACCGAAGCGGCCCGGTCGCTGGGCATGTCACAGACCCGGACGATGTTCACCATTATCTTGCCGCAGGCGTTCCGCATCATCATTCCGCCCCTGACCAACGAACTCGTCCTGTTGATTAAGGACACGTCGCTCTTTTTCATCTTGGGCTCCACTCCAGGCACGAAAGAGCTCACCAAGTTCGCTCGTGACTTCATGAACGCCGAGCGCAACGCCACACCGTTGACGGTCGTCGCCATCTTGTACCTGCTCATCACGCTGCCGTTGACCTTCCTGGTGCGGCGCCTCGAACGATCGGCGGCGAAAGCCCGATGACGCACGCAATCGACGTCCGCAATCTGCACAAGGCCTTTGGTGACCTCGAGGTACTCCAAGGAATCGACTTCACCGTCGAAACCGGTGAGGTCGTCTGTGTGCTTGGGCCATCAGGCTCCGGGAAGTCCACCCTCCTTCGGTGTCTCAATCGGCTCGAGGAGCCGAACGGGGGTCAGATCCTGATCGATGGTGAGGACATCACCGATCCCGATGCCAATGTCGACCAACTCCGCACAAACATCGGCATGGTGTTCCAGCAGTTCAACCTGTTCCCGCATCTGACGGTGTTGAAGAATCTCACCGTCGCCCAGACAGGCGTGCTGAGGCGCCCCAAGGTGGAGGCCATTAGCATCGCTCGCGAGATGCTCGAGCGAGTCGGGCTCTCCGACAAGACCCATGACTACCCCGCCCATCTCTCCGGCGGTCAGCAGCAGCGGGTTGCGATCGCTCGGGCGCTCAGCATGAAGCCGAAGATGATGTTGTTCGATGAGCCGACATCGGCACTCGACCCCGAACTCGTCGGCGAGGTCCTCGACGTTATGCGCACGCTGGCCAGCGAGGGAATGACCATGATGGTCGTCACGCATGAGATCGGCTTTGCGCAGGAGGTTGCGGACCGCGTCGTGTTCATGGACGAAGGCGTGGTGATTGAGGAGGGGCGACCCGAACAGGTACTCGAACAGCCCTCCCACGAGCGGACGAAGAAGTTCCTGCGGATGGTCTCTGAGCACTGACCGTGCCGAGTTCGATCTACTTTTCTCTGGCCCTCGTTCGTCCACCGACACCGAGCGTGATCGATGGCCTCCGAGCCGAGGACGGTCCCGATCCAGACTTCTCTGCGTTCGTCGACGAGCACGTGGGCTACCGACGAGCCTTGAAAGTGGCAGGTGTTCGGGTCGAGGAGATGGCGCCGCTCGATGCGTTCCCCGACGCCGTCTTTGTCGAAGATGCGGCACTTTGCCTCGGTTCGCGCGCGATCGTGCTTCGGCCAGGTGCGCCGAGTCGGTTCGGCGAGGCGGAGGCGATCACCGCTGATCTCGAGGCCCGGTTCGCGACCGTCGCCCGAGTCGACGACGGGTTTGTCGATGGCGGCGACATCTTGGTGACCGACCGAGAGGTGCTGGTCGGCCTCTCTGCCCGCACGAATGCGGCCGGCGCGGAAGCGCTCGCAGCCGCCGTGGCCCCGACCGGCCGCCCGGTGCGGGTTGTGACGACCCCGCCTGGCGTCCTCCACTTCAAAACCGATTGTGCGGTCATCGGTTCCGACGTGATCTTCTCGACGGCCAGGTTGGCGGCCAGCGAGTGTTTCGACGGCTACGACGTGCTCCTTTGCCCATCCGGGGAGGAGGCGGCGGCGAACATGATCAGAGTCAACGATCATGTGCTCATGCGTACGGGCTTCCCGCAGACCGAAGCACTGCTTCGAGACAGCGGCTACGACGTGATCACCGTTCGAGCTGACGAAGCAGCCCACATCGACGGAGGCTTGTCCTGCATGTCGCTGCGCTGCGCTCCCT
>CAJWHS010000125.1 GCA_913041415.1 uncultured Acidimicrobiaceae bacterium | reverse complement strand
GCCCCGAGGCCGAGATGCTCACGCGGTACCTCACGATGATCCAGGTTCAGCGTCAAGACTTCAACGGTCGGGTACTCACGGTGCGGGAGCAGGACCGACTGGCGCTCGCCGCCGTCCTCGGAGCGAGTCTCGACGACGTCGCGACCCGGCTTGAGGCGCTCGGGCTCAGCTACCAGTCGTAAGCAGCGGCAGGGTCAGCATCTGCCCCGGCATGATCAGATCCCGATCAACGAGCTGGTCTGCATTCGCCTCAAGCAACGCGCCCCAGTAGGCGGCAACCGAGCTTCGGGTTGTCGTTTCGCTGCGTTCAGTGAGGATGGTCTCGGCGATCGCCCTGAGGTTGTCGCCTGGCTCGACCAGCCAGGTGTCGGGGCCGACGAACACCGTGCGGAGGATGGCGGGCGGGCCCTCGGTCAAGTCGACGATGCGGACGACGCCTGGGTGATCGAGGCGAGACAAGAGGTCCTCCTCGTGGCTGAGACGGGCGCTGCGTGCCGAGTCGTCGGTCTCTTTGACGGCAACGAGTCGATCGTTGTGGTAGCCGACCATGATGTCCGTCATGACATATTTTCAATCATCATCATGAATATTGAAAATACATGAAAAGTATTTGAAGGTAACCGGTGCGCGTCAGCCCAGGGGCGAACGGGTAGTCTAACTGGGTGAGCACGCCGCAGGTGGTGGCCATCGAGCCCGACTCACCCGCTGCTCGAGCGGGGCTTTTGCCCGGTGACGAGATCCTCGCCATCGCAGGGGAAGTTCCGCGCGATGTCATCCGGTGGCAGATCTTGACTGACGACGCAAAGGTCGAGCTTGCGGTGCAGCGCGACGATCGGCGTTTCGATGTCGTTGTCTCCAAGCACGCCGGCGAACCCCTCGGGGCTGAGGTCCATGCGGCGCTGTTCGACAAGGTGCAGACCTGCGACAACCACTGCGAGTTCTGCTTCATCCACCAATTGCCCAAGGGCATGCGGCGCTCGCTGTATCTGAAGGATGACGACTACCGGCTCTCGTTCCTCTACGGAAACTTCACCACCCTCACCCGCTTCACCGAACTCGACCTCGAACGAGTCATCACGGAGCGGCTGTCGCCGATCAATGTCTCGATCCATGCCACCGACCCCGATATCCGCGCCGACATCTTGAAGAACCGTCGCGGCGCCGTCTCGTTGCGCTGGCTGCGGGCCCTGCTCGACCACGGCATCGAGGTGCACGGCCAGATCGTCGTGTGTCCGGGGGTCAACGATGCCGATGTGCTCGACGACACCCTCGCCGGGGTGCTCGAGCGTTTCCCTGAGCTCGCGAGCGTCGCGGTCGTCCCGCTCGGGATCTCCAAGTTCTCGACGCAGGAGCGCATGCGTGAACACACGCTCGCTGAGGCGCAACAAGTCGTCGATCTTATCGAGCAGTGGCAGCAGCTCTTCCTCGGCTGCCTGGGTCGCCGGATGGTTTTCGCAGCCGACGAGTACTACCTGATGGCCCAGCGTCCTTTCCCGTCAGCGGAGACCTACGGAGGTTTCGAAATGCACGAGGATGGCATCGGCATGGCCCGTACTCTCGAACTCGAATTCCACGACGACTCGATCACCGAGCCCACTGGTCCTCGTGCCGGCTTCTTCGCATGGGTCGATGGTGCCCCTGCGGACGGCTACCGAGCACCGCGGCAGGGTTCACCTGCGGAAGTCGTGTCGGTCGGGGATGGGGGGCCAGTCCTTACGCCGGTGACCCTTTCGCCGCGCAAGAACGCACCGGTCGCCATTCTCACCGGCACCCTCGGCGCCACGGTCATCGCCCCGTTGGTCGAGGCGAGTGGCCGCGACGACGCACGTATCATCCCGGTACCCAACGACTACTTCGGCGGCAACATCGGCGTCACCGGTCTCATGGTCGGCGAGGACGTTGCCCGGGTGCTCGAAAGAGAACCCGAGGGGCACCGTTATCTTCTGCCGGATGTCTGCTTGAGCCGCGGGGTCTTCCTCGACGGCATGAGCGTGTCCGATCTGCCCCGCCGGGTCGAGGTCGTCTCCACCGATGGCGGTACCCTCCGCCTCGCCCTGGAGTCCTCCTCATGAGCCTGCCTGTCGTCGCCATCATCGGCCGTCCCAACGTGGGCAAGTCCACCATGGTTAACCGCATCATCGGGCGCCGCGAGGCGATCGTCGAAGAGCGCCCCGGCGTCACTCGCGACCGCAAGGCGGTCGACGCCGAATGGCTCGGCTATCACTTCACCTTGCTCGACACGGGTGGCTGGATGGCCGATGGCGATGCGCTCGACGACAAGGTGTCTCAGCAGTCCGAACAGGCAATGCGGGAGGCCGAAGTCATCCTGTTTGTCGTCGACTCGACCGTTGGCGTCACACCCGAGGACGAACGGGTGGGGTTGCTCCTGCGCCGGCTCGACACACCGGTACTCGTGATCGCCAACAAGGTCGATGATGCCTCTCATGAGGTTGCCATCTGGGAGTTCATGGGGCTCGGTCTCGGTGAGCCGTTCCCGGTGAGTGCGCTGCACGGCAAAGGCACTGGTGACCTCCTCGACGCGCTGATCACCCACCTTTCTGAGGGAAGTGATCGCGAGCCCGAGGAACCCGTCAGTCAGGATCCGGAGTTGTTCTCCGTCTCGCTCGTCGGGCGACCAAATGTCGGCAAGTCCACCCTGTTCAACCGACTGATCGGTGAAGAACGGGCGGTCGTCCACGACCGCCCCGGCACGACCCGCGATGCGATCGACACGATCGTGGAGACGCAGACGGGACCGATCCGTTTTGTCGATACGGCGGGTATGCGTCGTAAGGCCAAGATCGATGAGGACACGGAGTACTACTCGCTCGTGCGGGCCCTGAAGGCCGTCGACGAGTCTGATGTCTCGCTTCTGGTCATCGACGCCACGATTGGCGTCACCCACCAGGATCAGCGTCTCGCCGAGCGCGTCGACGCAGCCGGTTGCCCGATCGTGATCCTGCTGAACAAGTGGGAGCTGCTCAATACCGAACAGCGCAAGAAAATCGGTGACGACGTCGAACGCAAACTCGGCTTCCTCGGGAGTCCACCGGTCCTTCGGATCTCGGCGCTGTCCGGCAAGGGTGTCAACCGGCTCTGGCCCGAGTTGCAGCAGGCGGTGGGCGACTACCGCACCCGCATCCCGACTCGCGACGTCAACAAGTCGATTCGCTCGGCCCAGTCGGCACAACCCGCTCCGGGCGGCGCTCGTGTGCTCTACGCCACCCAGGGCGCCACCGACCCTCCGACCTTCACCCTCTTCGTCAACCGCGAACTTCCCAAGACCTACCTGCGTTACCTGGAACGCTCGTTGCGGGAGGACTTCAGTTTGGGTTCGACGCCGATCAAGCTGCGGGTACGGAAGCGCAACGACTGAGTTCATCCAGCTACCATTGGTGGAACCTTGTCCACGGAGGTGACTCCCGTGATCACGTATATTCTCGCTGCCACAGCGTTCCTGACGCTGTTCGCCACGCTCGTCTACATCCGATCGGCTCGTCTCCGTTTCCGGGTGGTGCGGCTCATTGACGCCGATCTGAACCGCGATGTGGAGGCCCATTCGCTGGCGTTCTCGGCCTACCGCAAGGAAGCCCACTCGGCGATCGTCTATGGCCTGTTCACCACCGTGCTGAGTTCGGCTGCGGTCATCGACAGCCCCGACGTGATCGTCGGGTTTGCGGTACTGGCGGCTCCCGCCATCGCCTCCTTATGGTGGGCTCGACTGTCCGTCCGCGAGGCCCGTATGGCCCGCAACCGATGGGATATCGAACGTCGTGCCGGTGAGGCCCTCGAGCAGGAGCAACTCGCGCCGAAGGCGTGGGCGGCCCGTCTCGCCCCCGAAGAGGTGCCGGACTTCGCCGGTTTCGAGATCGGGCGGGTGTACCAGGCTGGTTCGGGTCTGATGGCGGGCGACTTCTTCGACGTGCACCGCGTCAGCCCGACCCGCGTCGCCGCTGTCATTGGCGATGTCGCCGGTCACGGCATCGAGTCTTCAATCACCGCCTTCCAGGCCAAGTACCTGCTCCGAGTCTTCCTCCGTCAGTTCCGTGATCCGGCCCAGGCATTCGAGGAGCTCAACGAGCAGCTCGCCGCCGGCGACCGTCACGAGGAATTCATTTCGGCCGCTGTCGTCGTGTTCGACACCGAGGCCGGCACGCTGCGTTACGCATCGGCCGGCCATCCGCCGTTCTTCTTGTTCGAGGAGGACGGCGTGCTGCCCTTGCGTTCCACCGGACCGCTGCTGATGCTCGACCCGAAGGCGTCGTATTTTTCCCGAGAGATCCCGATGGAGTCCGGCGACCTCGTCGTTATGTACACCGACGGTCTGGCCGAGGCGCGCGCTGGCGGCTCGCTTTTCGGCGAGGATCGCATTATCAAGGCGGCCGAACGGGAGCTCGCAGCACCGCCCGATGTGCTCTGCAAGGCCCTGCTCGATGCCGCCAAGGATCACGCCGGCGGCATCATCGACGACGACACCGCCATCATGGCGATTCGTCGCGACTGACGCCGGAGCCCGAGCTCGACGTCCGCTAAATGGGGTGGCCGCTGAGGGACGTGAGGGCTCTAGCCTCAGTTTTGTGCCCTGGTGCGAGTCGTGCGACAGCTATTTCACCCCAACGTCGGTGGATGCCGATGGCGAGTGCCCGACCTGTGGCGACCGGCTTGAGTCGGCGCCGGACGCCTGCCACACCCCACCGAAGACGCCGTGGCACTTCTGGGTGGGGGTGGTCGCTGCGGGTGGTTATCTGATCTGGCGGGCATTCGAGGGCGTCTTCCTGCTCTTCTAGACCGTTCGCCAGCGATGGGTGCCCGGCCCTGCGGGAGGTTTTGGGGGCTGGCGGCAAGAGCCCGGTGAGGTGGGAGCAACGCCAGCCGTCCGGTACGATCGCCTCCTCACACGGGCTGTGGCGCAGCTTGGTTAGCGCGTCGGTCTGGGGGACCGAAGGTCGGAG
>CAJWHS010000124.1 GCA_913041415.1 uncultured Acidimicrobiaceae bacterium | reverse complement strand
GATCACCGACATGACCACCAACCGGCACTTCTGCGAGGTCTATTTCGACGACGTCCGCGTGCCGGCCGAGAACCTTGTCGGTGTCGAGGGCAACGCCTTCAAGCAGACAATGGCCCAGCTCGAACACGAGCGGGGCGGCATCGACCGACTCGTCTCCAACAAGCCGCTGTACGACCTTGCTGTCGCCGCGGTCGATACGAGTGACCCCCGGATTCGTCAGGAGATCGCCCGCCTCGAGACCGGGTACCGACTTGGCCGGGTGCTCGTCTACCGCGAGGCGCTGAGGCAGGCACCAGCCGGCTTCTCCGCGGCCACCAAGTGCTTCTGCACCGAACATCAGCAGCACGTCGCCGACTTCGCCGCCTCGGTGCTCGGCATGGAAGCGGTCACCGATGACTACTTCAACCGGGCCATCGCCTACGGCCCGGCGTACACGATCATGGGCGGCACCAGCGACATCATGCGTAATATCCTCGGCGAGCGAGTCCTCGGCCTGCCCCGCGAGCCCCGCCCGTAGGCGATGCCGTGAGCGACAATCCGCTCGACGCGTATCGGTTCGATCCCGAGACGATCGTCCATCGCACGCCCGAGCACGCGACCCGCGGTGACGTCGTCGTCATGTCGCTCGATTTCAATGCCGATCCGCTCGAGCGGATGGCCTGGATGCGGGCGAACGCGCCGGTCTACTGGGACGACACGTCCGGCCTCTGGGCGATCACCCGCCACCAGGACATTCAGCGCATCGAGGCCGACTACGAGACCTTCTGCTCGGGCCAGGGTTCTCGCCCCGAGGTCTCGCTGCCGTCGATGATCGACAACGACCCGCCCGAACATACCCGTCGCCGTCGACTTGTCTCGTCGGGCTTCACGCCACGGCGGGTCGCCGGTCACGAGGAGTTCCTCCGCGCGACCGTCACCGAGTTGATCGACAACGTGATCGATCGTGGTGAGTGCGATTTCGTCAACGACATCGCCACGTCGATCCCGCTGCGCATGATCGCAACCCTCATGGGGCTGCCCCTTGCCGACGAGGACAAGCTCCTGCATTGGTCCGATCTCTTCGCCACCGGCGCCACCGACGAAGCCTTTGCCGAGCAGGTGATCGGCGCCGTGATCGAGTGGGTCGAGTACATCGTCGGGGAGATGAGCGCCCGCACTGATCCGGAGGCTGAGGATCTCATCAGCCTGCTGATGTACCCCGAGGGTGAGGCCATGTCGGCTGAGGATCTGATCTACGAGACGATGTTGATCCTCGTTGGCGGCGACGAGACCACCCGCCACGTGATGTCGGGCGGTCTCGAAGCACTGCTTTTGCACCCCGAGCAGTTCGATGCGCTGAAGCACGACCACTCGCTGCTGCGGGGCGCGATCGAGGAGATGCTCCGGTGGGTCACCCCGGTGCGCAACATGAACCGCACCGCCACGGTCGATGTCGAACTCGGTGGTCAGAAGATCCTCAAGGGCGATCGCACCTTGCTGCTCTATTTGTCGGGCAACCGCGACGAGGAGCAGTTCGGCCCCACCGCCCACGAGTTCGACATCTTCCGCACACCCAACAAGCACCAGGCCTTCGGTGCGAACGGGCGCCACAACTGTCTCGGCGCGAACCTCGCCCGTCGCGAACTCACGGTGCTGTTCGAAGAGGTGCTCAGTCGACTGCCCGACATCCGTCTTGTCGGCCCGCAGGAGAAGCGCCCCGAGCGCAGCGGCAACTTCGTCCTCGGACTCGAATCACTGCCCGTCGTCTTCTGACCGCGACGAGCGCAGGTCAGGTGTCGAGCAGCAGCGCAGCCGCTGTGGCGAGTGTCGTGAGCCGCTTGCGGTAGACCTCGGGCTGCGGCCAGTCAGCTTTGAGGCCAGCAGGGGAGAGGAGCACGAGCTCGCTGGCGGCCTTGCGGGTGGCCGGACTGGCCTGGGTCTGGTTGGCGATGAACGCCCGCAATCCATCGCGGCCTCGCTCGAGCTCGGCGTCGGAAACGTCGGCGGCGAATTCGTGCTTGGCCTCGAGGAACTCGGTGGCGAACGCCATGCCGTAGAGCGTCTCGTACCCATCGGCGACGAGCCGCTGGAGGTAGCCGTCGATGCGCCTAGCGACGAGACCGTCACCCCCGAGTGCCGCTAGTGCGGCATCGGTCGCCTCGACGAGGATGATCTGCAGTGCTTCGCGGAAGAGGTTGGCCCGGTTGTCGAAGTACTGGTAGAGCGCCGGGCGAGAAACGCCAGCCGCCTCGGCAATGTCGGCCATCGAGGTGCGCTTGAAGCCCTGGCTTGCAAACACGGGGATCGCGGCGCGACGAATCTGATCGACCCGTTGCTCGCGGTCCGTCATCGTCTCCATCGCACCAGTGTGACAGTCCGGGCTCTGTGTGTCCGCGCTCGCGTGTGTGGTCCGCCCCCTCGACGGCCGCAAGACCACCCCCCAGCATCAGTAGCTCCGGGGAAGGCCCATGATGTTCTGGGCGATGTAGTTGAGGGTCATCTCCTGGCTGACTGGCGCAATGCGCTGCAGCCGGGCCTCACGCCAGTACCGCTCGACGTGGTACTCGCTGGCGTAGCCGAGCCCACCGTGGGTCTGCATCGCTTGGTCGGCGGCGAAGAACGATGCTTCGGCGGCGAGGTATTTGGCGGTGTTGGCGAGTTCGCCGCACTCGAGTCCGTGGTCGTAGTGCCAGGCGGCCCGATGCATCATCGTCATCGCCGCGTTGAGCTCCATGTGGGCCTTGGCGAGTGGGTGAGAGACCGCCTGGTTCGCGCCGATTTGCCGTCCGAAGACCTCTCGCTCGTTGGCGTAGTGCGTGGCGCGACGCAGCGCCGCCTCGCCGATACCGCACGCCATCGCTGAGAGCAGGATCCGTTCGGGGTTGAGGCCGTGGAGAATGTGGTGGAAGCCGCGGCCGCGCTCACCGACCATGCGCCACCCCTCCACAGGGAGGTCGTCGTACGCGACCTCGCAGGAGGCGACGGCGTTGCGGCCGACCTTGGGAATCGGCGCGATGTCGCAATACTCAGGATCGAGATCGACGAGGAAGAGGGTGAGGCCGTTGAACTCGCCCGGCTGGCCGTCGGTACGAGCGAGCAAGAGACAGACCTCGGACTCCAACGCCTTGCTCGACCAGATCTTGCGGCCGTTGACGATCCAGCCGCCCATGCCGTCTTCGGTGGCTCGAGTGGCGATGCGGCTGGTGTCGGTGCCGGCGTCGGGTTCGGTCACCCCGAAGGCCACGTGCAGGTCGCCGGCGGCGGCGCGGGGGAGGAACGTCTCCTTGAGTTGCTCATTACCGAATTTCACGACCGGGTTCAGCCCGAACATCGTGAGGTGCAGTGCGGTGGAACCGTTCATTGCGGCGCCCGATGCGGCGACCCGGTTGAGCACGAGCGCGGCCTCGGCGATGCCCTGGCCGCCCCCGCCGTAGGCCTCGGGGATGGCGATGCCGATCCAGCCACCGGCAGCCATGTCGGCGTAGAAGTCCCAGGGGAACTCGTGGCGTTCGTCGCGTTGGGCCCAGTACGTGTCGTCGTACGTTGCGCACACGGCGTCGACGGCCTCGACAATCAGCGCATGGTCGGGGTTCGGCGAGAAGTCCATGTCCGGGATGCTAGGTGTTCACCTCGCGGCTTCTAGGATCCGTCGAGATGAGCGATCTCTCACCGGTCGGCCGCGACGGCTGGCGTGCTGTCGGCGTCTCATCGGCGGCCTTCTTCATGGCGAGCATGGAAATTACCGTCATCTCGCTTGGCTTTCCGGAAATCCGCGCTCGGTTCTCTGAAACGTCGGAGTCGGCGCTCAGCTGGATCTTCAGTGCCTACAACATCGGTGTGGCCAGCCTCCTTTTGATCGGTGGTTGGCTCTCGGAGCGCTACGGCCACAAGCGGATCTTCTTGACCGGCGTATCGATCTTCCTGCTCGGTTCGGTGTTGGCCGGCTTCGCCGTGTCGAGCGAGATGCTGATCGGCGCTCGCGTCGTTCAGGCGGCCGGCGGTGCGCTGCAGGCACCATCGGGTCTCGCCCTGGTCCTCGCCGCCGTCCCGCCCGTTCGGCACCAGATGGCGATCGGGATTTGGGGTGCGGCCGGTGCCCTCGCCGCCGCAGCCGGCCCAACAATCGGCGCGCTGCTGGTCGAGGGGTTTGGCTGGCGGGCGGTGTTCTTGATCAACATCCCGGTCATCGGCGTGGCGCTGGTCCTCGGGCGTCGCTGGCTGCCCGACACCCCGCCGTCGCCCGGTACCGACGCCGTTGATCTCGTCAGCGTTCCGCTCGCCGGTGTCGGCGTCGGCGCCCTGGTGCTGGGCATCGTTCAGGGTGAGACGTGGGGCTGGTCGTCAGCGGAGGTGATCGGGTCATTCGTAGTCGGCCTTGTACTGGTGGCTGCCTTCGTCGTGCGGTCGTCACGACACCCTGCGCCGCTGTTCGACCTCGAGCTCTATCGGCTTCGCAGCTATTCCGTGGCGAACATCGCCTCCGTCTTCTTCGCCTTTGCGTTCTTCGGTTGGCTCGTGCCGCTCCCGACGCTGATCCAGAGCGTGTGGGGCTGGTCGGTGTTGACGACCGGGTTCGCGATCGCACCGGGGCCGCTGATGGCCTTCTTCGTCGCTCCTCCGGCCGGACGAATGGCCGATCGCATCGGCAACCGCTTGATCCTGACCGTGTGTGGATCGAGCGGCGCGATCGGCATGGGTTTGTTCATCATCAACTTCGGGGCGGAACCGCAGTACCTCTCCGACATCTTGTTGCCGAGCCTCTTCATCGGCGTCGCCGCCGGCACCGGATTTTCACAACTCGTCGGCGCGGCGATGCGCGATGTGCCACCACATCAGTACGCCATGGGCGGCGCTGGACGCACGACGGCGTTCCAGATGGCGATCGCCCTTGGCATTGCCGTTGCCGTCGCCATCATCGGGCGCCCGGCTGGCCCTGCCGAGGCGCTCGCGGCCTACGAGGACTCCTGGTTGGTGGGTGTCGCCGCCTATGTCGCGGTTGCCGTGATCGTCGCTGCCTTCTACCCGAACAAACCGGTGGCGACCGCCT
>CAJWHS010000123.1 GCA_913041415.1 uncultured Acidimicrobiaceae bacterium | reverse complement strand
GCGAAGGGATCCCCACCGGAACGAGCGCCACCGAGTTCTCTCCGGGCGATCCGGTCACCCGAGGCCAGATGGCGACGTTCCTCTACCGCTACCAGGGCTCGCCGATCGTAACGGTCGATCCGTCTTCGCCGTCCTGCGGTGGCCCGAGCCCTGGCGATGGCTTCGACTCGCTTTTCATCGGCCACAGCTTCTTCAGGCCAATGGCCGAGGAGATGGCGGTCCTCGCCCCGCTGGCCGGTTTCGACGCCCATACCCAAGAGGTCGTGTTCTCGGGCGGAGCGACCGGCTCACCTGAGGGCCTGTGGCTCCAGGACACCAAGCGGGCCGCGATTCAGGCCGAGCTCGACGAAGGCGATGTTGAACTTTTCGGGATGACCTATCACCCGACGTATCCGTCGCTCACCGGTTACGTGAACTGGATCGATTACGCCCTTGCCGCCAACCCGGACACGATCGTGTTCGTCGCAATTCCGTGGATCACGAACCCCGTCAGCTACACCGCAGCGAGCTACGCAGCTGCGCTCGACGTCGCGTACCCGGCGGTTGCTCATCCGCTGATCGAATCGTTGCGGGCCGAGTACCCAGACACCACGATTTTCGCGATCCCCTACGGCTGGAGCGCAGGTGAGCTCTACACCCGATACGCCGACGACGAACTTGACGTCGTAACGGAGCTCGTCGGCTCGAACGGCAGTGGCGTGTTCCGCGATAGTTTCGGTCACGCCGACTTCATCCTCGAGGATCTCGCCAGCCTCGTCTGGCTCCAGGCGATTTATGGCGTCGACCTCGCAACGTTCGACGCCAGCTACGACTGGACGATCGACCTCAACATGATCGCGTCGTCGATCCTTGCCGAGCACGACCCGGCCTACGACGCCCCGTGGCGCTGATCGATTCGAGCGCTAGCGCCCGGGCAGAAGATCCAGCACAGCGGCGAGCCACTCGATCGATCGCTGAGTGATCGGATCGACGACGAGTTGGATGTGCGAGGCGCCGGCATCACCGAACGCAGCGAGCTGTTCGGCGATCTCGGCTGGAGAACCGGTAATCGGTTCGATCGTCGCTCCGGCGCCGTAATCGCCCATGACTCGACCGCCGCCGCCTTCGAGTTGCACGAGCACTGCGGCGGTCGCGTCGAGTGTCACCGGATCTCGGCCGACAGCAAGGGCGGTTTCGTCCACGCGGTCTTTCAAGGCGGCGAACGCCTCTGGCGTGTTGCCGTAGTCGGACCACCACACGTTCCAGGAATCGACGTGGGGGAGTGCAATCGACTGCATCCGAGAGCCGATCGAACCGAGCATCAACGGCGGCCCGCCCGGTCGGGGCGACCGGGGATGCAACACGCAGCGATCGACGTCGTAGAACTGGCCGTGGAAGTCGATCTCGCCGTCGCGCAGCAGCGTCCGGATGATGGTGAATGCCTCTTCAAAGCGACTGACTCGCTTGTCGTATGCGAAGCCGAAGGCGTCGTATTCTCGCTGGTTCCAGCCGGCGCCGAGCCCGAGGATCAGTCGGCCTTGCGAGATCGCGTCGACGGTTGCCGCCTGTTTCGCAAGCATCGGCGGTGCTTGGAAACTGGTGCTGGCGACGAGTGGCCCGATCTCGACCCGTTCAGTCGCGGCGGCGATCGCAGCGAGCGTTGTCCATGCTTCCCATGGGCCTCGGGCACCGTCGGGTAGGTCGTAGATGAGATGGTCGCCAACCCAGATCGAGTCGAACCCGACCTCCTCCGCGGCACGTGCCATTGCGAGGTATTCGGGGAACGGGACTTCCCACTCCACCTCCGGTAGTTGAACTCCGACTTTCATGGCACCTCCGACGTGTGTCGCCCCCGCTCGCTTCGGCGAGATGCGAGACTCTGATCATGGCGTTCGGGCAGAGTGCAGGACCAGCCGCATCGAATCGGCAGGTGACTGAGCTGCTCGAGCTATTGCAGAACGCCGGCCACGCCGACTTCAAAGATGCCCGCGGCCCGATGGGGTTCAACCAGCGTCAGGCGGCCGGCCGGTTCACCGCTGACGAGGCTCAGGAGTTGATCGATCAGCTCCAGCAGGCGGAGTTCGAGGCCGACCAGCAGGCAGAGGCGAAGGGCAGTTTGGAGCGGAAGCAGAAGCCGAAGCAGGCTGACGGTGCACCGAAACGGAATGGCGTGACCGACGAGGAGCGTGCCGCAATGGAGCGGGCCGTGCGTTCCGCTTCCACCAAATCGCTGGTGTTGGAAGTCCGACGTCGGGGCTGGATCGTCACCAAGCCGAAGTAGCTGGCGAGGCCCGGCGGCGCCGGGGTGGCAGAATCGGCCTCATGCCCCGCTACGACGATCTCCTTACCGACGCACGTTCCGACACGCCGATCCTGATCGATGGCGGCACGGGTTCGGAGTGCATTCGGCGCGGTGTGCCGCATTCGGAACACGGCTGGAGTGGCGCCGCAGCCCTGAGCCATCCAGAAATCGTCGGGTCGATCCACACCGACTATCTCAAGCTCGGGGCCCGGGTCATCGTCGCTAACACCTTTGCGACCGGGGCCAACATTCTGCGAGATGTCGGCGCGCCGGAACACTTCGAGGAAGTCAACCGTCGCGCAGTCGCGATCGCACTCGAGGCCCGTGCCGCAGCCGGATCTGCTGCCGATCATGTGGTCGTTGGCGCAGGAATCAGCAACTGGAGCTTCTCAGGTGACCGCCCCGATCTCGTCACCCTGCGCAATGACACCGCTACCCAGGCGGCGATCATGCGCGACGCCGGGGTGGAACTGCTGATCTTGGAGATGATGGTCGATATTCCCCGCATGAAGTCCACGCTCGAGGGCGCGTCTGTGGCGGGGCTACCGATCTGGGTTGGGTTTTCGCTCGGGCCCGAAGAGGGCTGCGAGGCAGACGAGATCGGCAACCCGATCGAACTACGCGAAGGTGGCCTACTCCGGGACGCGGTTTCGATTGCCTCGGACTACTCCGCAGTTGACGCGATGGTGATCATGCACTCCGACGTCCGTGTCGCTCAACGCGGCATTCAAGGTCTTAAGGCCGCTTGGAATGGCCCGATAGGGGTATGGGCGCACGCAGCGCGCATGGTCGACGGCGCGATTATCCATGACGGTGCGATCAGCCCGACAGAGTATGCCGCCCACGTCCCAGCGTGGCGGGACGCAGGCGCCACGATGATCGGTGGATGCTGCGGGATTGGCCCGTCTCACATCGCTGAACTCGCACCGCTCCTCACGCCTGACCCATAAGGTTTGGCATCAGCCGCCCGCCCGTGCACCGCCGGCAGGTAAGGCGGTGTTTCAGATGTCGGTGAAGTCGAAGTACCCGACCTCGAGCGGAGACTCCAGCATCTCTTCCAACATCTCTGCGAGCCCGTTGGCGAGACGCCATCCAACGTAGGCCTGATGGTGTTCGACCGAGTCCCACTTCTCGTAGAGCATGACCGTGCTCGAATCCGGGGAACTCAAGGTTTCGACGAGTTGGCAGCCCTCGTACGCCCTTGTCTTCACGAGGCCGTCTTCACCAGCGAGCCAATCAAGCAAGTCTTGTTTCTTGTCTTCCTGGCACCTGAATGTGGCGATAGCGATGATCATGTCGGATCCTCCGTAGCTTGCGCTATCGACACGCAGGCGCATGCCGACGGGCATCGACCGTACCCGTTGGCGGCGTCGGGTGCTGTTCCTACTTGTTAGGCGTGACCTCGGCCCCGAGACCTCCCCGAAAAGCCATGTGTCGTCGAGAACCAACCGCGCAAGGTGAGCGTCGCAAACCACTGGGATGGCGACCACGGATATCCGTGGGGATTACGTTTCTGGATGGCAGGTTGCCAAACGAAAAGGACGTCCGATGGACCAGCAAAAGACCTTCGATCTAGTGCGTACCCGCGCAGCAGACATCCGCATGATCGTGATGACATTCACCATTTCCCACGCAGCCCTGATGATTGTTCTGGGTTTTGGCGGCGCCGGCCTATCGGACTCAGGAATTCAGCTTTCGCTAGCAACGTTCATCGTGCTCGGCTCGCTCTGGTCCCTCGCATTCATGGATGACGGCCTGCAAGACATGATGGCGGGACTAAGCGATCTCGATGGATTCGAGATGAGTGCCATGGGACAGCGGCTGGTAAAGACGCCAATCGTGATCTTCCGAGTCGTGAATCTTGTCTTCGTCGCCTTGATCGTTGCCGCCGAGCTCATGGCGATCTACTAGCGGACAGCAAAGCACGCCAGCCACCTCTGATCCGGGTCAGCGCGGGCGGAGGTGGCGGCGGATGGCCCACGCCATCACAAACTGCAGCGGCAAGCGAAGAAGATTCACAGGCCGTGCTGCTTTGACCCCCTCGACCCGCTCCACGCAACCGTTATCGCCTGGCTTCACGACGACATCGTTGATCGCCATGTCGATATTGGCCGGGTAGACCGCAGCCGTCAGCACGAGGAGTCCGCGAGCCGCCAACGGACGCGTTCGACGCGAGATCATGCCGAGGCCAAGGACGATCTCCGCAGCGCCGGACGCCTGGTTGGCAAACTTCGGGCTCGGAAACCAGCGAGGCACGATCGCTTCGAAGAAGTCCGGTCGTGTGAAGTGCATCACGCCAGCACCAGCGAAGAACGTGCCGACTGCGTAAGCGGATCGATCAGAGGGTGCCAGCGTGGGACTCATCGCCAACAAACGCTACCGCTCCCCATCGCAAGGGCGCTCGGCTGGGTAGCGCACGCGGCATCTCACCCGATGGTTGACGCGTGAAGGTGAGGAGCAACCCCCGGCTCGGATCCGCACGACGTATGAGAACTTGTCGACTTGTGCGGGTGATGTCGTCGTTCTCCGGGTACCCCCACGCCCAACGATCTGCGGCTATCAGTTGCGTGGGGTCGAGTCGACGCAGCGTGTGCCGTTTCCGGACGCGGAGACGGAAGCGGCGGGGCCGCTTCCGTCTCGGGGTTGGGGGTGGGTTGGTTGGTTTGGTGTTTAGATGCCAGGGCTGGGCGGGCCGATGGGGCCGATGGGGCCGATGGGGCCGATGGGGCCGATGGGGCCGAGGTCATCGGGCA
>CAJWHS010000122.1 GCA_913041415.1 uncultured Acidimicrobiaceae bacterium | reverse complement strand
GCGTTTCCGCCCGACGCCGTGCGCGCGTGGGCTGATGAACTCGGTGCCGACACGTTCGTCGGCTCGTCGGGCCGGGTGTTTCCCGCCGCGATGCGAGCCACCGGTCTGTTGCGGGCCTGGACGGCCCGGCTCGCCGGTCTCGGCGTAGCGATGCGAACGGGGGAGACGTGGGCGGGCTTCACCGACGACGGTGCCACCGTGCTCGCCCTCGGTGGCGCAAGCTGGCCGTCGGTCGGCGGTGATGGTTCGTGGCTTGCCCACGTCGAGACGGCAGGAATTCCGGTGGTCCCATTTGCTGCGTCGAATGCGGGGGTGCTCGTCGCCTGGTCGGCACCGTTGCTCCAACGTTTCGAAGGGGTGCCGATCAAGAACGCCGCCCTCAGCGCCGGAGGTCGCAGCGTTCGAGGAGAACCGATGATCACCGCAACCGGCCTGGAAGGCGGCCCGATCTACGCCCTGGGTCCCGAACTCCGAAGCGGACACGGGCTCGAACTCGACCTGCAACCCGACCTCGACGGCGACGCATTGGCGGCCCGTCTCGTCGATCGCCGCCGGCCCAAGGACTCCGTATCGACCTGGCTCCGGAAAGGCGGACTCAGCCCCGTCGACATCGCCCTCCTTCGCGACGCCACCGGCAATCGGCTACCGACCGATGCGACGGCGATTGCCGACCTCGCCAAGGCCGTGCCGATCCCAGTCGAAGGTCTGGCTCCGATCGATCGCGCCATCTCAACCACCGGCGGTGTCGCCCTCGATGCCATCGACGACACCGGCATGCTCCTCGACCGGCCCGGCACCTGGGTAGCCGGCGAGATGGTTGCATGGGACGCCCCGACCGGCGGTTACCTGATCCAGGCGTCGCTCAGCACGGGTCACCGGGCGGGAGTCGCCGCCGCACGATGGGCAGCCCAGCACCCCTGACTAGCCTCCGGAGATGACCTTCACCTATCCCCCCGCACGCCGAGGTGATGTGGTCGATCTCCACCACGGGCGCGAGATCGCCGACCCCTACCGGTGGCTTGAGGACCTCGACTCGAACGAGACCGCCGACTTCGTCGCCGCCCAGAACGCCGTCTCCGGTCCGTATCTCGCCGGGCTTCCCGACCGGGCTGGTCTCATCGAGCGCATGACCGAGTTGTGGGACATCCCCCGCACGGAACCACCACAGGTTCGCGGGGAAGGCGCCGACCGGATGATGGTGTGGAGCCACAACGACGGCCTTGCCGACCAGCCGACCTACTGGGTGCAACACGGTGCTGCCGAACCGGTCGTCTTGCTTGACCCGAACACGCTGTCCGACGACGGCACCGTAGCGGTCGTCGGTTCGGCACTGTCCGACGATGGCCGTCTCTTCGCCTATCTGCTTGCCGAGGCGGGGAGCGACCGTCAGCAACTCGCCGTTCGTCGCACCGACAACGGCGACGAACTCACCGACCGGCTCGATCATTTGCGGTTCACGAGCATCGCCTGGCTGGGCGATGGTTTCTTCTATGTGCGCTGGCCCGAGACCGAACCCGGGTCGACGGCACCGGTGAAGGACCCTTCGGTGCACTACCACCGCATCGGCACCGAGCAAGCTGACGATCCGCTCGTCTTCCACAACGACGCCGACCCCGAGCCCATCTACATGGTCGAGCTCACCGAAGATCTGCGCTACCTGGTACTTGCCGAGGTGCTCGGAACCGACCGTCGCAACGGCCTGCTGTATCTCGATCTGGCCGCCCACGGCGACACGATCTCGTCCGGCGGCACCGTCGATCCGGCTGCATGGGTCCGCTTGGTCGAACGAGGTATTGCCGCCCACGAAGTCATGCTCCATGTTGCCGACGGCGACGACAGCCGCTTTCTGGTTCAGACCGACCGCGACGCCCCGAACGGACGCATCGTCGCCGTCGATCTTGCGTCGCCTGATCCCGACTCGTGGATCACGCTGCTTGCGGAGACCGAGCATGCGCTTGAGTGGTCGGCTGCCCTCGCAGGCGAGTTGCTGGTCAACCACCTTGTCGAGGCCTCCGCCCGACTCACCCGCTACTCGACCGACGGCACCGAGCTCGGTTCTCTTCCGCTCCCGGGGCTCGGCACGATCACCGGACTCGCCGGCCGGTTCGCCGAACCGACCGTCTTCCTCGGCTACCAGTCGTTCGTCGAGCCCCCTACCGTTTTGCGAGCAGAGGACGGTGTCACCGAAGTGTGGGCGGGGAGCGAGCCGCCGATCGATCCTTCCGATCTGCTTGTGGAACGCATGCATGCCGTGTCTACCGATGGCGCCGAGGTCGGCATGTTCGTCATCCGTTGCGCTGATGCCGCGCTCCCAGGACCAGTCGAGCTGTACGGCTACGGCGGCTTCACGATCAACCTCACCCCGACCTACAGCCCGGCCCGACTTGCGTTCCTCGAGGCCGGCGGCATCGTCGTCGTCGCCAACCTTCGAGGCGGCTCCGAGCATGGTGAGCCGTGGCACGAGCAGGGTTCGCTCGGCAACAAGCAGCAGGTGTTCGACGATCTGATCGCCTGCGGTGAGCACCTGCTCACCGCAGGCATCGCCACGGCCGAGACACTCGGGATCCGAGGCGGTTCGAACGGCGGCCTGCTCACGGCGGCGACGATGTTGCAGCGACCCGACCTGTTCGGCGCCGTGATCTCGCAGGTGCCGGTAATCGACATGCTGCGCTTCCAGCACTTCACCGCCGGGCGCTTCTGGACCGTCGAGTACGGCGATGCTGCCGACTCCGAGGCGTTCGAGTGGCTCATCGAGTACTCACCGCTCCACAACATCGAGTCGGGCGTCGAGTACCCGCCGCTGCTGATCATGACGGCCGAGTCCGATGACCGCGTCGTGCCGATGCACGCCCACAAGTTCGCCGCCGAGATCCAACATCAGGCCGGTGGCGGCTCTGAGCAGCCCCTGCTCGAGCGGGTCGAGACCCGCGCCGGTCACGGCATGGGCAAGCCGACCGCCAAAATCATCGAGGAGTCAGCAGACATCTACGCCTTTCTCCTGGAACATCTCCGTCCCTGATCACCATCTTCGGGTTGGGCGGCCCGGTCGCCGCTCGCTTGAGGTTCGCCCTGCAGCGGCGTACCGTCATATCACCGCTATCGTCGAAGGGAGACTCTCATGACGGTCGATCACCGGTGTCGGCTCCACATCGACGAGGTCGCGCTCGACGCCGACCAAGCGCTCGACGAAATGGTGCCGGCGTTACTCGCCAACCACGGTCCTCTCGCTGCTCGAGGCGTGCGTTTCAAGAATCTCCCGGCGCTCGGCCTTCGAGTTGGTGAACGAGCGGCCACCCTCACGGTGGAGGGGGACACGCTGTCGATCGTCGATGGTGTCGATCGGGCCGGGATCGTCGCCGAGTTGGAGGCCGACGCCCTCTCCGATCTCCTCCAGGATCGACAGTCGACGATGGGCCTGGCGATGACCTCCCGGGTGCAGATCACCGCCGGGTCGCTTGACGACTGGATCCATTGGGAGCCGGCGTTGCGGGCGCTCTGCGAAGGCCGGCCAGTGCATGAGCCCGGTGCGGTTGTCATGCGCGATCTCGACGGTGAACCACTCGACGTCGACCGTCGATTCGGCCTTGACGACGACCCGGAAGACCTGGCCCACTTCCTCGCCGAGGCCGGATTCCTCCACCTCCACGACGTGTTTGATCCGTCGGAGATGGCAGCGATCGAAGCCGATATCGACCAGTCGATCGCTGCGGCGCGCGATGCCGATCCGGAGTACTGGTGGTGCACCGATGCCGACGGCAAGCAGGTTGCGGTCCGCACGCTAAACTTCCAGGAGAAGTCGGCAGCTGTTCGAGCCACCCTCGCCGACGAACGGCTCACTCGCCTCGCCGGCCTCACCGGAGACGGCCATCGGGCCCCGACCAAGTGCGAGGGGCTTGTGAAGCCGCTCGATATCGTCGCTGGCCTATCCGACCTGCCCTGGCACAAGGACTGCGGTCAGGGGCTGCACAGCTATAAGTGCAACAGCCTCACTGTCGGCATCTCGGTCACGGGCGCCGACCGGGTCAGTGGCGCGCTCGGTGTCGTTGCAGGGTCCCATCGGGCGAACACCACTGCATCGGTGCGCGACAAGCAGCTCGACCTGCCGGCGAAGCTGCTCGAGACGACTACCGGGGATCTCACCATCCACTGCAGCGACACGCTGCACCGGGCGTATCCACCGTCGGCGCATCCGCGCAAGGTCGTGTACACGAGCTTCACGCTGCCGCCGCTGCCGGGCGACGAAGTCGCGGCAAACCCGCGTTACAGCCGAGAAGCGCGCAGCGAGTTGACCGACGTGCAGAAGCGGATCGCCGCATCCGACAACCCTGACGCCGGCAACCGGTACGTGCCTCACAGCGGCTGAGGGTTCCTCGCCGCGAGCGTTCGACGCCGGCGACCGCCCCCGACGTGACCGAACGCTGGTTAGTCCGTCGCTTCGACGGCGGCCTTGATGGCGTCGCAGGTCCGTTGCATGTTGCTGCGGATCTGCTTGCGACGCCCATTGATCACCGCAACGGGATTCTCCGATGCTTCGGCGAACCCGATTGTCAGATTGTTCTCGGTGCCGATCTCCATCGAGAACCGCAGCCGACTTCCAAGGCCCTGGTCCACGATCTCGAACCGCCAACGTCCACCCGGACTCGCCGGGTCGACCGTGCCCCACTCGAAGATGCGGCCTTCCACATAGTCGGTGACGTAGTTCTCGATCGACCACTCCATATCGCCGAGCTTGTTGTGGCCCGTGAAGGTGGCGCCGAGGCCCCGCGCCTCACCGTTCCACTCCGCGCCTTGCAACTCCTCGCTGGCGTCCACCGGGAACTCGATGTCGCTAATGAAAGGCCAAACCTTTCGCGGGGTCGCCTCGATGTCGACCTCGGCCACTACGCCGAGTCCGTCCTTCAAGTTGACGCCGCCGTCCTCGGACGCGCGGGTTTTCGTGAAGCCCCAACGGTCGAAGTAGGTGATCTGCTCGGCCCGGCGTCGGGCGGCGGACTTGAACTCGGTGCCCTTCGTGTAGGCGACCGGAAAGGTCACAA
>CAJWHS010000121.1 GCA_913041415.1 uncultured Acidimicrobiaceae bacterium | reverse complement strand
CGCGAGGGTGACGACCTTGGAGCTGGCCGTGCGGAGTTCGCCTCGGAGGGTTTCGTCTCCGGCACCGACCATGACGTCGGGTCGTTCGGCGGCGAGTTCCATCAGCGCATCACCGAAGGCCAAGATGACGTCGTGGCGCCGGTCGCCAGCGGGTAGATCGTCGCCCGGTGCCGGTTGCACAGTCGCGATGCGGGTTGTCGGCACGAGCGTGTCGCCGAGACGAGGGTCACGAACGCCGACGAAGTCGGCTCCGAAGGCGATGATCGGCCCAGTGACGCGGTGGCCGGCGAGGGTGCGGACGATGACCGGCCGGCCGCGCTCGGCCAGATCGAGGAGAACACCGCCGAGGGTTGCCTCCTCGATCGCGGCTTTCTCGAGCCAGCGGCGTCGGGAGCGAGCCCGAGCCGCTTCGTCTACCTGGCCATCGGCGACCCACCGTTGCAGGGCCGCCAGTGGATCGTCGGACGTGAGGTCGACCGGACGATCGGGCGGTTGAGGGTCGGAGTCCACGGGTCCGACCCTAGCCACGGTGGCGCCTGCCCCTGTCGGTGCTCTGCGCAGCGGCGGTACGCTCGCGTCACCCATGGCTGCGCCCTCCATCACCATCCGAGTCCCTGGAAACCACCTGATGGGTCCCCTGCTTGGCGAACACGATCGACATCTACGCCGCATTGAGGAGGCCCTGCCGGAGGCCGACATCACGGTTCGTGGCAACGAAGTCCACGTGTCGGGGCCTGACGCTTCGGTTGCGGCCACCCTGTTCGAAGAGCTTGTGGTGCTCGCCGAGCGCGGCCAGCGTGTCGACGAGCGCACGCTCGATCGAACGATCGACATGGTTCGTGCCGACGAGAAACCCTCGTTGGTTTTCACCCACGACATCCTTCGGGCCGACAAGGGGCGTGTGATCCGGCCGAAGTCGGCAGGCCAGAAGGCTTATGTCGAGGCGATCGCGGACAACGTGGTCACCTTCGGCATCGGTCCTGCGGGTACCGGCAAGTCGTGGCTCGCCGTTGCGATGGCAGTCCGGGCTCTGCAGGCCGGCGAGGTCGAACGCATCATCCTCACCCGCCCGGCGGTCGAGGCAGGCGAGCGGTTGGGGTTCTTGCCGGGTGACATGATGGCGAAGGTCGATCCCTATCTGCGTCCGCTCTATGACGCCCTGCATGACATGGTCGGCAACGACGGTATGGAGCGCTTGCTCGATCGGGGGATCGTCGAGGTCGCCCCGCTCGCCTTCATGCGTGGCCGCACGCTCAACGCGTCGTTCATCATTCTCGACGAGGCCCAGAACACCACGCCCGAGCAGATGAAGATGTTTTTGACTCGCATCGGGTTCGGATCCAAGGCCGTCATCACCGGCGACATCACTCAGGTCGATGTTCAGGGCGGCCGGTCGGGGCTCGGCAACCTAGAGAAGGTCCTGGGGCACATTGATGGCATTGCGTTTGCTCGACTCGGCGGCCGCGACGTCGTGCGGCACCGGATCGTGCAGGACATCGTCGATGCGTACGAGAAGGCGTCGCCTGAGGGGCGTGGCTCCCCGTGAGCCAGAAGGTTCCTGACGTCGTTGCGGTCGACGAACAAGCCGATGTCGACGTCGATCTCGACCGTTTGCAATCGCTTGCTGTCGCCGCCTTCATTGCCCAGGGCATCACCGCCGGTGAGTGCAACCTGCTGTTCGTCGATGAGGCGACGATCCAGCAGCTCAACTTCGAACACCGCGACAAGGACACGCCGACCGACGTGCTGTCCTTCGCGCTCGACGGCCCCGATGCGAGTGAGCCCAATGACTTGATTGGCGACATCGTCGTGTGCGCCACGATCGCCGCTGCGAACGCGCCCGACCACGAAGGCCAGGGCCATCATCGGGGAACCCTCGATGACGAACTCGCGCTTCTCGTGGTGCACGGCGTGTTGCACCTGCTCGGCCACGATCACGAGGTCGACGAAGAAGCCGAGCTGATGGAGGCGTTGGAGCAGAAGTTGCTGCAGGCGCATCACCGATGAGCACCAGTCTGCTCGTCGGGAGTGTCGTCGCCGCAATCTTCGTCTTGATCGCGGCCGCGACTGCGGCGGCCGAGACGGCGATGACCCGCATTTCTCGCGCTCGGGCCGGCGGGTTTGACCACGAAGAGCACCCGGGCGCGGCGGCGCTGGTCGAGGTGCTTGGCGAGCGCGAGACCACGCTCGCCCCGCTGCTGCTGTCGCGTGTCTCTGCGCACGTCGGCGCGATCACCATCGTCGTGACACTTGTCGCCGACCCCCATGGGGCAGGTGGGGTGATGATCGCAGCGGTCTGCTCCGCAGCGGCGCTCTATATCTTCGCCGAGGCCATCCCTCGCATCTGGGCGCTGCAGCACATCGACCGTGCGGCGCTGCGTTCGGCCCGCATCCTGCGTGCGCTGTTGCGGATTGCGCCGCTTCGAGCGCTGACCCGCCTGCTCACCGCCATCGGCAACATCATCCTCCCTGGCCCTCCCGGAGCTCCGGTGGTTTCCGAAGACGAACTCCTTGCGATGACGGAAGCGGCGGCTGCCGGCGCCGGCATTGAAGAGGGCGAGAAGGAACTGATCACATCGGTGTTCGCCCTCGGCGACGCGATCGTGCGCGAGGTCATGGTGCCTCGCACCGACATGACCACCGTCAGTTCCGACGACACGATCTCCACGGTGCTCGATCTCGCCGATGAAAAGGGCTTCAGCCGGCTTCCGGTCTTCGGCGACGGCATCGACAACATCGTCGGGGTATGTCTCGTGAAGGACCTTGTTCGCGTCGAGCGGGCGGGTGGCGGCGATCGCACAGTCGTCTCGCTGATGCGCAAGGCCCGCTTCGTGCCCGAGACCAAGCACGCTGATCAATTGCTTCGAGAGATGCAAGCTGGAGATCACCACCTAGCGATCGTCATCGACGAGTACGGCGGCACTGCCGGACTCGTGACGCTTGAGGACGTGGTGGAGGAACTCGTCGGCGAGATCGTCGATGAGACCGATTGCGAGGAACCACTCGTCCGGCCGCTCGCGGGTGGCAAGCTGCTGGTCCATGGCCGGATGCCGGTCGATCAGCTCGAAAGCCTGCTGGAACTCGAGTTCGTCGACGGCGACTGGGACACGGTCGGCGGCTTGATCTTCAGCGTGTTGGGACACGTACCCGAGGTCGGGGAGACGGTCGACTCGAATGGGGTACAGCTCCGCGTCGAGCGCATGGAAGGTCGGCGCATCACCTCGGTCAGCGTCGACCGGGCTCAGTCTGAGGCTGAGTCGTGAGCGAGATCTCGGTGCCGCCCGATGATTTCTGTTCCGGCTTCGTCACCCTCGTGGGGCGACCCAATGCCGGCAAGTCGACCCTGCTGAACAAGATCCTCGGTCAGAAGGTCTCAATCGTCAGCGACAAGCCCCAGACCACCCGCACACAAGTACGAGGCGTGCTGACGAGCAACACGCATCAGATCGTCTTTGTCGACACGCCCGGCATCCACAAGCCGCGTAGTGCGCTCGGCACGAGCCTCAATGCGACCGCCGCCGACGCGCTGAGCGATGTTGACATCGCGTGCTTCGTCGTCGACGCCACGGCGCCGTACGGGCGAGGGGATGCCTTCATCGCCGAGTCCTTGCCGAAGGATGCGATCGTGGTCGTCACCAAGGCCGACATCGCTAAACCCGAGCAGGTCCTCGAGCAGTTGAGCGTCACGTCGGAACTCGACGCTGCCGCCTGGTTCCCAGTCAGCGGCCGCACTGGCGACGGCGTCGACCCGTTGGTCGCGCACCTCTGCGCTCGCCTCCCGCCCGGCCCGAAGTTTTATCCGGACGACATGGTCACCGATGTGCCCGACCCCTTCTGGGTGGCAGAGCTCGTGCGGGAGCAGTTGCTTGCGGTTGCGCGTCAGGAATTGCCGCACTCGATCGCCACACGAGTGACTGAGTGGGAGTGGCCTCGGATCCGCTGCGAGGTCCTTGTCGAGCGTGAGTCGCAGAAGGCCATGGTCATCGGAAAGGGCGGCGAGAACCTCAAGAAGGCTGGAACTGCCGTGCGGCGCCAGCTGCCCGAGGGCGCCTTCGTCGAATTGTTCGTGAAGGTCGAGAAGAACTGGCAGCGGCGCCCCGAGTCGGTCGCCGAACTCGGTTACTGAAAGACCTCGTCGTCGCGGAGTCCCTGGAGGAATCGGGTGACGTTGTTGCGGTCCTTGGTGCGAGTCATCGGCGGAAGCGCGTTGACAAGCTCCCAGCGGTAGCTGCGGGCGGTTGCCAGGCGGGGATCGAGCACTGCGACCACGCCGCGGTCGGTGCTGCTGCGGATGAGGCGTCCGGCCCCCTGGGCGAGCAGGGTTGCCGCGCGTGGGAGGTCGATCGTGCCGAAGGCGGCCTTGCCCGCTAGGTCGCGTCGAGCCTGCAGGATCGGCTCGTTCGGGCGTGGGAACGGGATGCGGTCGACAATTACCAGGCTGCACGTTCGGCCGGGGGCGTCGACTCCCTGCCAGAACGACATCGTCGCAAACAGTGATGTCTCCTCGTCCTCGACGAATTCGCGAAGGAGTGCGTTCTTGGCGCCGTCGCCCTGCATCAGAATCTTCCAGGGGAGACGACCCTCGAGCCATTCGACCGCTTCTCGCATCGCCGAAAACGAGGTGAACAGCGCAAGCGTGCGCCCACCGGCCGCTGCCATCAGGATTTCGATCTCGGCATGCTGGGCGCTGCGGAACCCCTCGTTACGGGGATCAGGGAGGTGGGTCGGGCAGTAAAGGAGTGCGTTACTCTGATAGTCGAAGGGGCTGCCGACGTCGAGGCTTGCCGTGTCGTCAGGCAGGCCGAGCCGACTCGTCGCTTTCGGCGGCAGGGTTGCCGACGTGAGTACGCCCGCCCGCTTCGCCCAGAGGTTCTCTGACAGCAACGAGTCGACGGCGATCGGGGTCGACCGCAGCCCCGGATTGGACGCCGGACCGTCGACCCACATGACCTCGCTGTCGGTCGGCCAGCGCACGGCATCGATGTCGTCGATCAGGCTGGTGGCGACTTGTCGGGCGCGGAGTGCTTTGGTGCGGGTGTCGGCCGGAGCGCTTTCGGGAACGGCTCGCAACGTATCG
>CAJWHS010000120.1 GCA_913041415.1 uncultured Acidimicrobiaceae bacterium | reverse complement strand
CCGGCTTCGGCACCACCTACAACGTGACGCAAGGTTTTGAGGGTGGTCCCGGCGCAGCAGGTTGGAAATATGCGGGCCTTCCCTGGACCCAGGGCTGACATGACCACCGCCGTCGATCGCCGACACCCCCGATGGTGTGATTGCCGCCCAGGCTGTGGTGCTTCCCGACACCTGACTCGACCGGTGCCGGCCTTCACCGGCGCGGATGGGCTGCGCTGTCGCGCCCAGTTGGCGGTGGGTGGTCTCGACGAGCAATCCAGGAACGACGAAGGGGTGGAGCCGAAGCCCCACCCCTTCTCAGGAAGTCTCTACCGTCCCGTGTGGGACGTCAGATGATCACGAGGATCAGCTGACAGCGGCAGCTGCCTCTTCGAGCCACGAGCTCACGAGGTCCTGGTTGTCGGCGATCCAGCCAGCGGCGATCGACTCGACCGCGGCTTCGGAGCCGTCGCCGTTGCTCTGCTCGACCTGGAGGATCGAGACGTCGATGACCGACGGACGCATCAGCGGGAACAGCGCCTCAACGAACGGGTTGGCAGCCAGGAAGTCGTTGCTGGCGGTGACCTGGATGTCAGCCGGCTTCCAGCCGAGCTGGCAGGGCTGGGTGCAGAAGTCCGCACCGAAGCCGTCGAAGCCCGGACGCTGATCGTAGAACTCGCCACCCTCAACGCCGCTCGGGTTCGAATCGTCGATGATGTCGGTCTCTTCCATGGTCAGCCACAGCACGTTGTCACCTGGAATCAGGGTGGTCACGTAGGACGAGGGCGTCCAAGTGTAGATCACCATAGGGTCGCCAGCGTTGGCGAGGTCGGTGGCCTGAGCGAACATCGCGTCGTAACTGGCGATGGTCTGCTCAATGTTGTCCCAACCGTAGTAAGCGATCTGTGCGGTGATGATGTTGTCGCAGGTCCAGCTTTCCTGGCAGCCGAAGATTTCGGCCGTGCCGTTGCCGTCGGTGTCGAACAAGGCGGCGATCGCCGGGTCGTCGTTGATCTGCTGCATCGAGGTGATGCCGTTTTCTTCGGCAACCGACTTGGTGATCAGGAAGCCCTGAACACCAGCGCCGGCGAAGAGACCGTCGACGATGCTGACGTGATCACCAACGAGCGAGCCGTCGGTCAGCTCGGCTTCGTGCCAGGAGAGGTGGCCCGGGTACCAGCTGTTGGTCCAGAAGTCCATCGAACCCTCGGCCATGGCGAGGTAGCCAGCCGATGGGTCGAGCTCAAGCAGCGAGGGGCTGGACACGGTGTAACCGGCCTGCTCAAGGGTCTGCTTGTAGATTTCGGCCTGGATGTAACCGGATGCCCAGTTGGCACGACCCATGGTCACCTCGACACCAGCACCGATCGAGGAAATGTCATCGGAGTGATCCTCGTCGGCGGCGTCCTCGGCCGGGGCGTCTTCGGCGCCGGTCTCGTCAGCCGCCGGCTCGTCGGCGGCGTCGCTAGCACCGGCATCGGCGGTGGTGCTGTCGTCGTCGTCGCCGCACGCAGCAGCGACTAGACCGAACACCGCAAGCAGGGCGATGAGCAGCTTCATGCTCTTGTTCATGTGTTTCCCCTCCCGGGAATAATGTGCTGTGCGACAGGCGTCACACAGCGGTCTTGAGGATAGTCCGTTGGGCCGTCCTGACCGCACGCGCGGGGCCAAAAAGGCCACCAGGTGGACCGGCATTGGCCTTCAGACAGGCTCAGGAACAGCGTCCTCGGCCTCACTGGACGATTCGACGACGTCGACCTCGGGGTCGTCGTCGAACACTTCGGTCCGGAAGAACTCGCGCACGAGCCCTCGTCCGGACGAGACGAAGAAGACGCCGGCGACCATCACGAGGAACGAGCCGACACCGACGATGTAGCTCGGATCGGTCGCTCGAGTGACGGAGGCAATCCAGGCGAGACCGACCACCGAGGTGGCGGCGCCCAGACCCATCGAGATCGCGCTCCAGCGCCACTTGTGGTGCTGTTCGCTGCTGCCGATCAGGCCAGAGGCCACGAGCACAGCAGCGAGGCTGAGGATCGCCAGGATCAATGACGGCCAGCCCATGCCCGCGCCGATGTCGGTCCACGAGTCGCTGATGATCTTCTCGGACTGGCGGGCGCTGTTGTAAATCGTCTGCACCTCGATGTTGATCCTGTTGACCTGGGTCGGGTCCGCTTCTGCGAGGGCACGGAGCTCTTCGATGAGTGCTTCGTCTTCAGCACTAAGGACCGAGTCGTTGCGCTCATCGAAGGACCAACCCGAGAAAGTGCCTGCAATTGCCAACAGCAGTGCGATTACGCCACCGATAACCCGGTGCCATTCGAGTGTGGAGGCCACGGGTCGGTGCGGGGCGTATGGGGCGTCGCTTAAGGCGATGATTCCGCCGACGATCATGATGGCCGAGGCGCCGAGGGCCACCCAGGGGCCGATGCCCTTGTCGAAGTCGACGGCGGTGGCCGCTGCCGATCCCATCACGTAGGACAGTGAGGCGCCGAGGGCAATGAACGCCGCGATGACCACCCCGTCGGCCGACATGAAGCGTCCCGAGTCGGGTCGGGTCATGCGCAAGATGCCGGCGAGCAGGACGAACAGCGACGCGACGAGCACGAAGAATCCCCAGAAGGAACCGCCGTTGGCCGACAGGCCATTGAAGGTCTCGCCGACGAGTGAGTCGTCACCGCGCCGGGAGTGGCTGGTGGCGAAACCAGCGTCGTTCGCCCACGGCAGCAGCACACCGACGATGCCGATCACGCCACCGATCAGGGCGACTTTGAGGCCGCGCCCTTCGTTCGCAGCAATTGGGGCGGGGCGCCCGCCGAAGTTCTGCTCTTCGGCTTCCCTGGCCGCTTCGGCCTCGGCATCGAGCAGCGCTTCGGGGTCACGACGATGGGCCCACGCGCCACGAAGACGGGTGAACAAACTCTGCGACGACCCCTCGTCGGGCTGCGAGATGCGGTCGAGGCTGACGGCCACAAGGAAGAAGGCGAGGCCGGCGGAGGCACCACGGGCGACGTCCTGGCCGGAAAGAGCCTGGAACATGAGACGGCCGAGGCCACCCGCACCCATGATGGCGGCGATGCCGAGCATCGAGATTGCGAGCAGCAGGGTCTGGTTGACACCGGTCATGATCGCAGGACGGGCCAACGGGATCTGGACGTCGGTGAGTACTCGGTACTCGGGTGCGCCGTAGGCCCGTGAGGCCTCAACGACGTCTTCGGGTACCTGTCGGATGCCGAGGTTCGTCAGGCGAATGAGTGGCGGCAGCGCGAACACCATTGTCACCATCGTCGCCGACTCTTCACCGATGCCGAAGAAGAAGATGAACGGCAGCATGTACACGAACGAGTGCACCACCTGCATTGCATCGAGCACGGGTCTCACGACGGACCACACCGGATCGATGCGGCCACAAGCAATGCCAACGGGAATACCGATCACCACACACAAGAACACCGCAACGGCGATGAAACCGATCGTGCGGGCCGTCTCGATCCAGTAGCCCGGACCGAGGATGGCGCAGAAGGTGAGTGCTGCGAGGGCGAACAGGCCGACTCGGAAGTTGCGGACGATCCAGCCGATTAAGAACATCAACAAGACGATGAGCCACCAACCACGCTGCTCGAGGAAGCCCTCGACGACGTTGCTCAGCAGGAAGTCGAAAGGCCACTTGATGGCGTCGAGCATCCACTCGAGGTTGATGTCGATCCAGTCGACGGACTGGTCGGCCCACTCGCCGAAGTTGACCTTGTACTGGTCGGTCCAGTCCTTGGTCCAGAATGACGCATTCTCCGTTGGGGCGGTCTCTTGGAAGAACTGCATCACATGAAGACCTCTCGCTCGAAGTTGTCGATCAGGCTTTCGACTCGACCCATTTCCTCCATGATGTGGCGGGGGTCTAGGTTGCCGACGAGCCTGCCGTCGGCATCGCACACGGCGATGGGTAGGCCCTTGCCAGCGGCGGAATACACCTCGTTGAGCGTCATCTCCGGGGTGCAGCTGTGGAAGTCGATGCGAACGGCGTCGCTCAGCGACCCGCCCGAACCCGAGACGCGGATGCCGTCGCCAGCGGTGAGCACTGATGCGGGCTTGCCGTCGGCGTCGAGCACGAACGAACCAGCCCGTTCGCCGAGGGCGGCGAGCGCCTCGCCGAGGCCCGCGTTGGCGGCGGTGGGCTGGGGGTCGACCATGATCTCGTGGACCTGGATGACGCGGCCCTGATCGACGTCCTGCACGAACTCGGCCACGTAGCCGGTGGCAGGCTCGGTGAGGATCTCTTCGGGGGTGCCGATTTGGACGACCTCGCCGTCCTTCATTATGCAGACTCGATCGCCTATGCGTAGCGCCTCGTTGAGGTCGTGGGTGATGAAGAGGATCGTCTTGTGGAGCTCGCCCTGGATCTCCATCATTTCGTCCTGCATCTGACGACGGATCAGCGGGTCGAGGGCCGAGAAGGCCTCGTCCATGAGCAGGATGGGCGGATCGGCGGCGAGAGCGCGGGCGAGGCCGACACGCTGCTGCATGCCGCCCGAGAGCTGGCTCGGCGAGTAGCCGGCGTACGCCTCGAGGCCGACGAGCGAGAGGGCTTTGAGGGAGGCTTCGTCGCGCTGGCTCTTACCAACACCCTGGATCTTGAGGCCGTAACCGACGTTGTCGATGATCGTGCGGTGCGGAAAGAGGGCGAAGTGCTGGAACACCATGCCGGTCATCTCGCGACGGAACTCCTGCAGATCGGTTCCGTCGAGGGTCTGAACATCGACTCCATCGACCATGACCTGGCCGTTGGTGGTGTCGAGCAGCTTGTTGACCGTGCGGATCGCGGTGGACTTGCCGGAGCCCGACAGGCCCATGATTACGAAGATCTCGCCCCGCTTGACGTTGAAGTTGACGTCGCGCAGGCCAATGACGTGCCCGGTTCGTGCGTGCACCTCTCCTTTGCCCATACCGCCCTCGCTAAGCTCGAAAGCTCGACCACGCGGCTGGGGACCGAAGATCTTGTACACGTCTTCGACTCTGACGAGCTCTTCGCCCATCTCGACCATGTGAATTCCCCCTGGGTCGCGCGAAACCCCGTGTCGAGCGCAGGTGTGCCACTCCCTGAAGTGGCGCCGTCACTGTTGTTCAAACGGACTCGCTTTGCAAGTGTTCGAACCGGGCGAGGCGAAACTTCTGGCTCAC
>CAJWHS010000119.1 GCA_913041415.1 uncultured Acidimicrobiaceae bacterium | reverse complement strand
AGCATGGTGACATTCCTGTGCCAGATCGAGGTGCCGGATCAGCCGTACATCAGCCCTGGTTCGTTCGACGCTCTCGAGGACCGATTGCTCGATCCGCCTTAGGCCTGCACCTCGGCCTGAGCGGTGCTGTCGACGCTGACCTGCCAAACTCTCGCCCATGCTGGCCTGCCGCTCGACGAGCGTGATGCTCGTCCTCGCCCTCTGGCTTGCCGCCTGCGGCGGTGGCAATAAACCCAGTCGTCGCGCCGCACTTGAGCCATCCACCGACGACAAGCCCGCAATTGCGGGCATCGAACCGGATTCGGCAACGCAGCGGTGGCCGAGGCCACTCGACACGCTCGACCCTTATGCTCCTGCGCGGTGGGGCGTGGAGGTGCTGGATCAATTTCCTCACGATGCCCGCGCCTTCACCCAGGGACTCGAGACACTCGGTGACAGCACCCTGCTGGAGTCCACAGGACTCCGAGGCAAGAGCACAATCCGAATTGTCGACCCGACGACCGGTGTCGTCCTAGACACTGCCAGCCTCCCCGACGAGGAATTCGGCGAGGGCGCGACCGTCGTCGACGACACCATCATGCAGCTGACCTGGCAGTCCGGCCGCGCCCGTCGATGGCACCTCAGCGACCTGACTCCGCTCGAACCGTGGACCTTCGACGGCGAGGGCTGGGGCCTGTGTTTGCTCGACGATCGACTCGCAATGAGCGATGGCAGCGCAGCGCTGACCTTCCGCAATCCTCAGGACTTCACTGTGCTCGAGCAGGTCACGGTGACCTTCGAAGGCGATGACGTCACTCGTCTAAACGAACTCGAGTGTGTCGACGGTCATGTGATCGCAAACATCTGGCAGTCGCCGGCGATCCTCGTGATCCGACCTGACGGCCGAGCGATCGCGACGATCGACGGCACGCCGCTCGTCGATGAGATACGTTCGGCGGCACCGAACCGCGAGGTGCTCAACGGCATCGCAGTGCGAGACGAAACGTCGTTCTGGCTGACCGGCAAGCAGTGGCCGACCCTGTTCGCCATCGGTCTCGTACCCCACGCCTAGTCTCGACACCATTGACACTACTACTTCCCTGATCGGTCTCGACATCGAGACCGACACGACGATCGATGGACTCGACCCTCGCCAGTCGTCGGTGCCCGCCGTCGCCATCTCTGGCGGCGGTATCGAGACGGTTCTCGACGGGCCCGACGAACGAGCGTTGCTGGTCGAGACCGACCGACTCCTCGCATCGGTTGAGGCCGGGGTGCTCGTCACCTGGAACGGCTCGGGGTTCGACCTTCCCTTCATCGCGGCGCGTGCTCCGATCCTCGGCCTGTCTCTTGGTCTTGTCACCTGGCACGACCCATCGATCGCCGGGCGCCACGATCCGTTGCCTCGCGAGCCGGGCCGAGTGCGGGGCCGGTGGCATCGGCTTGGTCATCCCGATGGCTTTCAGCCGTATCGGGCCGACGTCGAGCAGAACCTCCCGATCTCGTGTGGGCTCAAGTCGCTCGCCAAATTCGTCGGGCTCGCACCCGTCGAGGTTGACCGTCGCCGGATCCATGAACTCACGCCCGAAGAGATGCATGAGTACGTGTTGAGTGACGCCCGGCTCGCTCGTCAACTCGTTGAGCGACGAGTCGATCGATTTGCTTGGATCGATCAGGATCCGTCGTCGAGCGGCTGATACCCAGCCACGTCGTGATGCGGGGTATCGAGATAGATCTTCGCCTCGGGGACACCGCCGAACTTGCCGTGACTCCAGCGCACTTCGACGTGCCCCTCAACGACTCGGTCGGTGTCGAGTTCCCGATCGTGCACGTCGACCCGCCACCGAACCAGGGGTTGGCCGGCGTGCTCACCCCACAGATCGACCGATCGGAGCTCGAAGCGCGTGCGGAAATCCCAGGGGGTGGTGACCCGATAGTGCAACGGGACGTTCTTGAGATCGGCGCCGAGCACGAAGTACGGAGCGGCCTGGAGTCGGAGCAGCCTCCAAACGAATGCTTCGCGCTCCCCCTTGGTGGAGATGTTGTCGAGCAAGCGATCGGCGCTGGCTCGGGCGATCTCGAACGCCACAAGCCCCCACTGTTCGCGGAGCTCGGCTGGCCAGCGGCCGGGCAGTGCCTTCCGGAGTCGTTCACGATGATTTCGGTCGAGTTCGGTGGGGTCAGCCGGGAGGCCGGTGAGACCGGTGTACGCCACGACCTCGGCATAGAACTCGCCATACGACGCGGGAGCGACGGCATCGAACCAACCTTCGGGAGAGGTTCGCCGCTCACCGAGCGCTCGGTCGAAAAGGTTGGCGGGCGAAGCGTTTTGCAAGATTTTCGAGCCGTACTTACAGCTCAGCAGATACACGTGGTCGACCCGGAGATCGGCTGGGATCTGCTCGTAGGCGGGCGGCTTGTGGGGGCCTTTCCACTCCACCGACCAAGGAGGGCGGCCGCGGAGGCCATCGGTCGACCGGGCGAAGCGCTGCCCGTTGGCCCAGGCCACCCTGAACACATCAGCGTGGGTGCGCGACGCGAACGCCTCGTCGAGTTGGTCGTAGACATCGTCGTCGACATTGGTGATGAACCGGGGACGGGCCGCCAACGCCTGGGCGAGATCCCGAAACCCGTACAGGCCGAGACCGGTCACGATCTCGCTCACTGCGGTGCGGATGTCGGGCATCAGCCGAGTTGGCGAAGTTCGCCGATGCGTCCACCACCGAACAGGCGAGTGAACTGCAGTTGGGCGCCGATCAGGTCGACCGGGAGGTCGTCGGCGGTGTAGATCGACTTGCCGTCGTAGACATCGATCCCGGTGCCGAGGGCTTGGATCCAAGCGACGACGGCATCGCCCCACCGTTCCTCAAGCAAGGCATCACAGATCGAGCCTACGCTTGCGCCCAGCGTCGCCGGATCGGTTCGGGCGACGACCTCAAGGGCGAGCACCCGATGCAACACATCGATGTCGTCCGCCAAGAAGATTGACGGCGGCTCGGTGTGAACCACAGCGTACGCGACATTGTCGGTCACTTGGGGCGGCGCTCCATCGCCTCGAAGGCGGCGATGTCGGCCTCGGCCCAAAAGCCGGGGATCGGCAGGACCGTGTCGCCCTTTGCGTAATCACGAAGGCGGGCCACGCCGGCGGCGTCAAACATCTCGACAGCGTCGAAAACCTGATCGACACCGACCGCTCGCAGCGCCTTGTCGCCTTCGCTGTTGGCTTTCGGGAGATTCGATGTCAGCACGAGGACCCGACTCGGATTCTGCGGTTCGTCGGTGGCTCGCAGCACGTGGATGCGCCCCAAGGTCTTCCAGAGCGTGTCGGTTCGCATCAGGCCTGGCCGCACGGTCGTGAACGCACCCGAGACATCTACGTACCAGCGGCCACCCTCGGCGTCCTCGGCGAGGAAGTTGAACTGCACGCCGACCTTGGGGATCTTGACCGGATCCGATACGACCGTGAAGCCAGCGTCGGTGAGCACCCGCTCAGCGATGTCGGCAGCCTTCTTGCCCTCGCTGGTGGCGCGAGCCTGGAAGAACTCGAGGCGGTCGTCATCGTCGTCGGGGGTCTCGAAGAGTTGCTCCTCGCCGAGGACTTCGACCGCACGGAGCCTGGGTCGCTGGCGCTCGGCGTCGAGCCGAGCCTGCCCAATCTCGCAGTACTCCGCATCAAGATCGAAACCGAACCCTCGCCGACCGGTGCGCTCCGCAGCTACAAGTGTTGATCCTGAACCGAGGAACGGATCGAGGACGACGTCGCCTTCGTAGGTGTAGAGATCGATCAAACGGCGCGGCAACTCGACGGGGAACGGCGCTGGGTGCTGGACGCGCCGGGCCGACTCGGGATTGATCTTCCAGACATCGAGAGTCGCTTCCATGAAATCGTCAGCGGACATGGTGGACTCGCGCCCCTTCGGCGAAACCCGGTCGAACCGGCCCTTGCTGGCGACAACAACTCGCTCGGTGAGATCACGCAGCACTGGGTTGGTGGCCTTGCGGTAGCTGCCCCAAGCGACAGAACCCGTGGCGCCCTCCGCCTTTTGCCAAATGATCTCGCCCCGCAACAAAAGACCGAGGTCGTCTTGCAGGATCGAGATGATATCGGCGCTCAGCGAGCGGTACGGCTTGCGGCCAAGATTGGCGACGTTGACCGCGATGCGTCCACCTGGTTCGAGGACCTCGACGCAAGCCCTGAAGACGTCGTGCAACATCTGGAGATACTCGAGGTAGGACTCCGGAACGCTTGGCACACCGCTGCGGGTGTCGGGATCTCCCGTGACGGCGAGCTCGTACTCTTTGCCCACGAAATAGGGCGGAGAGGTGACGACGAGCGCCACGGAATTCGCCGGGAAGACCTCGGCGATCTCGAGACTGTTGCGGTTGTGGATCGGCGCGAGATCCTCGGGCACGGTGTTGACCGTGTCGTCGGCGCTGATTTCGGGGGGCGTGAAGCGCGCGTAGAAATCGGATGCATCATGGCTTTCACGACGGCCCACCCCAAAAGCGGTGGTGGCGGTGGTCTTTCGGCGTTCGGTCACAGGGTCTCCGGGGTTGACTGGCGATCCTAGGCCGGGCTCGTGCGCGGCCCGTGCAACTTTCCGCACTCTGCCGAGGGGGTGTGACAGTCCGCTGCGAACGGCGAACGCGACCACCGGCCCGGGCCCTGCTCGTCCGAAGGAGAAACGGGGTGTCATACGGGCTCGACAAGGTGAACGGCACCTCGCAGCCGGGTCGGCTGCCTTCACCCCGGGTGCCGCTGCTGCACCGAGCGAAGGACACGCCCGTACCCACCGCCACCCCGAACCTCGCCGAGCTCGCCCACACCCATCGATGCTCAGTTGTCGCCACCCACCTTCGACGAGTGCTCCTCGACGAGACTGCGAGCCCGCTTCCGTTTCTCGGCGTTCGCTTCGGGCCGGCCATCGAGGCAGTGGCGGCCCGCATCGGCCCCGACGACCACCGGGCGATCATCGTGACCGTCGACCGTTCGGGTGAAGCGATCGCCTACGACCCGACCACCGATCGGATCGAGTCCGATGTCCAACGTCTCACCGCAATCGATCCCGCACGCCGCACATTCGAGCTAGCCACTCGGCCATGCCGACGCCCGGTGTGGACACTCGCAAACCTCGTCTGGCTCGATCGCGTTCTCGCCGCCACGCTCGACGCGCCACTCGGCAAGCCACCCCA
>CAJWHS010000118.1 GCA_913041415.1 uncultured Acidimicrobiaceae bacterium | reverse complement strand
GGTGCACAGGGCCCGGGATCCGGGCCGCTGAGTTCGGCGCCAGCGCCTGATGCGCATCGAAAAGCCGGTCGTGGGCGACGATGCCGAGCTCGATCTCGTCGGCGGCATGCTTGATCACCGATCGCAACAGCCGGACGCTGTGCTCCTCGGAACCCCCGACCTCACCGGGAAGCACGAATGAGAGATTGGCGAGCACCCGCATCAGGCCGCTACCTCGTCGTAGATGTCGGCGACCCGTTGACCAGTCGCTGCCCACGAGAACGCCTGGGCGCGGACTCGGTCGGCCTCGCCCAACATCGCCCAGCGATCAGGCTCGTCACGGACCGAGACAAGGGCATCACCGATGGTGGTGACGTCCAGCGGATTGACGAGGACGACGGTATCGCCGGCGACCTCAGCAGTCGAGGTCGTGGCGCTCGTCAGCGCTGCGATGCCCTGCGCCATTGCCTCGAGCACCGGCAGACCGAACCCCTCCAGCAGACTGGGATAGACGAGTGCCGAGGCGAGGTCGCAGAGCACGGGCAGGTCGGCGGCGCTTACCCGGCCCAGCGGGCCCACACCCGGCTCCGACTCCGCACCGGCATCACCCCAACCGTCGGGCCCGACCACGAACAAAGACCGATCCGGCGTTGCGGCGGCGTGCGCCTCCAGCAGACGTCCCAGGTTCATGCTCGGCTCAATCGTACCAACGAAGAGCGCGAAGCATTCGGGTACGCCGGAGCGGTGCCGAACGGCCAGCCCGATCAGGTGGTTACAATCGAGAGCCCGAACAGCGTGGATTGTGCGCATCGCCGCGGTGGCAGTACCACCGGGCATCCGGTGCCAACAGGATTCAACGACAGCAGCGACGCAGAGGCGCACGGTCGGAGTCTGTCATGGCTGTCTATACTCTCCTCCCGATGGGAGTATCGTTCGAATCCAAGCGGATCTTTGTCACCGGTGGAACCGGCTTCCTCGGCGGCGCAGTGCGGCGGTCGCTCGCCGAGCGTGGCGTCACTGATGTCATCGCTCCATCGAGCACCGACGTCGACTTTCGCAGCCCCACCGCAACGAACTCGGCGATCGCTGAAGCCGCTCCCGACATCGTGTTGCACTTAGCGGCCCGCGTGGGCGGCATCGGCGCCAACATGGCCGCACCAGCCGACCTCTACCTCGAAAATCTGCTTCTCGGCACGAACGTGATCGAGGCGGCCCGACACGCCGGTGTCGAAAAGACCGTTGTCGTCGGCACGATCTGCTCCTATCCGAAGCACACACCCGTCCCCTTCCAGGAAAGCGCTCTCTGGACGGGATACCCCGAAGAAACCAACGCGCCGTATGGCATCGCCAAACTCGCCCTCCTCGTTCACCTGCAGGCCAACCGGGCACAGCACGGCCAGGCTGGCGCCTACCTCATGCCCACCAACCTCTATGGCCCCGGCGACAAGTTCCATCCCGACGTCAGTCACGTCATCCCTGCCCTCATCCGCAAGTGTGTTCTCGCCAATGAAGCAGGTGACGCTGAGATCGAGGTGTGGGGCACCGGCAGCGCAAGCCGGGAGTTTCTCTACGTCGACGACGCCGCCGACGGCATCGTCCGCGCCGCAGAATTCTATGACGGTGACGAAGCGGTCAACCTCGGCGCCAATCGCGAATTGCTGATTAAGGAACTCGTGGAGATCATCACCGAGCTCACCGGTTTTACGGGCCGCGTTGCGTGGGACGTCGAGAAACCCGACGGGCAGCCTCGCCGAAGTGTCGACGCGAGCCGGGCCCGCGAACTGTTCGGCTTCGAAGCCCGCACCGATTTCCGCAACGGCATGCGCAAGACGATCGACTGGTACTTGGCGCACCGCGCCGAAGCCGAGGCCCGTCGGAACTGACCCGATGACGACCGAAGGTCGGCTCAACGTCAGACGATCGAGCGGAAATACGCCACCGTGCGCTCCACGCCCTCGCGCAGCTGGACCTTCGGCTCCCAGCCGAAAAGTTCGCGGGCACGGGTGATGTCGGGTCGGCGTTGAGTGGGGTCGTCAGCCGGCAGTGGCCGGTGCTCGACAACCGACGACGAACCCGTGACCTCGAGCACCATTTCGGCAAGTTCATTGATCGTGAACTCGTTGGGGTTGCCGAGGTTGACCGGATTGTTCTCCCGTGAATCCAGGAGGGCGATCAGGCCGCGGACCTCGTCCCCAACGAAACAGAAGCTGCGAGTCTGAGAGCCGTGGCCGAAGATCGTGAGCGGGTCTCCCTTGAGCGCCTGCACGATGAAGTTCGACACGACGCGGCCGTCGTCGAACCGCATGCGCGGCCCATAGGTGTTGAAAATCCGAACAATGCGCGTGTCGATGCCATGGAAGCGGCTATAGGCCATCGTCATCGCCTCGGAGAAGCGCTTGGCCTCGTCGTAGACCCCACGTGGGCCGACCGGATTGACATTGCCCCAATAGTCCTCGGTCTGGGGATGCACCTGCGGGTCGCCGTAGACCTCCGAGGTCGACGCAAGGAAGTACGTCGCGCCCTTGGCCTTCGCAAGGCCCAGCGTGTTGTGGGTGCCGAGCGAGCCGACCTTGAGGGTTTGGATCGGCATCTTGAGATAGTCGACTGGTGATGCGGGGCTGGCGAAGTGGAGCACGGCATCGACATCACCGGGAACCCAGACATAGTTCGAGACGTCGTGCTCGACGAACGTGAAGCCCCGCGCACCGAACAAATGCTCAATGTTGGCGCTGCTGCCGGTCGAGAAGTTGTCGATGGCAACAACCTCGTCGCCACGGCCGAGCAGTTCGTCCGCGAGGTGGGAGCCCAGGAAGCCAGCTCCGCCAGTGATGACAACGCGGGCCATCAGGAGCGCCCCACGCCTTGGTAGGTGAAACCACGCTGCTTGAGCGGGTCCCGGTCGAGGAGATTTCGGGCGTCGATGATGTTGCGCTCGGCGACGAGGTCGCTGACTCGGTCGAAATCGAGCGAAGTGAACTCGTCCCACTCGGTCGCGATAACGATAGCCGAAGCGCCCTCGCACGCCGCGTAGGCGTTGTCGACAACGTCGACCCCATGGAGGTCGAGCGACGTCACGGCCGGGTCGTAGGCCTTGACCGTCGCTCCTTTGGCAACGAGGCGTTTGATCACCTCGATGGCGGGAGACTCGCGAGTGTCGTCGGTACCAGCCTTGAAGGCGATACCGAGCACACCGACGGTGGCGCCATTGAGTGACGTCACCGACTCGGTCTTGCGGACAATGCGATCGAACTGCTCAACATTGGCCTCGATCACACCGCGCATGAGCGCGAAGTCGTAACCGGCGTCATCGGCGATCGAGATGATCGCCTTGGAGTCCTTCGGGAAGCAGGAGCCGCCCCAGCCGGGGCCGGGACGCAAGAACTCGTGACCAATGCGATGGTCGTAGCCCATGCCGAGCAACACATCGTTCACGTCGGCACCGACCGCCTCGCACACTGCGGCAATTGCGTTGGTGAACGAGAGTTTGGTGGCGAGAAAGGCATTGGCGGCGTACTTGCACGTCTCGGCGGACGCCGGATCAGTGGCCATAATCGGTGCACCGAGATCAACATAGAGCGACGCCACACGGCCGGCCGCCGCCTCATCTTCGGAACCGATCACCACGCGATCCGGATGGAGAAAATCGTCGACGGCGCTGCCCTCACGCAGGAACTCCGGGTTCGAGACGACGGGGATGTCAGAGCGGCCGAGGGCCTGCTCGACCAGCAGGGTCGAACCGACGGGCACGGTCGACTTGTTGACGACGACGGTGCCGGGCTGGAGATGCGGGCTGATTTGCTCAGCGGCAGCGGTCAAATAGCGCAGATCAGCCGAACCCTTGGCCGTCTGCGGCGTAGGTACACAGAGGTAAACGAACTCGGCATCGCCGACCGCGTTCTCGGAGCCAAGCACGAACGACAGGTTGCCGTTGTCCATGCCCGCCCGGACGATCTCTTCGAGGCCAGCCTCATGGATCGGGATTTCACCCCGCTGCAGAGAGCTGACCTTCGACTCGACGATGTCGGCACACGTGACCTGGTGGCCAAGATGTGCAAAGCACGCTCCCGTCGTGAGCCCGACATAGCCCGTACCGATCACGGCGATCGTGCTTCCCATGAAGACTCCTCTGCAAGTTGCACCGATCCAAATTTGGACCGAAGCGACCATGCCTCAGCCGACAGACCGTCAGATGACCTAAGTGTAGAGCCCCGCCAAAGAGACATCGGCCTACCCGCAGCTCTCCCCCTCCGGCGGCTGCCCGATGCCTTCAGTCGGAATGGTCGTGGTCGTCGTCGGAACGACCGTGGTTGAGGTCGTCGTGGTTGTGGTCGTCGTTGGAGCGATCGTGGACGTGGTCGGCGTCAAGGATGTTGATGAGGATGGCCCAACATCGGGTTCACGGGTAGTCGTCGAACTCGGGTCCGCGGCCAGAGTGGTCGTCATCACGGAGTCGAGTATCGGGATGGCGACCACACCGAGCGCGTCGATCGCAGCCCGTGTCTCTACCTCGTCTTGGGGAAAAAACAAAGCGATGCCGTCGTGACCAGTGCCGAGCACCAACGTCATCTCCAGCGCCGAGGTGTCCTCAACCAGCGCTGGCACCGGCACGACATACCGGGCAAGAAGCTGGGCCTCAGCTCGTGTCCCCGCTGGGTAGACGATGACACTGTCGGAACCGGTTGACTCAACGACGCGTTCGACGCCGACCGAAAAGCCCAACGATCGGAGGAGTTCAGTGTCGTCGACCACGGTTTCGGCGGCGGCGCCAGCAACAGAGACACGCACGTCGGAAAGAGAGACCGCATCAGCGAGACCACGAAAGATCTGAAACATCTCGGCGTCGAGATCCTCCGCCAGGCCGAGCCCCTTCCACCGGCCCGTGTCAGGATCAATCACGTCGACAACGCGAGGCGAGAAGCTTTGCAGCGTCGAACTGTTGAAATCGGTGAACGCTTCGGCGAGCCGCACCAGCGCGGCCGTGGTGAGGTCTTGGTCAAGGACGACACTTTCGGCCGCCGAGCTGATCAGACCCGCCAGGGTGGTCGGGTTGCGGGCGCCGCGAGCAATCGCTCGGTCGATAGCTGCCGAGATGAAGATCCGCTGACGTTCAATCCGACCGAAATCGGAGTTGCCCACGGTGACAAGTTCGCCGTCCTGGAGCTCCTGGTAGTTTCGAGAACGGACAAAGCCGAGCGCCTGCTCCCCATCGAGCAGATGGCAACCCCGCTCCCCGATAGCGAAGTGGGCACGCTGGTCTACGGCAGGCGCTGGGAACCACATCGAGACACCGCCAAGCTCGTCAACCACGCTACGGAAGGCGAGGAAGTCCAACTCGACATAGTGGTTGATCGTGATGTCGAAGTTCGACGACACCGTCTCGACCAGCAACGGTGCCCCACCGATGAG
>CAJWHS010000117.1 GCA_913041415.1 uncultured Acidimicrobiaceae bacterium | reverse complement strand
GGCGGGGTCGCCTTCTCGGACGATCGTGCCTCCGTCGATGATCGCGATACGACCGGCGAGTTGGTCGGCTTCCTCGAGGTACTGGGTGGTGAGGAAGACCGTGGTGCCTTCGTCGTTGAGTGACCGGACCTCTTCCCACACGGCCTGGCGGCTCGTGGGGTCGAGTCCGGTCGTCGGCTCATCGAGAAACAACACCGATGGCTTGTGGATCAGCGCCAGGGCGAGATCGAGACGTCGACGCATGCCTCCGGAGTAGGTGCCGACCCGCCGGTCGCCGGCTTCGGTGAGCCCGACCCGTTCGAGGAGTTCTCCTGCCCGCTGCTGTCCTGGCTTGACGCCAAGGCCCTGCATGACCGCTTGAAGCCGCAGCGACTCGTTGCCGGTCATCAGCGGATCGATCGCTGCGTCCTGGAGGGCGACCCCGATGCGGCGACGGACCTCGTTCGGCTGGGTGGCGAGGTCGAAACCCGCAACCGAGGCCGATCCCGCCGACGGCTTCAGCAAGGTCACGAGCATCCGCACCGTGGTCGACTTGCCGGCGCCATTCGGACCAAGAAAGCCGAAGATCTCACCCTTCCCTACGTCGAGGTCGATGCCGTCGACTGCTGTGAGATCGCCAAAGCGTCGAACCAGGCCATGGGCGACGACGTGGCTTGCCGAAGACAAGCTCATCGGGTCATCGTGGCCGACTCAGCGAACCGAGACACAACCGGTGCCGGAACCGGGAATGGCGTAGCTCTCCGTGCCGGGCCAGACATAGTTCGCATAGCAGCGGGCTCGCAGCTCAATCTCGCTCTCCGCCTTGTGCTTCTGGAACTCAGCGTCGCTGAGCTGTTGGTGCAGCTCGGTGCCCTCGCCCTCGAGTTCGGTCAGCTCGCCGCGCAGTTCGAAGTAGTCGGTGACCGGCATGTAGGCGAGCGCGACACCCGCCGCAAGGGTTGCGGCGACGAGCGCGCCGCGCACGGCCATACCCGAGCGGAACCGACGTCCGTCTCCAGCCGGTTTGGCCGCAGGCTTGCGGACAGGTTGCGGCCCGCGCGCGGTCCGTCCCCCATCAGGGCGGCGGGCCGGTGATCCGGCAGTGGCGCGCGAGCGGGACGGGGCCATGCTCAGCCGCCGGCGAGGGCGCTCTTTCCTCGGAAGGCCGCTGACTCACCGAGCTGTTCCTCGATGCGCAGCAGTTGGTTGTACTTGGCGACACGGTCGGAGCGAGCCGGTGCACCGGTCTTGATCTGGCCGCAGTTGGTAGCGACGGCGAGATCGGCGATGAGCGTGTCCTCGGTCTCGCCAGAGCGATGCGACATCACCGAGGTCCAGCCGTTGCGGGTGGCCATGTCGACAGCCTCGAGGGTCTCCGTGAGCGAACCGATCTGGTTGACCTTGATCAGGATCGAGTTGGCGTAGCCGCCCTCGATACCGCGGCTGAGGCGCTCGGTGTTCGTGACGAAGAGGTCGTCGCCGACGAGTTGAACGCGATCGCCGACAAGCCCGTTGAGGGCCTTCCAGCCATCCCAGTCCTCTTCGGCCATGCCGTCCTCGACCGAGACGATCGGGTACCGCTCGCATAGCGAGGCGAGTTCGCCAGCCATCGAGGCCGAGTCGAGGCTGCGGCCCTCGGCGGCGAGGGTGTAGAGGCCGGTGTCGGTGCCGTAGAACTCGGTCGAGGCGGCATCTATCGCGATGGCGATGTCGTCACCGGGGGTTCGGCCTGACATCTCGATCGCCTGGACGAGCAACTGGATTGCCTCCTCGTTGCTGGCGAGGTCAGGGGCGAAGCCGCCCTCATCGCCGATGCCGGTCGAGAGTCCCTTGTTGCCGAGCACCTTCTTGAGCACATGGTACGCCTCGACACCCCAGACCAGGGCCTCGGTGAACGACGCAGCGCCCACCGGCATGAACATGAACTCCTGGTAGTCGACGGCGTTGTCGGCATGCTCGCCGCCGTTGAGCACATTCATCATCGGAACGGGCAACACGTGAGCGTTGGATCCACCGATGTGACGCCACAAGGGGATCTCGAGCTCGTTGGCCGCAGCCTGGGCCGTCGCGAGGCTGACGCCGAGAATGGCGTTCGCTCCGACCCGGCCTTTGTTGTCGGTGCCGTCGGTGGAGATCAGTTCGGCATCGACGAGCCGCTGGTCAATGGCGTCGAGGCCGATGACCGTGTCGGCGAGTTCGCCGTTGACAAAGCCAACTGCGGTCAGCACACCCTTGCCGTTGAGTCGATCGCCGCCATCACGCAACTCGACCGCTTCGAAGGCGCCGGTCGAGGCGCCAGACGGCACGATCGCCCGACCGATGGCGCCGGAATCAAGGCCGATCTCCACCTCGACGGTGGGATTGCCACGCGAGTCAAAGACCTCACGACTGTGGACGTGCTCAATGGTGCTCATGGCGGAACGACCTCGCAGTGCGCGAACGGGCAGAATCGAGCGCGAGGATAGTGGGCTTCGCGCGAAGAGTGAGGGACTTCGCGCGAACCGCGCGAGCCCTGGGATGCTCCGCCGTCCCGGGACCGTCAGTCTGCCAGGGATTCGGCCGACTTGGCCACCGCCCACCATGCAGCGAGCTGATTTTCGTCCGCAGCGGCAAGCACCTCGGGGCTCCCCGCGAGCACCTCGACCCGGCGGAACCGCGAGGCGAACCGCTGCGCAGCACTGCGTAGCGCAGCCTCCGGGTCCACATCGAGCCTGCGGGCCACCTGCACCCCGGCAAACAGGAGATCACCGACTTCGCGCTCGCCCGGGTCCTCTCGCACCTCTGCAAGTTCCGCTTCGACATCGGCGTAGGCGACCTCGACCCCGCCATCCCAGTCGAGGCCGGCCGACGCCGCCTTCTTCTGGATCTTGGCCGCAAGCGCCAGCCCCGGCAGCGACGGGGGAATGCCATCGAGGGCGGAGTCGCGCTGCTTCTCCCGCGCCTTGATCTCCTCCCAATTCGACACGACGGTCTCCGCATCATCGGCATCGACGTCGCCGAAGACGTGCGGGTGCCGGATGACAAGCTTGTCGTGCACGCCTCGGGCCACGTCGGCGACGGTGAACGATCCCCGCTCCGAAGCCAACCGGGCGTGGAAGTAGATCTGATAGAGCAGATCGCCGAGTTCCTCGGCGAGATGGTCGTCCAGGTCGGAGTCAGGCTCAGTGTCGGCGAGTGCCGCCCGAGCATCGAGCACCTCCAACACCTCGTGAGTCTCCTCGAGCAGGTGACGCCGCAGGCTGGCGTGGGTCTGCTTGCGGTCCCACGGACACTCGTCGCGCAGGGTCCGCACCAACTCGTCGAAGCGAGCAAACTCGTGGGCGACGGGCTCGGCCACCTCTGGGAGATACAGCGAGGTGAGATGGTCGGCCTCAAGTTCGCGATCGAGATCAGCCCAGGCGACTTCGACGATGCGCTCGTCAGGCAACCCCAGTCGCTGCAGGATTACCGCGGCGGCCGGCGGCTCCTCGAAGGCGAGCTTGATATCGGCCAGCACACGGTTGGCATGGACGTGGGCGACAAGAAGCGGGCCGGTCTGTCCGGCCGCCGCCGTCGCGAACACGTGGCCGTCGACCAACCGGATCCCAGCCTCGATCGGATCGACCCGCAGCCGACTCCACACGGTGTCGAGAAAGGACACCGCCGGAAGGATCTCAAGCTCGACATCGGTGTCGGTCGCTGCGTCCCGCACCAGCTCCACCGTTCGTTCGAGCACGAGCGGCGAACCAGGTACGGCATAGACGAGGTCGTCGACAGCGGCGAGCTCAAGGAGGTCGCGTGCGATCTCCTCGTAGACGTCGGCGAACCGATCAGCGGCCTCGTAGACGTGGTCGTAGGACGGCGCGTCAACGACGGCAGCTGCAGGATGCCGGGCTGTGCGCAGCCGCACTGTCGGGGCGGCGGCCAGCCGCTCCTTGACCTGCGGGGTGATCAGCTCGGGGCCGGCCGGGCCGAGCCCCACGATGGTGAGTCGACCCGCCACGTCCGGGCTCAGCCGTCGATCGCGCCGAGCGGAGCGATGAAGCGCATGGTGGAATCCCACACACCGAGCCGCTCGTCGAGCGTGTGCCCGGTAGCGACTCGCTCCCAAGCCGCGTCGACGATCTCGGTGCCGAGGTCGTTGGCGATGCGGTCACGAGCCAGCGGCTCGAAACTGCCGAGCGCCTGCTGGACCTGGGCCTCGTTCATCTCCGGGTGGTTCTCCTGTGTGAGCTCACCAATCGTGCGAACCGAGATGACATGCCACCCGAACTGGGACCGCACCGGCGATGAGATGTTGTCACTCCCAGCCTCCCGCGCGCCGTCGCTGAACTCGGAGACGTAGCCGATGGTCGGACCACAACCGAGATCGCCACCGATCGCCGCAGATCCATCGTTGCTGCGCTCGATGGCAAGGGTTGCGAAGCCGGCACCCTCATCTAAGAGGGTGACGATTTCCTCGGCCTCCGCAAGAGTCTCGACAAGGATGTGACTCGAACAGAGGTATTCGGGATGCTCGAGCTCAGCCGCCAGCGAGAGCTCGTCGACCGCTCGATCGAGCGTGGTCGTGAGCGCACGCGTGTCGAGCGCCAACACGCCATAGGGCGTGGTCTCGTCGAACGTCGGATCCGCGAGCAAGGTCTCGTCGAGCGCCACTTGACGATCAGCAGCAACGGACTCGATGCCGCGGGCTGCAAGTTCATCCTCGAGCGCAAGCGTAATTATCCACTGACGGACGACCTGGCGAGTGGTCTCAAGGTTGGGGACGCCGGTGTACACAGGCGAACCAGCCGGAAGTCGCTCAAGCATGCCCACGAGCTCAGACCAGCTGAGCTCGGTGTCGTCAAGGCTGGCGGCGATTTCCCCGCTGTTGACGACCGAACGCCATTCGGCGATCGCGTCCTGAGACGAGGCCCGGTCCTCAAACGAGCGGGGCTCAAAGGCTGCGCGCTCGGTGTCGTCGGAACCCACGGCGAAGAATACTGCCGCGCTGATGATGACGCCGAGGGCAATCACGGCAGCGACAACGCCAAACGGGCTCGCGAACAGCGTCGCGATTGGACTCGGGCGACCTTGCGGGGCGTCGGACTCGGTTTCGACCTGCGATTCGTTGCTCACGAAGACGGAAGACTAGCGGCGCGGTCGGGGCTGTCGGGGATCAGGTCACCCATGATCTCGGCCAACTGATCGACGACACCGCCATTCCGTTTCCGCAGAGGCAACTGAAGTTCACCGATCGCTTCTTTGAACACGACCTGGTTTCCCGAACCCTTGCCCGAGTAGAGCCGCTCCATGCGCACCTGCTTGCTGTCGGGAAGGTGAACAGGCGACAGCCGAGCGACGAAATCGGGGCCACCAAAGCCGGGGCCTTTCGTCACGGTGATTTCGCGAACCCCGGTGCGTACACACTCGACCCGCAGGCGCCCGACCTTAAGCAGTGCCTCGGCCGGCTCGGGGATCGCTCCGAAG
>CAJWHS010000116.1 GCA_913041415.1 uncultured Acidimicrobiaceae bacterium | reverse complement strand
GCCCCGACCGGCTCGAACCGTCAGGGTTGGCGTTGGATGGTGGTCAAGGACGCCGAGAAAAAGGCGGGTCTTGCCGAGCTCTACCGTCGAGCCGGTGGCGACTACCTGGCGGCGGCCGCCGCAGAGACTCCGGCCGGAACCCAGAGCGGTCGGGTCATGGATTCGGCCAACTATCTCGCCCAGAACCTCGAGAAGGTCCCAGCGATGGTGATCCCGTTGATCATCGGTCGTCTCGACGCCCCCAGCCTCGCTGCGGCTGCAGGCGGGGGTATCACCAACGCCGCTGCGGGCTTGATGGGCTCGATCATCCCGGCAATGTGGAGCTTTCAGCTGGCGCTTCGGAGCCGAGGGCTGGGCAGCTGTTACACGACCCTCCACCTCGGGCTGGAGGGGGAAGCCGCCGAACTGCTCGGCATCCCGGCCCACATGACTCAGGCTGGGCTCATTCCCGTCGCCTATACGAAGGGCACGGAGTTCAAGCCGGCGTCGCGCCCGCCGGTCGAGGAGATCACCTACCTCGACACCTACAAGAACCCGATCGCCTGAGGCGGGCTCCTCGATCAGTTCTTCGGAGCACAGCAGCTTGAAAGGTAGGCGCCTAGGCGATCGTCGTTCGCTCGATCGCCTGGCGGAATACGACACCGGCCGCTATCGCTAGACTACCGCCAAGAAGCGCGGATGCCGGCAGGGCTGCGACGAGCACAACACAACCGAGGAAGCCGACGACGGCGATCCCCCTAGGCCATCGCCGCTCTTCGCGCGTCAGGGTCAGAGCGGCGGCGTTGGTGATTGCGTAGTAGGTGAGGACCGCCACGCCGCTGACGGCGATCGAGCTCGTGATGTCGATCGTTAGGACCAGCGCGATTACCACGGCGGCAACCGTGAGCTCGGCACGCAACGGGAGGGAACGTTTCCCGTCGATGTGGGCTAGCCAGCCGGGCAACTCTCGGTTGCGGGCCATCGCGAGGGTGGTACGTGAGACCCCCGGGATGAGGTTAAGCAAGACGCCGAGTGACGCAATCCCGGCGCCGAGTTGGACAACCGACTCGAGTGGCGAGTTGACACTCCCGACGAGGTCTCGAAGCGGCGAGTCGCTGAGCCCAAGTCGGTCGATGCCGCCGAAGTCGATGGCAACCGCGCCGACGAGCGCGTACAGGGCGAGCACGCCGAAAAGGGCAAGCGGAATCGCCCGAGGGATCGTGCGCTCAGGATCTCGGACCTCTTCGCCCAGGGTGGCGATCCGCGCGTATCCGGCGAAGGCGAAGAAGAGAAAGCCGGCCGCCTGCACTGCGCCGAGCACGGTCTCGTTGGGGCCAGAGACATTCACGACACCGGCCGGGGGCGACTCGGTGACTCCGACCCACATCACGCAACCGATTGCGAAGAACGAGACAACGAGCAGCACCTTCGTGACGGTCACCGTGCGTTGCCAGCCACCGATGTTGACGCCGGTGATCATCGTCACGGCCAACGCGGCGGCGAGGCGTTGCTGCTCCGGCCACAGATAGGCGCCGAGTGTGAGCGCCATGGCCGAGCAAGATGCCGTCTTGCCGATGACAAACCCCCACCCGGCGACATGCCCCCAGAAGGGCGACAGCCGCCGGCGACCGTAGACGTACGTGCCTCCAGACTCTGGATAGATTGCAGCCAATTGAGCCGATGACGTGGCATTGCAGAAGGCGACGACACCTGCGATCGCAAGTCCGACCAGCAGCCAATCGCCCGCAGCGCGCGCTGCGGGCGCCCACACCACGTAAACACCGGCACCGATCATTGAGCCGGCGCCGATGACAACGGCATCTGTCACGCCAAGGCGTCGCTGCAGGGAACCCGGGCTGGCCACGGGCCATAACGGTAGCCCAGCGCTACGACGTGAGCCGCGGTGCCGACTCGGGTGGTTTGGCGCAGGACCTCGCAGGCGTTCTTCGCGCCGGAGGGCGGCCTCTCAGAGACCTCGGCCTTTGGTAACCGAGTGGTCAACCATCGCCGTCAGGAGCGCCCGAGAATCTCGAGTTGGGCTCTCAGGCGGGCATCGCTATCCCGGGACCGCCGGCCGTTGAGAAGCCGACCGATCGCTGTGAAACGCACGAGATAGTGGTAGCTGGGAGCCAGGATGCTGACCGTCGCCACCACGACGGTAACGAACGCAAGGATCGATGGGAGCCCGAGCGCCACCGTCACGCCCTGGAGCACAAACACCAGCGGGAGATGCATCAGGTACATCCAGTAGGCGGAATCCGACAGCCAGCGCACCCGGTAGGAAGGCTGGGCGACCCGCTCACGGAAGGCGCCAATCATCCCGAAGCTCACCATCCATGCCACAGCGACCTCGAGGAACAAGGCGCCCGTGTCGAGGCTTCCGTTGACGAGGACCCCGAACACGAGAAGGCTGCCGATCAACTGTGCTGGCCACCATCGGCCGAGTCGGTCGATCGCGTCTCCACCGTCGCCTTCGCCGTGTTGGGCTCCGCCAAAGAAGAAAAATGCGGCGTAGAAGCAAATTACCGCCGGTGTCGGCAGGACGTGGTCGGACGTGTCGGGCCCGAGGACGTCCTCCTGCATTCCCAGGAACGGAAGCGCCGAGAGCGGCACCAGCACCCAGGCGAAGCCGGTGGGTGGGCCCCGCCCGCCCCGAGCGTTCCACCACGCACGTGCGCGCGCCAGGACCGCGAAGGCAGCGACAAGCCACAAGAGGTGCCACAGGAACCACAGATGCGCAAAGCCAAAGCCGCCGTCCTCCGCGGATTCGTCGCCTTGTTGCCCGTCGTCGCTCTGCGGAGCTTCGTACTCATCGGCCTGGCCGAACGTATCCTCGGCCTCCACGCCGGCAATCACGTATCCAGCGACAATCCCGGCCAACACAAGGACGATGACGGGAACGTAGAAGATCGCAAGGGGAGCAGCGATCCTGCGCAGGCGGTGTCGCACTAAGGCCCGGAGACCCCGCCGACGCCAAAGCATCGACGTGAAATAGCCGCTGATCAGAAAGAACAACGGCATTCGCCACAGATGGATGTACTCGAACAAGCCGAAGAGGAGTTTTCCGCCGTTGTCATCGGCGTCGTAGTACGGCACGAAGGGGATCGCCGCGTGCAGGACGATGCCGAGCAGCATCGCGACGCCCCGCAGCGCGTCGAGGTCGTACCGGCGATCGGTCGGGTCGCCGAGATCGACGGGCCGGGCGCCGATCGGTGGTGGGGGAGGCGGGAGGGTCATCTAATCAGCGGAATTCGAGACCGGCGAACTCCCCCGACGAACGCCATGCGTCGATGTACTGGAAGTACGCGACCGGGCCCTCAGGGAAGCCCAGGCCCCCAATCTGGGAGGCCGTGTCGCCCGGTTGACCTTCGTTGTTGTAGTAACCCGGCGTGCAATCGGGATCCGCTGCAAAGCGGCGGTCGCCCGCCTTGAGCCGGTCGATCCATTCCTGCTCGGCTTCCCTAGTCACCTCGACCTCGTCGGCGCCAACGTCGACGGCGTGCTTCACCATGGCCGCCACCGTTCGGCCGGCCTCGACCAAGTTGTGCGGCACGTTTGAGATCAGGTTGGCTGCCTGGGAGAAGCCCACCACAAACAGGTTCGGGAAGCCGTGAACGTTGCGGCCGTGCAGCGACCGCATGCCGTCGGCGGCCCAGTGGTCGGTGAGAGTCAGCCCGTCGCGGCCCGTCGTCTCGAAGCCGGAGCGCCGGGCGTAGGTCGTGCCCACCTCGAAGCCAGAGGCGAAAACGAGGCAGTCGAGCTCGTAGTGCGTGTCGCCCACGACCACGCCGGTCGGCGTGATCTCATTGACGCCTTTGCCGTCCGTGTCGATGAGGTGGGTGTTCGGGTTGTTGTAGGACTGCAGGTACTCGTCGTGGAAGCACGGCCGCTTGCAGAGTTGCCGGTACCACGGCTTGAGTGCGTCGGCCGTAACGGCGTCGGCTACCAGCGCACCGACTCGTGCGCGGATCTCCCCCATCTTTTCGTCATCGCAGTTTCGGTAGGCGGCGAGGAACGCCTCTCGGCTAAACGCCGATGGGTTGTCGTTCACCATCTCGACCATACGGTCACGAACGCGCTGGCTGAGATCGGTCCAGCCGTCCTTGACAAGGTCCTCGTCGGCGAACCCGCCGGTCTGCAGTGTGGTGAAGTTCATCAGCCATTGGTCCTGCCAGCCAGGCTCAAGTTCACCAAACCACTCAGGGTCAATGTCGTGGTTGTTACGAATATCGATCGACGAGGGCGTTCGCTGAAAGACGAACAACTCGCCGGCGGCGGCGGAAAGATGCGGGATGCACTGCACCGACGTGGCACCGGTCCCGATGATGCCGACGCGCTTGTCGGTCAGGCCTGTCATCATGCCGCCGGCAGGGTTGCCACCGGTGTACTCGTAGTCCCAGCGGCTGGTGTGGAACGAATGGCCTTCAAAGGTCTCGATCCCTGGGATGCCCGGCAGCTTCGGCCGGTGTAGCGGGCCCGTACCCATTGCGACGAACTTGGCTCGAATCTCGTCATTGCGGTTCGTGCGGATGATCCACTGTTTGGTGTTGATATCCCAGTCGAGCGACGTGACTTCGGTTGAAAGGACTGCGTTGTCGTACAGGTCGAAGTGATTTCCGATTCGGCGGCAGTGATCAAGGATCTCTGGCGCGTGCACATACTTCTGGGATGGCATATGCCCTGTCTCCTCAAGCAGCGGCATGTAGACCATGGCAGCGGTGTCGCACATCGCGCCGGGGTAGCGGTTCCAGTACCAGGTCCCCCCGAAGTCGCCGCCCTTCTCGATGATCCGGACATCGTTGATCCCGGCCTGCTTCAGCGCAGCGCCGGTGGTCAGCCCGCCGAACCCACCCCCGATGAAGGCAAATTCGACCTCGTCGGCAAGTGGAGCCCGCTGCGCAGGCTTGACGTAGGGATCATCGAGATAGTGGGCGTACCTCCCGGTGGGCTCGATGTACTGATTATTCCCGTCTGGTCGTAGGCGCTTGTCACGCTCGGCTCGGTATTTGTCCCGGAGGGCGGCGGTGTCCATTAGATCAGTATCGCTGCCGCTTCGTGCTTTGCCGAATTGTTAGGCGGGTTCGGGGGCTGCGATGAGCAAGATGACATCAGCTCGGTTGACGAGTGGGTGCCGCGACTCGCCGATCAGCATGCTGGGGCTATTAGCTTGGTGAGGGCTTACCAGCCGGAACGCGTAAAACCCGGACCCGACCGTCCTCGTGATGGGAAGGGACCGGCATCGCCAGCCTTGCCCACTGCGATCGGCCACCCGCTACCCTCTAGCCGGTTCGCCAACGACCTGCCTGGAGGATTCCCATGGACAACGCACAAAAGTTCTACATCAACGGTGAATGGGTCGCTCCTAGCACCAGTGACGCGCTCGACGTGATCAACCCAGCGACCGAGCAGCCCATCGCGTCGATCGCCATGGGTGGCGCCGCCGACGTCGATGCCGCCGTGGCGGCCGCCAAGGCCGCCTTCGAGACCTTCTCACAGACCTC
>CAJWHS010000115.1 GCA_913041415.1 uncultured Acidimicrobiaceae bacterium | reverse complement strand
CCCAGTTCGCGGCCAGCCGCTACGACGTGCATGTCACCGGCATCAGCCCGGCGATTGAACAGGTCACCCTTGCCCGCGAGAACACCGTTGGGCTGCCGGTGACGATCCTGCAGAAGGATTACCGGGAGATGGAGGGGGAGTTCGACCGCATCACCTCGATCGGGATGATGGAGCACGTTGGGCCTCGCAACCTCGGTACCTTCTTCGAGACGTGCGACCGTCTCCTCGTCGACGACGGAATGATGCTGCACCACACCATCGGGTCGAACGAGTGGAAGACCCACACCGATCCGTGGTTCGACAAGTACATCTTCCCGGGCGGCGTGCTGCCCTCGCTCGGCCAGATCTCCCGGGCGGCGGAGAAGGTCTGGACGATCGAGGACGTGCACAACTTCGGGCCTGACTACGACCGCACGCTCATGGCGTGGCACGCCAATATCAGCGACCGTTGGGACGAGATCCCGCACTACGACGACCACTTCAAGCGGACGTGGGAGTACTACATGCTCGGATCGGCTGCCGGCTTCCGGGTCCGGGCGCTGCAACTGTTCCAGGTCGTGTTCACGAAAGCGAAGCAGCGCCATGGTGTGTACGAGGCGGTCCGCTGATCGCCGCTGCGTAGGCGTCCGCCCGAAGCGGTTCGACGGAAAAGGTGAACGCTGCCGATCCCAAAGGGCCGACGGCGTTCACCTCGTTTGCCCGGTTGTTGCGGCATTCGCAGAGTCGCGACGAGTTACGGGCGTGTCACCGCCCTCAGCACGTGCTGGGGTTCAGCGTCCTGTGGCTGCGACGAAGAATCAGTGGAATTGCTCTTCCTCGGTCGAGCCCTCGAGGGCGAGGGTCGAGGCGTTGCCCCCCGATACGATCGTGGCGATCTGGTCGAAGTAGCCGGCACCAACCTCACGCTGGTGCTTGACGGCGGTGTAGCCCTCGGACTCGCGGGCGAACTCGCGCTCTTGGAGGTCGACGTAGGCGGTCATGTCGGAGTCGGTGTAGCCCTTGCCGATTTCGAAGGCGGCGTAGTTGAGGGCGTGCCAGCCGGCGAGGGTTATGAACTGGAACGCGTAGCCCATGGCGCCGAGTTCGCGCTGGAACTTGGCGATGGTGCTGTCGTCCAGGTGTGCTTTCCAGTTGAACGATGGTGAGCAGTTGTAGCTCAGCATCTGATCTGGGTACTCGGCCTTGACCGCCTCGGCGAACTCGCGGGCCTGCTCGAGGTCCGGCGTGCCGGTCTCGCACCAGATCAGGTCGGCGTACGGAGCGTAGGCGAGCGCTCGCTTGATCGGCGTCGCCATGCCGGGCTTGGTGTAGTAGAAGCCTTCGGACGAACGCTCGCCGGTGAGGAACTCCTGGTCGCGCTCGTCGACGTCGGTGGTGATGAGGTTCGCGGCGAGGGCGTCGGTGCGGGCCAACACGATGGAGGGTGTGTCGGCAACGTCGGCGGCGAGGCGAGCGGCGTTGAGGGTGGTGATGTGCTGCTGGGTCGGGATGAGGACCTTGCCGCCCATATGGCCGCACTTCTTGGCCGAGCTGAGCTGGTCCTCCCAGTGGACGCCGGCGGCGCCGGACTCGATCATGCCTTTCATGAGTTCGTAGGCGTTGAGCGGGCCGCCGAAGCCGGCTTCGGCGTCTGCGACGATCGGCAGCATGTAGTCGACCTCGGGGTCGCCGTCGCTCTCGCTCCACTCGATCTGGTCCGCACGACGCAGGGCGTTGTTGATGCGGGCCACGACCGACGGAACGGAGTTGGCGGGGTACAGCGACTGGTCGGGGTAGACCTGACCGGCGAGGTTGGCGTCGCCGGCGACCTGCCAGCCCGAAAGGTAGATGGCGGGGAGGCCAGCCTTCGCGTACTGGATGGCCTGGCCGCCTGTCATGGTGCCGAGCGCATGGACGTAGTCCATGTCGTTGATCTGCTGCCAGAGCTTCTCGGCGCCGTTTCGGGCCATGGTGTATTCGGGGTTGACGGAGCCACGAAGACGTACCACGTCGGCAGCGGTGTAGTCGCGGGTCACGCCCTTCCAGCGCGGGTTCTCAGCCCAGTCTTTTTCCAGGGCTGCGACCTGTTCGTCGAAGGTGTGGGTCATCTCAGGGTCTCCTTGGTACTTGTTGTGGAGTTCGGCGTGATCACAGCATCAGGCGCGCCGAAAACTGCAATCGGGAAGAAGGGGGTGAGGTCGTCGAGCGAGCTCCAGGTCCGCAAAAGTTCGGCGGCTCGCTCGTAGCGGCCGTCGGCCCATGCGGGCTCGCCCAGGTGAGCTCGAAGCTCGGCGAGTTCCTCGGCGAAGAGCCGGTCCAAGAGCGTGTCGTCGACGACGACGCCGGTGGCGAGGCGGACGGTTTGGTGGCGCCATTGCCAGATCTGAGCGCGGCACAATTCGGCCATCGCCGTGTCCTCGAGGTGGTCGTCAATGGCAACGGCGCCGACACCGACCAGCCACTCGCCGATGTAGTGCACGGCGGTGCGGATCGCGGTGCGAAGTCCGCTCTCGGTGCACTCGCCACGGCTCGTACGGATGGTGAGCAGGTCGCTAGCGGTGATGTACACGTCGTCGCGCTGGACTTCGAGCTGGTTGGCCCGGTAGCTGAGGACGCGATCGAACTCGGCAGTCGCGATATCGACGATTGCGGGCTGACCGATGCGAGTGCCGTCGAAACCATCGCCTGCTTCGCGGCGCTTGTCGACCGTGACCTTGCGGACCATCGGGGCGGTTCGAGCCGGGTCAATTTCGTCGGGGATGACGCCTGACATGCCGCCGATGGCGTGGGCACCGCGGCGGTGACAGGTGGAGACGAGGAGTTCGGTGAACGCCCGGATAAACGGGGTCGTGGCGCCTAGTGAGTCACGATCGGGGAGGACCATCTCGGGATCGGCGGCGAACGTCTTGATCATCGAAAAGAGGTAGTCCCAGTTGCCAGCGTGGAGCGCAGTGATGTGATCCCGCAGGGCGAAGAGGATCTCGTCCATGGCAAACGCGGCGCCAACGGTCTCGATAAGCACGCTCACGCGGATCGTGCCGGCGGCGAGGCCGAGCTCAGCTTCGGTCCACTCGAGCACGTCGTGCCAGAGCTGGGCGTCGGCCGAACCTTCGAACTTTGGCAGGTAGAAGTACGGCCCGGTGCCGGCGGCAGCCGCTGCAGCGGCGTTGGAGGCGACACAGACCCCGAAGTCGAACAGCGCCGCAGCAATCGGTTCGCCGTCGATCGCAAGGTTCGCTTCGTCGAGGTGCCAGCCGCGAGTGCGAACCATGAGCGTCGCATGGTCGGGGTTGGGGATTCGGATTTCGCCGTCGATCTCGGCGGTGAGCGTGCCGGCGTAGGCGTGGGCAAGGTTGCGCTGGCCGTCGAGCATCGTTGCCCACTCCGGCGTGATCGTGTCCTCGAAGTCGGCCATGTAGACCTGCGCGCCTGAGTTGAGGCCCTCGACAAGGGCCGGTCGTGAGACCAAGCCGACGAGTTCGGTGCGGCGGTCGACGAGGTCGCGCGGGGCCGGGGCGATGTGCCACTCGTTGGCCCGGATGTAGGCGGTCTCGGCGTCGTACGTCGGACGTTCGCCGTCACGGTGGCGAGCAGCGGCGGCCTGGTGTCGGCTGAGCAGTTCGGAACGGGAGGGGCCGAAGCGCTCGTGGAGTCCGACTAGGAAGGCCAAGACGTCGTCGGTCAGCACCTCGGAGGCCAAGGGGTGATCGGTGATTGCAACCCGTTGGCGAAGGTCGACGGCGGTAGGCACTCCCTGATGGTGTCGGCGGGAACCCAACAGAACAACGTGTCTTTCGGTGTGGTTGTCGCTTTGAGTTTGCAAATAACGAAAGTTCTGCCAATCTTTGTGTCGATGGCTGAAGATCTTGATCTCCTCGTCCTCGGACACCGCATCCGTTTCGCTCGCCGCCAGAAAGGGGCGACCCTCGCCGATGTGTCCGAGTTAGTGGGTCGACCGGTTCCGTACCTCTCCCAACTTGAGAACGGCAAGGTCGAACCGAAACTCGGGTTACTGCAAGAACTCGCCGACGCCTTCGGCACCACGGCGACGGCGCTGCTCGATGACGAGGCACCGGACCGGCGGGCCTATCTCGAGATCGAGCTTGAGCGGGCGCAGCGCGACCCGGCCTATCAGGCACTTGGTCTGGGCCATCTGAAGCCGTCGGCGAAGGTGCCCGACGAGGCCCTCGAACACCTGGTGACGATGTGGCACACCGTCCGCGACCGGCCGAGCGGCGGTGGTGATCAGCTCGGTCCCGATCTCGCCGAGCGGGCCCGCGCCGCCAACAACGCCCTGCGCCGAGAGATGCGGGACCGCAACAATTACTTCCCCGAGATCGAGGCCCTTGCGGGTCGGGCTCTGGCTGCAGCTGGCTACGGCGGCTCGGGTCCGATCAGCGAGCGGGTTCTCACCGAATTGGCCAAATGGTGCGGCTTCACTATCGAGCGGGTCGGGCACATGCCCCGTTCCGCGCGCAGCATCACCGATATGCGCGATCGGATCATCTTCATCCCGGATCGGGGCGGGCTGAAGGTGCGCCAGGCTCGCAGTGTCGTGTTGCAGACCCTTGGCCATTTCGCCCTGGACCACAGCGACACCCGTGATTTCGGTGACTATCTCCGCCAGCGGATCGAGTCGAACTACTTCGCCGCAGCCGTCCTAGCACCCGAGGGCCCGGCCGTGGACTTCCTGCGCGACGCCGACGTCGCCGAGGACATCTCCGTGGAGGACATCAAGGAGGTGTTCTACATCTCCTACGAGATGGCGACGCACCGCTTCACAAACCTGGCGACCCAGCACCTCGAGATCCCGTGCCACTTTCTGCGAACCGACAGTGAAGGAGTCATCGACAAGGCCTACGAGAACGACGGTGTGGCGTTCCCCACGGCGATCGATGGCGGTCACGAAGGGGAGCGCATTCCGCGTCAGTGGGGTTCGCGTCAAGCATGGAACGCCACCGGCAGCTTCTTGTTGCATTCGCAATACACGGTGATGGATCTCGGCGAGTACTTCTGTACCACCTACATCGAGACCGAGTCCGACCGATATCCCTACGCCATTTCGCTCGGCACACCGGCTCGCTTCGCCCACCGTTTCCGGGGATCAAACACGCTGCGACGCGAGTACGCCCGAGAGCGCGAGATCGAGCCGGATCCGTTGCTGGTGGAGCAGTGGGCCGGCCATGCCTGGCCGTCCGCGGCTGAGCGAAGTCACGTGTTGTCGGCGCTGCCGCCGTCGCAACGCGAGTTCAGCCCGTTCCCCGGGGTCGACCAGATTGACGTGTACCGATTCCTGGAGCGTCAGCGACGATCTCGTCGAAACTGAGCGAGATCATCGGCGTGAGCGGACGACGACATGGTCGACCGCTGCGAGGGCGATGTAGATCGGTTCGCGTCGTTCGCCGGTGATCGCAAGGGTGACGACCTCGTTGCTGGCCGTTCGGAGTTCGCCTCGGTGGGTTTCGTCGCCGGCACCGACTATGACCTCGGGTCGTTCGGTGGCGAGTTCCATCAGCGCATCACCGAAGGCCAAGACGACGTTGCGGAGCTGGTTGCCAGTAGGCAGATCGTCGCCCGGTACCGGTTGCACGGTCGCGATGCGGTGTGTCGGCATGAGCGTGTCGCCCAGACGAGGGTCGCGCACGCCGACGAAGTCGGCGCCGACGGCGATGATCGGCCCGGTGACGCGGTGACGCGGTGACGCGGTGACGCGGTGACGCGGTGGCCGGCGAGGGTGCGGAGG
>CAJWHS010000114.1 GCA_913041415.1 uncultured Acidimicrobiaceae bacterium | reverse complement strand
CGCCGACGGCGACGGGACGCAGGTGTCGTCGAGCTGCAGCGATTCGGCTTTCCAACGCGACCACGAAGTACTCCTGGTTCAACAGGCCGGTGGCCGGGTCGGTCAGGGCGGTGCCGCCCGCACCGGAGTCGGAAAGAACGACCGGGGCCGACACATCACCGGCTCGCTTCTCGGCAGCTGACAGCTGCTCAGACAGGCTCTTCACGGTCTCTTCGGCGCCGATGCGGCGCTGCACCTGAGTGGCGAGCGCCTGTTCAAGTTCGTGGATCTGCTCGTTCATTGAACCGACTTGCTCGTCGGCAGTGTCGTCGGCGCGCCGCTTGCTCAGCGTGAGCGCTGCCGCAGCACCAGCGACGACGGACCCAAGGAGCGCAAGCTTGGTGTGGCCAGTCATGGCGACAAGCACCCCGACGCCGGCGGCGGCAGCACCCAGGGCACCGGCAAGATCAGGTCGGGCATCACTCATCTGCACTCCATCGTCATTTTCAAGCCAAAGGATCGGTGACTGTGTGAGGTGTGTCGGTGAACAGCCGAGGATCGGGGCTCGAGAGCACGGTGTGGAGCCGCTCGAGGTATCGAGACCGCGAGATCTCGGTGACGCCGAGCGATATAAGGTGATCCGTTCGCCACTGCACATCGATCAATCGGGGATGATCGTCGACCAAGCCGGTGACCAGAGCGACGACCGCTGCTTTCGAGGCGTCGGTGCGGAGATGAAACTTGGATTCCGCTGCGAACAGCCCACCAATGCCGAGGCCGTACAAGCCGCCCACGAGTTCTCCGTCGCACCAGGTCTCGACACTGTGGGCCCAACCAAGGTCGTGGAGACGTCGGTAGGCCCGCTGGATCCGGTCGTCGATCCAACCATGCGGTCGGGTCGGTTTGGCGCACCCGGCTACGACCTCGTCGAATGCGGTGTCTACCCGAAACTCGAAGTGCCGCATGGATCGCCGTAACGACCGACTGACATGAAGGTCGTCGAGTTCGAGGATCCCGCGGGGGTCCGGCGACCACCAACCAAGTACCCCTCCGCCCTCAAGCGGCATCGGAAACAGCGCTGATCGATACGCGGCGAGGAGCGTCCCCGGCTCGTCGTCAGCACCCGCACCGACGAAGCCGTGTTCGTCGGGCAGCATGTCGACGGAGAGATCCCATCGGCTGGCAGGCGGCTCGATCGGCATACCGCAGCCTAGGTTCGCCTAGGTTGCCGCCCATGGCTGGCCGTGTTCCGCCCGAAGTGTCCGCTGCGCTCGCCGACCGCGCCGCCTCGCTCCGCGGCCGGGCGACAGGCCGAGTGCTCGACCTCGACACAGATCCCCTCGAAGACGCCGACGGTGCCTACGACACGATCTACGCGTTCCTCCAGGCGCCGCACCGACGCGACCTCGACCGCTTCTACCGTCGGCTCCACGAACTGCTCGCGCCCGGCGGCCTGGTGTACGTGCTCGAGCCGACGATCCGCACCGGCAACCTTGGTCGGGCACTCGGTATCGGTGGACGTATGGCTCGCCCGATCACCAGGCTTCACCTCGACCGCGACGTTCCGCAGTCGATTCGTCGGGCAGGTCTCTTCGTGAGCGATCTGCACCGCTTCGAGATTGCGTCAGTGGCGGCCCCGTTCCGCCCGTTCGTGGAGGCGTGGGCGCAATTTCCGACACCAGCGCCAGAGGCCGGCGCCGTTAGCTGACTTCGATCGTCACCGAGTTGACGGTTACGGTGCGCGACGGCGCGCCACCCAGCGCGCCACCGGGCTCGTGCAGACCGATGATCGACTGCAGCACCCCGAGCCCGGCCTCGTCGGTCTCGCCGAAGACGACGTAGACGCCCTGCCCGTCGAGCCGAGCGGCGTTCTCGCCGGTGGTGAAGAAGTACTGCGCGCTGGACGAGTTGGGAAGCGCCGTGCGGGCCATCACGAGCTGGCCGGGCACGTAGCGGTACGGGCCGATGATACCGGCGCTGGTCTCCTCGAACTGCGGCTCGTCGGGGATCGTGTAGCCCGGACCCGGATCCGACGGTGACTCGGTGCGCGGCGCGCCGCCCTGAATGATGTCGATCGACGGATCGCTCCGAAAGATCGTGGTGCCGTCGTAGTACCCCCAACGGGCGAGGGTGACGAAGTTGTTGACCGTGATCGGCGTCTCCGCCGTGGTGAGCGTCACCCGGATCTCACCTTCGGAGGTGTCGAACACGGCCACGTGGGACGCGGTCGTGTCGATGCACATCGGATGAGGCTCGGCGAACGCAATCGTGCGCGGCGACGACCCGTCTTCGGCTGGGCAGGCCGAGGCATCCGTGAGGTCGGAGGTGGCCGCTCCTTCGTCGGGTTCGGTCGGCGCGGTGTCGGTCGGCGCGGTGTCGGGCGTGATCGACTCGACCTGTGGTGGTCCGTCATCACCAGCGAGGAAGATGCCCCCAACGAGGGGTGCAATTAAGGCGAGCGCAAGCAAGGCCACAAAGCTGCCGACAACCAGGCGCCGACGATGCTCGCGACGGTCGATCACGACTTCCTGACGAATCTTCTGCTTACCGGCTTTGACCCGACGCTTCTTAAGTTCGGCTTGTGACGGCACGCTGTGACGCTAGCGGCCGCCTCTCGCCTTTCGCAGGCGGCCTCATCTCGGTTGCCGAGCCAGGTGATCGCGCGTCAACGAGCGACGAAGCCGGGCGGCAGTGCCTCGATGAAGGAGCGGCACTCAATCACAACGCTGCCGACACCGGCGTCAGCTCCGTCGCCAGTTGTCAGGTCGAGGCCAGTCACCAGCGAGATGTCGTCGACCCGCACGACATTGTCGAACCAGATGACCTCAAGCGGTTGATCGACCACAGGCTCGTAGCGGAGGGCCGATTCGCCGTCGAAAACGGTGACTCCGACATACTGCTGCCCGTCGAATGTCTCCACGTACACCTCAATGCGACCGCCGGTGTCGGTTGTTTCGGCACCGACCGCAATCACGTTTCCTGCGCTGGGGGTGTAGCAGTCGGCCGTGATCTCGTAGGTCTCGCCCCCGACCTCGACAATGCCGACCGCATCGGAGGCGGCAATGGTTGCCTCGGTGGTCGTCGTGGTCGGCTCGGCCGTTGTGAGGCGCTCGCCTCCGTCGCCGGTCTCGATCGAGCACCCACCGGTGATGAGGGCGATGGCGACCACGAAGTTGGGCAAGTGACGCATCCGAACAAGGAAAGCAGACCGGACCGCCTGTCGTGCGGCGGTCCGGGCACCACGCCCCGCGGGAACGGTCAGCCGGCGCAGGGATTCTGGACGGTGACCTGCGGGATCCGTCCGCTCCGGAAGTTTTCGACGACACCATCACGGACGGTGAAGATCACCCGGAACTCGGCGTCGGACTCGTCCCGGGGCACGAAGACCAGGTCAACGCTGCTGTCGTCGTTGATCTGGGTTTCGATCCGGTCGCCGAACAGGTTGATGATCTCGTCCTCAGGCGACCCGATGCCGATGCCGGAGCGGGTGGTCAGCGGCCCCGCCACGATGTCGACCCGCTCGATCGTGTTGTCGGTGACGAGAAACGAGATGCCTTCGGGACCTCGAGCGGGTGTCACCCGATAGCAATCGCTCGTCGGCGCACAGTTGATCAGGTCGGTGCCGGCGGCGACCTGGGCCTGGGCAACGGTCATGCCGAACGTGACCTCGCCAAGACCGACCGTCGAGATCGAGTCGTTCGTGCCGAGGTTCAAGACGGTGGTGGTCGGCGCTTCGGCCTCCTCGCCGTCGCTCTCGGCGGCTTCGGTTGTCGTCGTGGTCGAGGCGTCGCCGGTTTCGCCGGTGTCGGTTTCGGCGTTATCGGCCGACTCGTTCGAGCATTCGACAGGGATAGTGGTCGTGGTCGGGGCCGAGGTTGTCGTCGTCGACGGGGTGCTCGTGGTGCTCGCAGCCAGCGTGGTGGTCGGCGCCACCGTGTCCTCGCCACCGTCATCGCCGGACCATGTGACGACGAAGAGCGCGGCGCTGATGAGCACGATCAGGGTGACGAGCATGATGATGAGCTGACGTGGCTGCACGGGTGTGATCGTAGGTCGGCCGAGCCGCCTGCCCAGGTCAGGCCCTGGTGTCGACCCACGTAATCCCTCGACACGGCCGCAGCACGTGCCGAGATGGAGATGGTGCGTGCCCCCGGTGGGACTCGAACCCACGATCTTCGGATTAAAAGTCCGCTGCCGTAACCAACTTGGCTACGGGGGCACGAGCGAGCCTAACGACCTACCGTGGCGCAATGGACTTCTCGATCCCAGCCGACATCCAGGCATTGCTCGATGAGTGCGACGTGTTCATCGACGATGTGATCGGTCCCATCGAGGCCGAGGACGACAACATCCGCTTTTTCGACCACCGACGCGAGGACGCTCGCACCGACTGGGATCGCGATGGTCTCCCGAATGCAGAGTGGGAAGCCCTGCTCGGCCGCATGCGGCGCGAAGCAGACGCGGCCGGCCTTCTGCGCTACCAGCTCCCGGCCCGTTTCGGCGGTCGCGACGGCTCCAACCTGGCCATGGCGATCGTGCGTGAGCACCTCGCCCGTCGCGGTCTCGGCCTGCACAACGACCTGCAGAACGAATCGTCGATCATCGGCAACTTCCCGACCGTGCTGATGATGGAGAAGTACGGCTCTGAGGCGCAACAGCGGGAATGGATCCCGAAGATGCTTGCCGGGGAGGCACGCATCGGTTTCGGGCTCACCGAGCCGCTGCACGGCTCCGACGCCACGTGGATGGAGACCACTGCCGTTCGCGACGGCGACGAGTGGGTGATCAACGGCGAGAAGTACTGGAACACGGGGCTCCACCACGCCACCCACGACTTCATCTTCGCCCGCACATCCGGCAGTCCCGGCGAGGGCCACGGCATCACCTGCTTCATCGTGCCGGTCGACTCGCCCGGCTTCGGTGTCGAGGAATTCATGTGGACGTTCAACATGCCGACTGATCACGCCCACGTGAAGCTCACCGATGTCCGTGTCAGCAACGACGACATCCTCGGCGAGGAGGGTCGAGGTCTCCAGACCGCCCAACTATTCGTGCACGAGAACCGGATCCGCCAGGCCGCCTCGTCGCTCGGCGCCGGACTGCACTGCATCGACGTCGCCGTCGAGCACGTCGCCAACCGCACCGTCTTCGGCAAGCCGCTCGCATCGAACCAGGCGGTCCAGTTTCCGCTGGCCGAACTTGCCACCGACGCCGAGATGATCCGGGCGTTGATCTGGAAGACGGCGTGGGAGATGGACCAGGGCGTCGATCATCTCGAGATCACTGACAAGGTCGCTATGTGCAACTACCGAGGCAACCGCTTCTGCTGCGACGCCGCCGATCAGGCGATGCAGGCCTGTGGTGGCTATGGCTACGGGCGGAAGTACCCGTTCGAGCACATTTACCGCCACCACCGGCGCTATCGCATCACCGAGGGCACCGAGGAGATCCAGATCCGGAAGGTGGCCGGAAAGCTGTTCGGTTTCGCCGGTCGGGCGAAGACGGGTTGAACGAAAGCTCCACGCGTCGTCGCATGGCCCCGCTCACCCGCTCCGACACCGTCGGGATCGCCCTTGCGCCCGGTGTCGGGGTCGGTTTCGCGCGTGGCGACGACCGCTGGTCGGTTGCCACAGCGGACCCGGTGGCGCTGATCGCCGAAGCGGTGACGGCTGATGCCCCGCGGTGGGTGTGGTGGGGCCGCGAGACATCGGATCTACTTGTCGGTCTTCCGATCGACCGGTGTTGGGATGTGGCGACTGTGCACCGGTTTTTGCACGGCACGTGGAAGGCCCCGATCAGTGTGATCTGGGCGGTGCTCCAAAGTCTCGACACGGACTCGTTGCCGACGATGGGACAACTTGGCCTCCTCGACGCGTCGGTCGACGAGGGCGATCGTGATCTCCCGATCCGGCCCGACGGTCACCTCCGCCCCGAATGGATCGCCGGCGCGTTTGCGGAAACCCCCGATCGTCTTGCGACATGGGCGGGACTCGCGCTTTACGCAATGGGTCAGCAGATCCCGCTCCTCGACCGACTCCCGGACCCGGACCGGGCCCATGCAACCGCCCGCTCAGAGTCGGCAGCTGATCTCCTCTGCGCCGAGATGACGATCGCCGGTCTCCCGATCGATGTGTCCGAGGCCGAGCGGCTGATCTCGGCATCGGCCGGTCGCCGGCCCCGGACATTGGAAGAGGAGGATGAGATCCGCGCCGAACGCGACGAACGGGTGCTGTCGAAGCTTGAGTCATCTCAACCGGTGAACCTGCGCAACCCCGGCGAGGTGAAGGCGATGTTGCGTCGACACGGCCACGACCTCCCTGACACCCGGGCCTGGCGGCTCGAACAACTTCGAGCGACCGACCCGCTGATCGACGCGCTCCTCGCCTGGCGCAAGGACGAGCGCATCGCCACCACGTTCGGTTGGCACTGGCTCGACGAGCATGTGCTCGACGGCCGGCTTCGTGGCGAGTGGGCGAGCTCCGACGGCGCCGCCGGACGCATGTCGGCATCGGCCGGCCTCCACAATCTTCCATCGACCATGCGACCGGTTGTCGCCGCCGAGCCCGGCCATCGCATCGTGCGAGCCGGCCTCGGCCAGATCGAGCCCC
>CAJWHS010000113.1 GCA_913041415.1 uncultured Acidimicrobiaceae bacterium | reverse complement strand
AAGTGTAAGCACAGCAATGTGTTCAGCTGACCGGTACTAATCGGCCGAGGGCTTGGTTTCACCATTCATTCGATCGGTTTCGATTCGGGTGTTCGTGCTCGCTATGGAGTTCTTGAGAAGTTCGTTTCTCGTCCTCGGCCCGCCGCCTCGGCCGGCCGAGTGTCTGCCGCAACGGCAGCGACAACAAGGTTTCGGTGGCGATAGCGGAGGGGTCATACCCGTTCCCATTCCGAACACGGAAGTCAAGCCCGCCAGCGCCGATGGTACTTGGGACGAGTGTCCCTGGGAGAGTAGGACGCCGCCGGATTTCTCACACTGAACCCCGCTTCTGGCGGGGTTCAGTTCGTTTTGGACCGGTTGCCGAGCCGGTGCGAGTCCGATGTTGATGCCGCCTCGGCCGGTAGGGTTAGCAGCCGTGTCCAACGACGGATCGCGCCCACGCCGAGGCAACCAGAAGCCGAACGACCACCGTTCATCGCGCCCTGGGAGCAAGCCAGGTCGTGGTGGCGCGCCCAAAGGCCGCGGTCAGGGCGGCAAGCCGGGTCGTTCCCAGAGCCAGGGACCCAGCAAAGAGGCTCGGCGCGAGAACGACCGCCGTCCCCAGCGGGGCGGCTCCCGCCGGAACGATCGCGACGAGCGCAGCGGTCGCGAAGAGCGTCGACCGGATCGGGATCTTGCCGGCCCGCAACAGTGGGGCCGCATCGCCCGCCGGGGTGCCGGCAACATGGAATACGAGGATCCCGAGACCATCGCTCAGCGCGAGGAGTATAAGCAGCGCAAGTCTGAGCGAGCCCGCCGAGACGCCGAACGGGCGGCCGAGACGCCGGAGAAGCCGAAGCGACCACATCGCGAGCTTGATCTCCCAGCGGCCCCGGATCTTCAGCGGCAGGCCAGCCGGGCGGTCGCACGCGGCCGCAGTGGTGCTCCAGCCCGTGAGCGACGCCGGCTCCCCGGTCGTCCACATCCGGTGAAGGATCCGGCCGTCGCTCTAAAGAAACTGGTCGGCGAGCCCCGCTCGAAGACGCTCGGCCGGCGTCTCCATGAAGGAGCAAAGGCCTTCGAAGCTGAGCGCTTCGCCGACGCTCGCACGGCGCTTGGGCCTGTCGTGAAGGAAGCACCAGAGCTTCCCGAGGGACGGGAACTGATGGGTCTGATCCTGTACCGGCTAGGCAAGTGGAAGGAGGCGATCAAGCATCTCGAGTCGTTCCGGGAGCTCGCCGGATCAACCGAGCAGCATCCCGTGCTCGCCGATGCTCATCGAGCGCTCGGCAACTGGGCCGACGTCGATGCGCTCTGGGCCGAGTTGGGTGAGGCATCGCCGAGCGCCGAACTCGTCGTCGAAGGTCGCATTGTTGTCGCTGGAGCGAAGGCTGACCAGGGTGATCTCACCAGCGCCATTCGTCTGCTGGAGCAGAACTGGAAGCCGCCCAAACGTCCGATGGGGCATCATCTCCGCCGTGCCTACGCGCTGGCTGACCTGTACGACCGTGCCGGCCGAGCCCCTCGTGCCCGCGAACTGTTCTCCTGGGTCGCCGGGCACGCCCCCGACTTGGCCGACGTCCAACAGCGGGTGAAGGCGCTCAGCTGAGCGTCACACCCCGGCCCCAAGGTCGTTACGACTTCCTCCATCACGGCGCCCCGCCAAAGTCGGCGCGAGCCAGACGAAGGAAGCATCATGAACATCACCGTCCTCCTCGGCACGCTCTCCAGCGACCCTAAGCTGCGGGTCCGGCCCTCCGGCGACGAACTGATCACCTACGAGGTCACCACCGAACTCGCCGACGGGGCGGTGAGTGTTCTGGTTGCCTGGCTCAGGCCGAGCCGCCCACTCGCAGTCGCAGCAGGCGACGTCGTCGTCGTGATTGGGCGCGTTCGTCGCCGCTTCTTCCGGGCCGCGACGAGGTTGTCGCTTCGACGGTGCTCAAGCCGGACCGGAGGCGTCTTGCCGGGCTGCTCAGCAGCAGCGCCGAGACCATCCAGCGCAGCATTGCCGGCCCCGCTCAGATCCCGCCTGAAGCGTGATTGGGTGGTGGGTTCCCCCTTCGCCGGCGAGGCGCGTTAGGTTCCAGCGAACCGCCTACCTGCGTGAAGGGGCAAACGTGACCGACATTGCCGATCGGACCGACGGCGTCCGGGAAGTCGAACGAATCATCATCCGCTTCGCTGGCGACTCCGGCGACGGTATGCAGCTCACCGGCGACCGGTTCACCTCGGCGAGTGCCTTGTTCGGGAACGACCTCGCGACACTCCCGGAGTTCCCGGCCGAGATCCGGGCGCCAGCCGGCACCCTCGCCGGTGTGTCGGCGTTCCAGGTCCACATCTCCGACCACGACATCACCACCCCGGGAGATGCCCCGAACGTGTTGGTCGCAATGAACCCTGCGGCGCTCAAGGCCGATCTCCACACGCTCGACAATGGTGGCACCGTCATCATCAACTCCGACGCCTTCGAAGAGCGCAACCTCGCCAAGGCCGGGTACAAGCACAATCCGCTCGAGGACGAGACGCTCGACGGCTACACCGTGATCACGGCGCCGATGACATCGCTCACCAAAGAAGCCTGCAAAGACCTCGGCGTGAAGCCGCGTGACGCGGAACGATCGAAGAACTTCTTCGCCCTGGGGCTCGTGTCGTGGCTGTACTCCCGGCCCGAAGAGCCGACCATGTTGTGGATCCAGGAGAAGTTCAAGGGTCGCGAACTGGTGATCGCAGCGAACGAAGCGGCGTACCGGGCAGGGAATGCCTTTGGCGAGACCGCTGAGCTTTCCGCCAGCCGGATGACGGTTCGCCCTGCGCAACTCCCGGCTGGCACGTACACGAACATCAACGGCAACACCGCCCTGAGTTGGGGCCTGATCGCTGCGAGCCAGCAGGCCGGAATACCGCTGTTCCTCGGCTCGTATCCGATCACGCCGGCGAGCGACATCCTCCACGAGTTGTCGAAGCATAAAAACTTTGGTGTTCGGACCTTCCAGGCCGAAGACGAGATCGCCGCCGTCGGCTCCGCCCTCGGCGCAAGCTATGGCGGCCACATCGGCATCACGACCACCAGTGGCCCGGGAATCGCGCTCAAGGGCGAAACCCTCGGCCTGGCGGTGAGCCTTGAGCTTCCGCTCGTTGTGATCGACATCCAGCGCGGCGGCCCATCTACCGGTCTGCCCACCAAGACCGAGGCGGCCGATCTGATGATGGCGATGTACGGCCGTCACGGGGAGGCACCGATGCCAATCGTCGCCGCAAGTTCGCCCGCTGACTGTTTCGACGCAGCGATCGAGGCGGTACGGATCGCCCTCGAGTACCGGACCCCCGTGATGCTCTTGAGCGACGGCTATCTCGCCAACGGCACCGAGCCGTGGAAGCTGCCCGACCTCGACTCCCTTCCGTCGATCGACATCGAGTTCGCGCGTGAACTCAACGGCGTCGACAGCGAGGGGCGAGAGGTCTTTTGGCCCTATGTCCGCAACGACGATCTCGCTCGCCCGTGGGCGATCCCAGGCACTGAGGCGCTGATGCATCGCATCGGCGGCATCGAGAAGCAGGACGGCACGGGCAACATCAGCTACGACCCGGCGAACCACGAGTTCATGGTTCGCCTTCGTGAAGAGCGGATCCTCAAGATCGCCGACAAGCTCCCGCCACTCGAGGTGATGGGAGATGACGATGCCGACATCCTCATCGTGGGATGGGGCTCGACGTGGGGTGCGATCACCAGTGCCGTCGGTCGCCTCCGAAGTGGCGGCACCGAGGTCGCTAGCGTGCATCTGCGCCACCTCTACCCGTTCGCCGCGAACCTTGGCGAACTCCTGCAGAGGTTCGACCACGTCGTCGTGCCGGAGATGAACCTCGGACAACTCACGAAGCTGCTCCGAGCAGAGTTCCTCGTCGATGCCAAGGCCATCTCGAAGGTGTCGGGCCAGCCCTTCACCGCCGCTGAACTCGTCACCAAGATCCAGGAGGTCGCCCGATGAGCGCCGTTCCGGTCACCACCAAGAAGGACTGGTCGAGCGACCAAGAGGTTCGCTGGTGCCCCGGCTGTGGGGATTACTCGATCCTCACCGCCATGCAGTTGCTGATGCCTGAACTCGAGGTCCGCCGAGAGGACACCGTGTTCATCTCCGGTATCGGCTGCGCCGCCCGCTTCCCGTACTACATGAACAGCTACGGGATGCACTCGATCCACGGCCGCTCGCCGGCGATCGCGACGGGCCTGGCTATGGCCCGCCCGGATCTCGACGTGTGGGTCGTCGGCGGCGACGGCGACATGTTGTCGATCGGTGGCAACCATTTGATCCATGCGCTTCGCCGCAACATCAATCTGACGATCTTGCTGTTTAACAACCAGATCTACGGTCTGACCAAAGGCCAGTATTCGCCGACGAGTGAGGTCGGCAAGGTCACCAAGTCAACGCCGATGGGTTCGATCGATCAGCCGTTCAACCCCATCTCGGTGGCGCTCGGTGCTGAGGCGACCTTTGTCGCCCGCACGCACGACATGGATCGCGGTCACATGCAGGAGATGTTCCGTCGAGCCCACGATCATCAGGGCAGTGCCATCGTCGAGGTGTTTCAGAACTGCAATGTCTTTAACGATGGTGCGTTCAACGCGATCACCAAGAGGGACGCCCGTGACGCAATGCTCATCGACCTCACGCATGGTGAGCCGGTTCGCTTCGGCGTCGACGGCGAGCGAGGTGTGATGATCATCGATGGCACGGCGAAGATCGTCGAGGTCGCCGAGGTCGGCATCGACGCGCTGCACGTGCACGACGAGACCGCCCCCGACCCGTCTGTTGCGTTTGCCATCAGCCGGCTCGCCGAGGACCGCGAGTCGCCCACCCCGGTTGGCGTGTTCCGCTCGGTGCAGCGCCGTGACTACGGCGAGTCCGTGTCGTCTCAGATCGCCGCCGCGCAGGACACCAAGGGTCCGGGGGATCTGCATGGCCTGCTGCGTAGTCTGCCGACGTGGGACGTGAGCTGACCGGCTGGGCACTCGACCTCGACGGTGTTATCTGGCGCGGGTCCGAGACGGTTCCCGGCGCACCGGCTGCGGTCGCCCGTCTCAGGGCCGCCGGCGTTCCGATCGCCTTCGTCACGAACTCGGCCCAGCGCACGCCAGCCCAGATCGCCGACAAGCTCGCGTCGCACGGAATCCCCGACGCCGAGTCCGAAGTCATTACGGCGGCCGTCGCTGCCACGACGATGGTCGACCCGGGCGGTCGCGTCCTTGCCATCGGCTCCGACGGTGTTTTCGAGGCGCTTCGAGCCCGAGGCTGCACCGTGGTGCACGACGGGCCCGCCGACGCCGTCATCGTGGGAATCACGCAGGCGTTCGACTACGACATGATTACTCGCGCCATGCACGCCATCGCCGACGGGGCTCGCTTCATCGCAACCAACACCGACTCGACTTTTCCGACGGCAGACCGACTCGTTCCCGGTAACGGTGCGCTCGTTGCCGCAGTGGCGACAGCGACCGGCCTCGAGCCGGAGATCGCCGGCAAACCCCACAATCCGATTGCCGAACTCGTCCGAGAACAGCTCGGCCCATCCGGGCTCATGGTGGGTGACCGCGCCGACACCGACGGGCTGTTCGCCAGCGTGGTCGGCTATGACTTTGCCCTCGTGCTCAGCGGGGTCACGACCGAAGCCGACCTCCCGACCGATCCGCCGGCCGTGCACACCGCCCCCGATCTTGCGGCGCTGGTCGACCAGCTCCTAAAGGACTGACATGGCCGCACGGCGCTGTCTCGACGCCGAACTCGTCCGGCGCGGGCTCGCAGCGAGCCGAGCCCAGGCTCGGGAACTCGTCGAACGCGGCAAGGTCACCGTCGGTGGCGCCCCGGCGCCCAAACCGAACCGCCTGGTCGACCCGGGTGAGGCGGTCGAGGTCGCGGGCGACGGCCCCCGGTTCGTAAGCCGAGGTGGCGAGAAGCTTGATGCGGCGCTCGACCACTTCGGTGTCGATCCGGCCGGACGTCGTGTCATCGATATCGGGTCGTCGACGGGTGGGTTCACCGACTGTGTGTTGCAGCGGGGGGCGACCCGTGTCGTCGCCATCGATGTCGGACGCAATCAGCTCCACGAGAAGATCCGAGCCGACGATCGAGTCGACGTCCACGAGCAGACCAACGTCCGCCACACCGACCCGGCCGACTTCGGCGGTCCCGGCGATCTGGTCGTCACCGACCTCTCGTTCATTTCGCTACGCGTCGTCGCTCCGCACCTCGTCGCCTGCTCTGCTGCTGGGGCAGATCTGGTGATTCTGGTGAAGCCTCAGTTCGAGGCGGGGAAGACCGAGGCCGACAAGGCCCGGGGTGTGATCCGCGACTCCGAGGTGTGGCGTCGCACGCTCGACGAGGCGACGACCGCGCTCTCGGCCTCCGGAGCGGCCATCATGGGGGTCATGGTTTCGCCAATTACCGGAGGCGACGGCAACGTTGAGTTCCTCGTCCACGCCCGCGCCGGTGCACCCGATGTCGACCCGGCGTTGTGGGCACAGTGGCGCGATGCGGCCGTCGCGGTAGGGGAGGGGTGCTGATGGCAGCCGTCGGGATGATCGTGCACCTTGGGAGAGAGTCGGCGAGCGCGCAGGCCCGAGAGCTCGCCGCCGGATTGATTGCCGACGGTCATGTGGTGGGGGTGCCGCGCGAGGATGCCGAGACCGCCGGCCTCGTCGGTGTCGAGATCCGCAACGGCGCCGACTTCGCCGATGGTCTCGACCTCGTCGTTGCGCTTGGCGGTGATGGATCGATGCTGCGGGCGATCGAGCTCGTCGGTTCTGGTGGCACCCCGATCATGGGGGTCGACCACGGCCAGCTCGGCTATCTGACGGAGGTCGAGCCGACGGAGGCCGCCGAAGCCGTCGCCCGGTTCCTGGCGGGCGAGCGAGCCGTCGAGGAACGCATGCTTCTCGCGATCACAGCCGACCCCG
>CAJWHS010000112.1 GCA_913041415.1 uncultured Acidimicrobiaceae bacterium | reverse complement strand
GATCATGCTCGACTGGCTCGGCAATACGAGCCGAGGCCGGTTCGTCCCCAAGGGCGATCAACACCACGGCACCCGAGCCGAGCGCCTCGAGGCCCGCCGCCGACAGCGAGCCGAGGACGATGCCGCCATCCGCTCCACCCTCCGCGATGCCTACGGAACCTCAAGCCTCCGAGCCGCCTGGACGACATCCCACGAGACTGTGGCGATCGACGCCGACAACCAGCTTGTCCGGCCCGACCCACGCAAGCCGTCAACTTCGCTCCGTGAACCGGTCCGGCTCGGCACGTTCAGCGAATCCGGGGTGGAACCGCTGCTCGGCACCTTCGACCCCGACATGCCCTTCGTCGTAGAGGCGACGATGCCGCGCGGGCGCTGGAGTGTCGGCGCCAACCCCTTGATGCTGAGCCGCAACGGCAAGCCACCGACGGCGGCGACCCTTCGCGCTCGTGTCTGGAAGAACCACGCCGGTGATCCCATGTGGGGTCCGGCCAATCAGGGACGGATGCAGGCTGGCCGACCGCCGCAACGTCACAATCCATTGACCGGCAAGGTCGAGACCGCTGTGGTCGACCTTTGCACTGCTCGGCCCGGATGGAAGGGCGAGCTCCTTGATCCGTTTGCGACCGTCCCCGACACCGCTGATACCGAAGCGGACTCTGCATGACTGCTGCTGAACGCTGGATCGATGAACACGCCAACGTTGTCGACGACGACGGCGACACCGTCCATGCTGCGGTGACCGTCGATCTCAACGTCGACAGCATTGTCACGGTGCGGCGGATCCATGCATCCGACGAACGACCGCAGGGGCTCGCTCTCGACGCCGACCAGCCGCTCGTGGTCGGTGATGTGACCAAAACCCGCATGGTGCTCTGGGCCCACTCGGCCCCCGATAAGGTCGAGATCGCCGCCCCGGCCGGTCGTCTCACCCTCTGGAATGTGTGGGAGGCCGACGGCGCTGCGCATGCATGGGTCGGTGCCGCCGGCATCCTCCTCGACGAAGCCGCTGGAGACACGACCCGACTTCGGACATCTGATGGTTTCGGCGAACGCACCATCGACCTCGAGGTCGAGATTCACATTCGCGCAGCCTGAGTTTCTCAGGGGGATCCACGCTCCGCCTCCTCTGAGCGACCAGACTTGATGATCGATGGAGTGAGTGAGCGGAGCAACGGCGCTTCGTTCGACAAAGGACATCGATCATGGACGCACGCATCGTCAACCGTTCCGGTGAGGGCTTCTCGCTGGTGACCGGGCCCGGCCGCCAGCCATTGACCCGCCGCCAGGCCGACGCTCTCGGACGCCTGATCGGTACAATCCCACAGATCTCGACCCGCTGACCCCAACGGGGGGCGATCAGGCGTCGGGTTCGTGCACGAGGGCGATCCAGTCCTCGCCCGGCTCGACGACCGTTCGGAGCAGCGTCGACGCCACGATCAGCCACGTAACCACAACGGACGGATTCTCTCCGTCGGGAAGCTCGGCGACGATGCCGTACTTGGCGTGATCCTGTCTTTTGACCCATCCCTTCGGCAGCTCGACACCGACCTCGGCCAGACGATCGAGCGCCTTCGGTCCCGTGCCGTGTTCGACCCCGATCTGTGCGGGTCGCGGCTTTGCGCCTTGCGCCGCCGGGGTCCAGGTCGCCATCGCCACCGCCGGCCCACGGCCGGCGAAGAAGTCGCCGAGCGCGGAACGTTTGGGAACACGAGAGTGTTCCTCTTCGGTGAGGCACGGTGTGAAGTTGATCCAGCCCTGGCCATCACCACGCCGTTCGAGGCGCTGGATCGCTGCGACAACACGTTGGTGCTCGTCTCGATGGAACTCGATGTCGCTGATGGTGATGGCCACCGCCCAACGCTACCGGCCACCATCGCCATCATGGTCGCCGCCCCGATACCGGGCGCCACGGGCTGGTCCAAACCCTGCGGTACCGTTAGCCCTGCGGGACCTCTTCCTCAATGCGACGAACCACAACCTCCCTTTCGCTGACACTCCTCACCCTCGCCGTGCTGGCCGGTGTCCTTGCCGCCACGCCTGCCTCGGGTCAGGTCGAGGCCGAGATCGAGACACTTGAGGTCCGGCGGGACGAGATCGGGATTGAGTTCGGTCAGATCGACACCGATCTCGCCCTCACAGAAGCCGATCTGGAGGTGCTCGATCGGGAGCGGGTGACGGCCGAGGTCCAGATCGAACTAACCGCTGACGACTTCGAACGGGCCGTCGATTCCCGTCGCGAGCCAGCGTCGACCCGCGTGGCAATCGCACTCGTCGGCTTCACCAGGGGCGACCCGCGCGAGAATGCCCTCCTCGACGAGGTACTCGCCCTTCAGGGCTCCGACGAAAACACTCGCGCTCGAGCGCTCTACACGGCAGCGATCGACGACGCCCAAACCCGCCTTGAGCGCGCCGAGGAATCAATCCGAGACGTTGCCCTTCGCCTCGACGACGACCGCGCAATGCTCGCCGACGTCATCGGACGTCAGCAGACAGCGGAGCAACTCCGCGGTGAACTCGGGCAGCGCCGTGCCGACCTGAACCTCGAACTCGAAGAGACCATCGCACGCATCGAACACCTGCGTTCGCTCGAGGAAACAGCGCTGCTCACCGGCCTCACCACCTTCGATGCCCAAAACCGACCAGCGTTGGCCATCAAGATCGACAACGTGTCCGCCGCCCGGCCCCAGGCCGGCATCAACCAGGCCGACATCGTCTATGTCGAGGAGGTCGAGGCGGGTCTCACGCGGCTGGCGGCGGTCTTCCACTCCGCCACACCCGAACAAGTCGGTCCCGTCCGATCGATGCGCACGGGCGACTTCGATCTCCTCGGCCAGTTCAACTCGCCACTCTTCTCGAACTCGGGCGGCAACCGCGTTACTCGCCAACTCCTGCTCGAGTCGACGTTGGTCGATGTCGGAGTTACCAGCATCAGCAACCTCTACTTCCGAACGTCGCGACGAGCGCCGCACAACCTCTTCACGAACCCAGGCAACATCTGGAGCGTCGCCCAGACCGAGGCGCTCCCTGCTGGCTTGCCGGTTGCGGTCTTCCGGTTCCGCAATCCAGGTGATCCGGTCACGGGCACGGTGTCGCCGGCCACCGGAGTCGACATCGACTACGGCCAGACAACCGTCTCCTACAACTGGAACGGCACCGGCTGGGACCGCACCCAGGACGGGTCCCCCACGGTCGACACCGGCGGGATCCGCACGTCGCCGACGACTGTCGTAGTCCAGATCACCGAGTACGGCATCTCTCCCGCCAATGAGCGGTCGCCCGAAGCGATCACCACTGGTCAAGGCGAAGCCTGGATCCTCACGGACGGGCAGGTGACCAAAGGCTTCTGGCGACGGGCCGACGACGCGATCGATCAACCGATCGAGTACGTCGACGCTCAAGGCAACGTCATCGAGATCCTGCCCGGGCGCACCTGGATCGAGATGCCCCGCGAGGGCGGCTCCGAGCTGCGCTGAGTCCGCGCCGGGGTTCGCTACCCCGACGCGAAAACCACCGTGGCAGCATCAGCTACGTGCGGTGATGTCCCGCACGTCCGCCCGTTGCTCCGCGATCCCGTTAGCCGTTCAGCCCGCCATCGAGGCGATGAGATCATGGGCGCACTCGCCCGCCGGGGTGACGGTGAGTCGCTCGGCATCGCCGTCACCGACCACAAGCGTGTGCTCGAACTGAGCGGTGCGGGTGCCGTCGATCGTGACCGCGGTCCAGTCGTCGTCCCACAGCGCCGCCTCGGGGGCTCCCAGGGTGAGCATCGGTTCGATGGTGAAGGTCGTTCCGAGTTCGAGGCGGGTAGTAAGGCGACGTTCGTAGTAGTGCGGGATCTGCAGGTTGGAGTGGAACTCGGTGCCGACACCGTGACCGATAAACTCACGCACGACACCCAGCCGATGCTGACGGGCATGGGTCTCGATCGCCTTCCCGATCTCGTTGACCGCACCGCCAGGATGGACTGCCGCGATGCCGAGATCGAGCGACCGGGCGGTCTCCTTCACCAGCCGGAACGATGGTTCGTCGACGTCGCCGACAAGGAAAGTAGTGGAGGTGTCGCCGTGGACGCCGTGCATGTAGAGGGTCACGTCGATATTGATGATGTCGCCGTCGGCGAGGGGCCGCGAGTCGGGGATGCCGTGGCAGATGACCTCGTTGACCGACGTGCACACCGATTTCGGGTAGCCGCGATAGTTGAGTGGGCTCGGATAACCGCCAGCGTTGATGCACGCCTGATGAACGAACTCATCGATCTTGTCGGTGGTGACACCGGGTCGGACCATCTCGCCGGCGCGAAGAAGAATTTCGGCCGCTGCCGCACCGGTACGCCGCATGGCGGCGAGTTCGTCAGGGGTGCGCGTGAGCGACGAGATCGACGGGCCGGGATCGCCGGTAACGGCATAGGGAGGCCGGGCGATGTTGGCGGGGACGCGGCGAATCGGGCTCAGTAGGCCAGGTTGCACCGGAGGCAACGACGGCGTGACGTCGGCGGGGATTCGGTTCTTCTTCTTCCGCTTGGCCATACCTCAGCCTACGCCGTGGCCGGCCTGGAACTCATCGCAGGAAGCGGCTGACCGACTCGACGATGCACGCCGGCTTGTCGGCGCCCTCAATCTCGACCGTGATCGTGATGGTGGCCTGCACCCCACCGTTGATCTCCTGCGCATCGGCCAGCACAGCGGTACCTCGCACCTTCGAGCCGACGACGACGGGTTGCGGGAACCGCACCTTATTGACGCCGTAGTTGATACCCATCGAGACATTGTCGACCCGCACGATCTCGGGAAGGAACTGGTTCGTCAGCGACAGGGTGAGGTAGCCGTGGGCAATGGGAGCGCCGAACGGACCTTCGGCGGCCTTCACCGGGTCGACGTGGATCCACTGATAATCACCGGTGGCGTCGGCGAAGGCGTCGATGCGGTCCTGTTCGATCGTGATCCACTCGCTGGCGCCGAGGTCGGTGCCGACGGCGGCGAGAAGGGCGTTGGGGTTGTCGAAGACAGTGGGCATGCGGCGGAACCTAGCGAGCGGTTCCGGTCTCGGCCAGCACAGGACCACCGGGGCCTCAACCGGGGAGCGGCCGGCGGCAACACGCTGGCGCTGGCCCACCTGCACCGGCCGGGCTGCAAGACTGCGCCCATGCCCGGCATCCACACCACGATCGACCCCGTTCTCCTCGGCGACGAGCGGGTCGGATCGATCGCCACCATCACGATCGACAACCCCGACAGATGCAACGCGATGACGGCGGCGATGTATCACGCCATGCCCGATGCCTGCGCCGTCGCCACCGCCGAACCAGATCTCCGCGCGGTCGTGCTTCGCGGTGCCGGCGACCTTGCGTTCTCCGCTGGCAGCGACATCACGGAGTTCGAGGAACGCCGAATGGGCCGCGAGTCCGAGGGCTACGACCGGTCCGAACACGCCGCCTGGCAGGCCATCGTGTCGATTCCGGTGCCGGTGATCGCCGCGATTCGCGGCTCGTGCCGGGGCGGGGGCGTAGCCATCGCGCTCCATGCCGACCTTCGCATCGCCGGCGATGACGCCACCTTCTCGGTGCCCCCGGCCAACCTCGGCCTCTCTTACCCACCCGAAGCGACCCGCCGCCTGGTCGCCGCCGTCGGCCCCTCACAGGCCAAGCGGCTGCTGTTCACCGCCGAGGCGATCGACGCCCCACGGGCCGAACGGATCGGCCTGGTCGACGAGCTTGTCACTGCTGCCGACCACACGGACCATGTCGCCGCCATGGTCGACACAATTGTGCACAGAGCACCGCTCACCCATCGAGCCTCGAAGCGCGTCGTCGATGCCGTGATCACCCATGGCACGGCCGCCAACATTCCTCTTTCCGAACTCTCTCCTGAGGCCGCCGAAGCCGCCGCTGCCTGTGCGTCGTCCGACGACTTCCGCGAGGGCGTCCGCTCGTTTGCGGAAAAGCGTCCGCCCCGCTTTCGTGGGGCCTGAACTCCATCCACGAGGTCCTCTCATGCCCCATGAACTCCACACGATTGTCAGTGGCCCTCGGGCCGGCGACGGCGACATCGTCGTCGTCTGGATCCACGGAGTCGACTCCGACGCAACCGTCTGGGATCCGGCGATCGAACTCGTCTCGGTGCCGCACCGATGTGTGGCGGTCGACCTCCTCGGACACGGTGCTTCCCCCGTCTCCACCGACGAGGACGACTACCGCCGAGAAGCGGTGCTCGCCGACATCGACGCAGTACTCGACGGCATCCGGACCGAGTCGCCCGGCGCGCACATCGTGTGGGTCGGCCACAGCCTCGGTGGCTACCTCGGGCTGGCCTACACGCTGACCCGCACCGGGGAAACGGTCGACGGTCTCGTTCTGGTGTCGACCGGACCCGGCTTCCGCGACCCCGACGCCATGAGCTCCTGGAACGACCGGGTGCGGGCCAACGCCTCGGAGTACACGGTGAGCGAGGCCGCAGCCACGATCGCGTTCCACCATGACTCGCTCGTGATGGACCGCCTTGCCGATCTCACCGTGCCGATCGCGCTCGTGATCGGCGACGGCGACCGGGCTTTTCTCGGCGCCAACGATTACCTCGAGCGCAAGCTCCCGCACGCTCACCGCACCACGGTCGAGGACGCCCGCCACTTCGTGATGCGCAGCCATCCAAAATCGGTCGCCGACGCCGTTGCCACGGTGATCGCCGAACTTGAGGCTGAGAACTGAGCACACCGGCCCACGTGCCGCTTCCCGTCGACGGCGCGCTCGCCGCCGACGCCGACGCGATCGCGGGCAAGAACTCGACCGAGGTGAAGCTGCTGCAGATGCCGCGCAGACGGTTGCTGAGGCTTCGGAGATTATAAAGTCACAAGAGGAAGCTTACGCCAATCGTCGCACAGAAGAGGATAAAAGGTGGGAAGAACAAGAGAAGAAGAGGGGTGAAGCTGAAGAAGAAGCTTCTAAAAGATTAGAAACGCTCGCTTCCACCGTTTTAGATGCTGCTGAAGTAGCTAACAGATCTGCCAGTTCAGTCACCTCAA
>CAJWHS010000111.1 GCA_913041415.1 uncultured Acidimicrobiaceae bacterium | reverse complement strand
GGGCAGCCCCCGTGAGGTTGCGATCTGGCTGACCGACACGATCGCCCCGTCCTGGTCAGGGACGACGACCACAAACGCCGAGACCGCCTCATCCTCAACGTCGACGCCGGTCATGTCGCTTCCCTCGGACGGCTGATGGACGAGAATCACCAGTCATTGCATTTCGACTTCGAGGTCACTGGCCCGGCACCGCACGCGGCGATCTCCCTCGTCGAAACCCCCGCCGTCGAAGCCTTCGTCGAAACGATGACCGAGCGCTTCGAGGCGCCGGTCGACCAGCCATCCACCGAGCCGCCCGCATTCCATGTCGTCTGGCCCGTGCAGGGGGCGCACGTGGTACAACCCTCGGCGTGAGCACCACTCTCTCCGAAGCCGAGTCCCGGCGTGTCGTAAGCGGTTACGGCGTGCCCGTATCCCCCTTCGTGACCGGGACCTCCACCGCCGAGGTTCTGGCCGCCGTCGCAGCCGACGCCAACGTTACCTTCCCGGTCGTGGCGAAGCTGTGCGGTCGAGCGATCGCCCACAAGACCGAACGAGGCCTCGTTCGGCTTCGCATCGCCGACACCGACGCCCTTGCGGCAGCGTGCGACGAGCTCCTCGGCAAGGCCGTTCCTGACGACGGCAAGGTGGAGGTCCTCGTCTCCACGATGGTCGACGGCAACCGCGAGTTGATCGCCGGCCTCAACGACGACCCGCAGTTCGGGATGACCGTCATGGTCGGCATCGGCGGGATTCTGGCCGAGGCGATCCGTGACGTCAGCTTCCGGCTCGCCCCGATCACCGAAGTCGACGCGGCAGAGATGCTCAATGACCTCGCCACCCAGCGTTTGTTCGGTGAGTTCCGCGGTGAGCGGGAGGCCGACCGGGCTGCAATCGTCGATGCCCTGGTCGCTCTGGCCCGCGTTGGCGTCGAAGAGCCGGGCCTCCGCTCGGCCGACCTCAACCCCCTAATCCTCGTCGATGGGAAACCGGTCGCCGTCGACGCCCTGCTGGAAATCGGGGAGGACGGCGATGCCTGATCTTGATGCGCTCTTCGACCCGAAGGGAATCATCATCACCGGCGTGTCGAAACACCCCGGCAAGTTTGGATTCGTCACCCTGCACAACCTCCTCACGAGTGGGTACGAGGGTGCCGTCTACCCGGTCAGCCGGGAGCCGGGCGAGGTCCTCGGGCTCAGCGTGATCGGTTCGATCGACGACGTACCCGACGGCGCCGCCGAGATGCTCTTCATCTGCACGCCACCGGCGATCAACGAAGGACTCCTCCGGCAAGCGGCGGCGAAGGGCGTGACCGCAGCGTTTTGTGCCGCCGGTGGCTACCGAGAGGCCGGTCCTGAGGGCGCCGAGATGGAGCAACGCCTTGTCGCCCTCTGCGACGAACTTGGGATAGCGCTGGCGGGCCCGAACGGCCAAGGGGTGGTGTCGACGCCATCGAGCATGTGCGCCCAGATCGTAGCGCCGTTCGCCCCTGCCGGGAAGATCGCCATCGCAAGCCAGTCGGGCAACTTCGTCTCCTCGTTCCTCAACCTCGCCAACCACACTGGGGTGGGTGTGTCGCGCGCCGTCGCTGCCGGCAACGCCTCGGTGCTCGGCATCGCCGACTATCTCGAGTACTTCACCAACGACCCGGAGACGGCGGTGTCGCTCGTGTACATCGAGTCCGTCGACGACGGTCGTGAGATGTTCGAGCGGATGGCGCCGCTCGCGGCCCGTAAGCCGATTGTGGTGGTGAAAGGTGGCGCGTCGGCCGCCGGTGCCCGTGCGGCGGCCTCCCACACCGGTGCCCTTGCGAGCGACGACGCCGTGTTCGACGGCATGTGTCGCCAGGCTGGCCTCATTCGTGCGAAGGACGTCGAAGAGGCATTCGAGGCGGCGGCGACGTTTGCCACCCAACCCCTCCCCGCCGGCGATCGGGTCGTTGTCGTCACCACGGTCGGTGGCTGGGGGGTGGCAGCGGTCGATGCCATGGCCGACACCCGTCTCGAACCCACAGCGTTGTCCGATGACCTCATGGCGGCGATCGACGAGAAGCTGCCGCCGCGGTGGAGCAAAAACAATCCGATCGACATGGCTGGTGGCGAGACCCGCGACACCGTCCCAGAAATCTTGCAGCTTGTGGCCGAACATCCCGACGTCGATGCGGTCGTGCTGCTCGGCGTCGGCATCCAGTCGAACACAGCGGCCATGATTCGGGGAGGTCCGTTCTTTCCCAATCACGGCCTCGAACGCATCGTCGGCTTCCACGAGCGTCAAGACACCCGGTACGCCGAAGCGGCTGCGGGGATCAGCACCGCCACCGGAACACCAATCGTGGTCGCCACCGAACTCGCCAACGCCGCGCCCGACAACCCGGCTCCGGCGACGCTGCACGCCCTTGGTCGACTCTGCCACGCCTCCGCCGATCGGGCCATCCGTTCACTCCACCACCTAGCCGGCCACTCGGCGTGGAGGCAGGCCCGAGGGCTCTGACGTCGTCCGGTGGCACCCACCTCTCCCCCGCCCTGAAACGTTGGTGATATGAGCGAGACAATCTTCGAACGGGTCCGGAGGACCTGTGCTGCGGTGGCCGACGCCAGTTCCCACGTCCGGATCGACAACGATGCGGTCGAGACGCTTGCGGACCGTCTCGATATCGACCGTCCCCCCAACGACCCTGGCCAGGATCCGATCGGCGACGACGAGTCGACCGCAGCATTCGTCTTGACGCTCGATGCGATCAACTTCGGCTCCGGCTACTTCCCCTACCTCCGCAAGCGGCCGGGCCAGAGCGGCTACCACACCGTGGCGGCGAGTCTCCGCGACTGGGTCGACCTCGACGGCACGATCACCACAGCGTCACTTCGACGTGACGTCGGCGACTGGGCAGAGGTGTTCGGCCAGGAGCTTGACGGATCGCCGGCACACGAACTGGTGGAACTCTTCACGATCGCCCTGCACGATCTCGCCGACTTCGTCGACACCGTCGCGGATGGCCGCTTCGTCGGCGTGGTCGAGGCTGCACAGGGATCGGCCGCGGCGTTGGCTGAGTCGCTCATTGCGATGCCGTTCTACCGCGACGTGCACGAGCATCCGGTCACCGGCCAGGTGTTCCTCTATAAGCGGGCCCAGATCACCGCTCAGGATCTTGCCGTCACCTTTGCGGGGGAGGGATACGGCCGTTTCGATGACATCGACCAACTCACGATGTTCGCCGACAACCTGGTGCCTCACGTGCTGCGGGTCGAAGGCGTGCTCGAGTTTGCGCCCGAACTGCTTGCGCGTATCGAGGCGGTCGACGACATCACGATCGGCAGCTCCGAGGAGATCGAAATCCGTGCCTGCGGTGTCACCGCCGTTGAGCGCCTCGCAGTCGCCGTTCGCAGTCGGGCCGTCGATCCGCGGCCGGACCTCACTACCGGTTCCCTCGACAATATTTTGTGGAACACCGGTGCCAGGCCGGCGTACAAGGCGATCCCCCGGCACCGCAGCCGGTGCGTCTTCTACTGAGGCGACGGCCCCACACACGAGGGGTTCCTGTGGATAACTCACCCGCCGCGTGAAACGCGCGTTTCAGAGGGGCGCGGCGCCGACGCGCGGGGTAGCGTACGACATCACTACGGTCGGCATTCGGCCGGAGAAGACCAAAACAATTTGCCGCCTACTCGGCGGCCTGGAGGGAAACACAATGCGCAAGCGCCTGCTGCTCTTGTTGGCGGTGCTCCTGTCGTTCTCACTCATCGCTGCAGCCTGCGGCGACGACGAGGAGACAGACACCGGTTCGTCCGACTCGGCTTCGGAGACTGAGTCCGCGTCGGACGCGGCCGAAGAAGATAACGCCACCGAGGAGGTCGCTGCCGCGGAGACCACCGTCGGTCTCGTCTACGACATCGGTGGCCGTGGCGACCTGTCGTTCAACGATTCAGCCGCAAGGGGCCTCGATCGTGCCGAATCCGAGCTCGGGATCGCCTTTTCCGAGGCCTCACCCAACGACGACGGCTCGAACCGTGCTGAGCTGCTGCAGCTCGCCGCCGACGCCAACCCGATCGTGATCGGCGTGGGCTTCCTTTTTGAAGGAGACGCAGCTGCAGTTGCGGCAGAGAACCCCGACACAAACTTCGCCGTTATCGACTCCGGAATGCTCGATTTCAGTCAAGATCCGCCAGCTCCATACGGAGATAACGTGGCTGGTCTGGTGTTTGCCGAGGAGCAGGGCTCATACCTGGTCGGCATCGCAGCGGCGATGAAGACCAGCTCAAACAAGCTCGGCTTCATTGGCGGCGTGTGCTGCTACGGCGGCATCGAACCCTTCGAGGCGGGTTTCCGTGCCGGTGCACTGTCGGTGAACCCGGACATCGAAATCGTTGCTGAATACATCACCGATGCGCCTGATTTCGATGGCTTTAATCAGCCGGATCGCGCGCAGGTGATCGCCACGACCATGTACGAAGACGGTGCTGACATCGTCTATCACGCTGCAGGTGGTGCCGGTAACGGCATGTTCCAGGCTGCGAAGGACTTCACCGCCGACAACGGCTCCAAGGTGTGGGGCATCGGTGTCGATGACGACCAGTACCTGACCATCGGTGCGGTCGACCCGTCGCTGCAGGAGTTCGTTCTCACTTCGATGCTGAAGCGCGTCGACGTGGCGGTCTTCGAAGTCCTCAAGTTGCAGGAAGAAGGCGGTTTCACAGCTGGACCGGTCATGTATGACCTGTCGGTCGACGGTGTCGGATATGCGACATCGGGCGGCTATGTAGACGACATCATCGACGAACTCGAGGCCGCGAAAGCGGGAATGATTTCGGGTGAGATCGTCGTGTCACGTGATCCGGTGGACTACGGGGCCTAAATCGGAAGTGCGGGGCCGAAGCTCTGGCTTCGGTCCCGCATCGCTTTCTCGCGGAGGTCGGTTCTAACGGAGTACGCCGTCGATCAAGATCGGTATCTCCGACTGGAACCGACCTCCGCTACTTTGAGCAGCGGTCGTCTCTTGGGTACGGAGGGAAACATGGCGGTTGCGATCCAACTCAGCGGGATCACGAAACGGTTCCCCGGAGTCGTCGCCAACGACGACGTCAACCTCACCGTCGAGAAGGGTGAGATCCACGCGATCTGCGGGGAGAACGGGGCCGGAAAATCGACCCTGATGAAAATCCTCTACGGCATGCAGCCAGCTGACGAAGGGACGATGAAGGTCAATGGTGAGGTTGTTGAGTTCACCTCCCCAAACGACGCCATAGACCGCGGCATCGGCATGGTGCACCAGCACTTCATGCTGGCCGACCAGCTCACGGTGCTGGAGAACGTCATCCTCGGTGCCGAGCCGACCGTAGGTGGCAGTCGCATCAATTTCCGAGAAGCTGAGACGCACCTGTCCGAGGTCGCCGAGGAATACGGCCTCACGATCGACGTCAACCAGATGGTCGAATCGCTCGAAGTCGGGGAGCGCCAGCGGGTTGAGATCATCAAGGTCCTCTACCGCGGCGCCGAGATCCTGATTCTCGACGAGCCCACTGCGGTCCTTGTGCCCCAAGAGGTCGAGGCGCTTTTCGACAACATGCGCGAGCTCAAGGCGAGCGGTGCAACGATCCTCTTCATCGACCACAAACTCGACGAAGTGCTCGAAATCTCCGACAGCATCACGGTGCTCCGCCATGGCAAGACGGTGGCGACTATGAAGAACGACGGAATCACCGCCCACGACCTCGCAGAGTTAATGGTTGGCAGCGAACTCCCCACCCCCGACACCAGCGAGTCGACCGTCACCGACGAGGTGGCGCTCGAACTTCGCGAACTCGCCGTGCGGAACGAGGACGGCCGGCAAGTCGTTCACGACATCAATCTCCGAATCCACCGGGGCGAGATCGTCGGCATCGCCGGGGTCGAGGGCAACGGCCAGGGCGAACTCGTCGACGCCATCATCGGTACCGCCGATATCTCGAACGGCTGGATCGAGTTCCACGGCCGAGAAATCACCAATGATTCGGTGCGAAAACGCCGGGAGGCCGGGCTCGCCTACGTCCCCGAGGACCGCCACCACGAGGGCCTGTTGCTCTCCTCGCCTCTCTGGGAGAACGCCGCCCTCGGCCATCAAACCCAGGCGCCCTTCGGCTCCACGTGGTGGCTCGACCGAAGCGGCGCACGCGAGCAGACCGAACGGATCCGCGAACAATTCGACGTCCGCACCCCCAATATCGACGTGTCAGCCCACGCCCTCTCTGGCGGCAACCAGCAAAAGCTCATCATCGGCCGAGAACTCACGTCCAACCCTGAAGTCCTCGTCGCTGCCCACCCAACCCGAGGCATCGACGTCGGCGCCCAAGCGGCAGTGTGGGACGACATCCGCGCAGCACGCCGTAACGGCCTCGCCACCCTTTTGATCTCGGCCGACCTCGACGAGTTGATCGGCCTCTCCGACGCGATCGTCGTGATGCTGCGCGGCGAACTCGTCGCCACCTTGTCGCCCAACGAGGTGACGCCTCGTGACCTCGGCGCCTATATGACCGGTGCTGCGCTGCAGAACGGAAGCGCCCGCTGATGCGCAGAATCGGCTTCTCGTTGGCCGCACCGGTCGGCGCGTTCCTTCTCACCCTCGTGGTGTCGACGATCGCACTGATTGCGTTCGGCTCAAGCCCTGTCGAGGCCTATGGCGACATGTTGAGCCACGCCTCGAAGCTCGAAACCCAGGTCAACATCCTCAACCGGGCGACACCCTTTTACCTATCGGCCGTCGCCGCTGCAATCGGGTTCCGCATGAACCTGTTCAACATCGGCGTCGAAGGCCAGTACCTCATGGGCTTCCTGTTCGCTGCTCAGGTCGGGGGTCTAGTGAGCCTTCCGCAGGTGCTGCACATCCTGGTGATCATACTCACCGCCATGATCGTGAGCTCACTTTACGCAGGTCTCGCCGGCATCTTGAAGACGACCCGTGGCGTCAGCGAGGTTATCTCGACGATCATGCTCAACGCCATCGCCGTCGGTGGTCTCATAGCCTGGCTCCAGCAGGAATGGCAGGCTGATCTCGGCGAGAACTTCTCCTCGACCTCTCTGGGTACCAAGCCGATCGACGAATCAGGCCTGTTGCCGACCATCAACGGTCTCCTCGAGCTCGTAACGAGAGAGGTTGGCCAGGGCAAGGAACTCACCGGCATGTTCCTCGTCGCCGTT
>CAJWHS010000110.1 GCA_913041415.1 uncultured Acidimicrobiaceae bacterium | reverse complement strand
GGCTTCGAGCTCTCCCATCCTGACCCCGCCGTCGCCGGGCGGTTGCAGGAGTACGCACTCCCGTACCCCGTCACGCGATCGGCCGCATGCCTCCGAGCGGTGTTGCTGACACCGGCGGGCATGGTGACACTCGAGAGCTGACCGCGACGCGCCGAGCGCTCCCGGCACGAAGAAGACCGATCGGGTCAGGCCATGGACGGCCGAAATGTTTCCGTAGCATTTGTCATACGAACGTCACTGTCGTAAAGTAAATGCAACACAAGCGAACGCACGGATTCCGATCCTCCCCCCTTGTCTGTGTGGTCGAGGCGCAGTCCTGGCCTGCCGGATTTTGTCCATACCGCCCGCGCTCCGGCAGGCACGAGATGGCGCCTCGCCCGTTTTCGTCGACACGCAACGAACGATCCCCACGACGGATCGACCGCTGTACCTCAGGGCTGCGAGTCGTTGCCAGTGTCGAGCACCGTGCGACCTTCAAGAGCCCGGCCGAGGGTGAGCTCGTCGGCGTACTCGAGATCGCCGCCGACCGGGAGACCACTTGCGATCCGGCTGACACGAACACCCATCGGCTTGAGGTACTTGACCAGCAACGCCGCGGTCGCCTCTCCCTCGAGGTTGGGGTTCGTGGCAACGATGATCTCCTCAATGTCCTCATCAGCGACACGCGACATGAGTTCCTTCACGCGGAGTTGTTCAACACCCACGCCATCGATCGGGCTGAACGCTCCCTGGAGCACGTGATAGCGGCCGCGGAACTCCTGGGTTCGCTCGATCGCCACGATGTCCTGTGAATCCTCTACCACGCAGACCATGCGGGTCTCACGGCGCGAATCGAGGCAGATGGCACATTCGTCGCCACCTTCGCTCAGGTTGAAACAACGCGAGCAGAACGACACCCGCTCCTTGGCATCGATGATGGCGCGGCTGAGTCGGAGTGCATCCTCACTCGGTGCCTTCAGGAGATGAAACGCAACGCGCTGGGCAGACTTCGGGCCGATGCCCGGGAGCCGCCCGAGTTGATCGATGAGTTCCTGAACCGTCGTGGAGTAACTCACTCGCCCCCCAGCAGGCCACCGAGCCCGCCGAGATCGACACCACCCATCGCTCCCGACTGGCCACCTTGCAACTGCTTCGCGGCGTCGCGCAGCGCTGCGAGCACGAGATCCTCGAGCAAGGAGACATCGTCGGGATCGATCGCCTTGGGATCGATCGACACAGAGCGGAAATTGATGTGCCCGTCGACCTTGATGGTGACGAGGCCACCTCCGGCGCTGCCCTCGACGACCTCGTCGGCAGCAGCCTGCATTCCTGCCATCATCTGCTGGGCAGACTTGAGCAGGCCTCTGAGCTCCATGCCGCCGAGCGGGTTGCCGGCCAGGCCATCGGACTCGTCGCTCATGGCTCCTCCGCGGATTCCTTAGTCTGGAGTTCGGCTCCGGGAAAGGCATCGGTCAACCGTTCGATGATCTCATCGGTGTGTGACGGTGCATCGATGAGATCGCGAAGGTCGACGTCCTCGTCAGCAAGCGGAACCGGCGGTGCCTCTAAGTTAATCGGCTCGACGGGCTCGTCGTCGGGAGGCGCCGGACCGTGATCACCAGCATCGGCGGCGGGTGGGTTTGGAATCGGATCGTCGAGAATCGGTGGTGGGGTGGGCGCGGCTGCAGCGGCTGGGTGTACCTCGTCGACGAGGACATTCCAGAGCCGAGCGAGATCGTCCTCGGATCGGGCGCCTGCGGCAGGACCGAGCACCTCGGTCGCGCGACGGACCACCGTGTCGCGATCGATGTCGAGGTGCGTGCCGGCAAGTTGCACGGCCTCGGAGGGCGACCGAGGCCGAAGCGATCGCAGGCTCGTATCAGGGTCGGTGGTGGGTGCTGGTGCATCAGCGATCGGGTTGAAAGGCGGCGGTTCAGGTGCCGGGACCGGTGGTGGGGCAGGCGTTGCGCTGCCGGGAACGGGCGGCGGTGCCGACGGGGTCGCGGGCGGCGGGGGTGAGGCTGCGGGCAGCGGCGCGTCACCACGCTTCTCCGCAAGCGCTCGGCGAGCGGCTGCCGCAACGCCCGCGCCACCGCCGGTAGCCGCAGTCGGTGGCGAGGTCGGTGCCGGTTCGGGCGTTGACGGAACCGGCGGCGCAACGCTCGACGACTGCGGCTCAGCCTCAGGTGCTGCAGTCGGCACAGGAACCACAGGCGATGCCGGTGACGGCTCCGACGTCGGGGGGCTCGCCGCAGCGGTTGGCGCGCCCCCTGCGAGTTGACGCTCGAGCTGCTCGACTCGGTCACTCAGCGCGTCGAGCGAACGGTCAGCATCGGGACGACAGAGCCGGACGAGCGCGACCTCGAGGTCGACGCGGGGATCAGGCGCCTGACGCATCTCGACAAGCGAGACGCCGAGTGTCTCCATTGCTCGGGTCATGGCAGCGGGAGACATCAGCGCCGCAATCTGTTCGGCCCGATCGGCCTGGGCCGGAGACAGTCGAGGAGGGGGCGCCCCCATCGTGGTGAGGAAGGCGTCGCGCAGCACAGCGAGGACGTCCTCACCGATCGTGCGGGGATCACGGCCACGGCCGGTGGCGTCGCCGACCGACGACAGTGCAACGCCCACATCACGGCCGGCGATCGCCTGGGCGAGCGTGTCGGTGGTGGTGTCGGCCTCGACGACACCTCCTGCGGCAACGACCCGGTCGAGCGCCGAGAGCGTGTCCCGGACCGAACCGCCGCCGGCCGTCACGACGTGTTCGACCGCCTCGTCGGCGACGTCGAGTTCGGCATCCTGGCTCACCCAACGGACGTGCTCGGCCATCTCATCGGCGCCGAGCAGGGTCAGCTGAAACACCTGGCAGCGGCTGCGGATCGTCTCGACGACCTTGTGGGGCTCAGTGGTGGCGAGCACCCAGGTGACATGGTCGGGCGGCTCCTCGAGCGTCTTGAGCAGGGCGTTCTCCGCCTGACTCGTGAGCATGTGGACCTCGTCGAGGATGTACACTTTTGCTCGGCCCGGGGTACCGAGGTTGACCTTGGCGAGCAGGTCGCGCATGTCTTCGACCTTGTTGTTGCTCGCCGCATCGAGTTCATGAAGGTCGAACGAGCGTCCCAGCTCGATGGCGACACAGCTCTCGCACTCACCACACGGCTCGCCGTCGGGGCTCAGATTCTCGCAGTTGAGTGCCTTGGCGAGCACCCGGGCCGAGGTGGTCTTGCCGGTGCCCCGGGGGCCATGGAACAGGTAGGCATGGCCCACCTCGCCCTTGACGACGGCGTTCTGCAGGGCCGACACGACATGGCGCTGACCACGGATTTCCCCGAACCGCTGGGGTCGGTAGCGACGGTAAAGCGACTGATAGGCCATGCGTCGCAGACTCTACTGCCCGGATGGGTCAGTCTCTGGGCCGACCGGTCGTCACCAGAGCACAAACGCCCGTTCCCGGGAGTGGCGGCCAGGTGATCTGCGGCACACAGGTAGCTCCGTTGAGAGCTGCTGCCTTCCGGCCCTGACTCGGTTCACGGATGCCTGTTGCACAGGACCCGACCGCCACACCCCGGAACGGGCGCTGCATTTCTCACGCTACCCTTCTCCACCGGATCCCGCACCGCGCGGGGCCCAGCGCACTGCCTTCGGGCAGGCCGGGAGGGTTGCCAGAGCGGCCGAATGGGCACGCTTGGAAAGCGTGTGAGGTGCAAGCCTCCGTGGGTTCAAATCCCACACCCTCCGCCGGTCACAACACCCCCGGGCCCACCGGTTCGGGGGTGTCGCCGTTTTGGTCTGCCGTGACGGTGGCCAACAGCGTGGATCCGGAAGCCGGGCCGAAGCGGTTCACGGGTTCATCGACCGGTCTGCTGTGATGGAGCCGATGTCCGCCCCTCGCCACCGCTGGATCGTGTTCGGAGCGATGACCGGGGTCTACTTCAGCTTCGGGATCGCCGTCACCGCGATCGCCCCCATGTTGACAACCGTGCGAGACGACCTCGGGGTCAGCCGCAGCGCCATGGGCTTTGCGTTGGGGGCATGGGCGTTGATCTACATCGTCACCGCGCCGCTGGCGGGCCGGTTCATCGACCGGATCGGGCTCGGCTGGTCGCTCGCGCTCGGCGGCCTCTCCGTCAGCGGCTCACTCGTGCTGCGGGCCGCATCACAGGGGCTGGGTTCTCTGTGGTTGGCGATCGCCTTCTTCGGCGTGTTCGGCCCCTTGGTTTCGGCATCGGCCCCGAAGCTGATGGCGACCTGGTTCCCTGACGAAAACGAACGTCGGCGTGGTGTCGGGTGGTACTCGGTTGCTCCGGCGATCGGCGGCACGATCACGCTCGCCGTCACGAACCCGGTGCTGCTCGAGTGGTTCGAATCGTGGCGGCAAGTGCTGGTCTTCGAGGCAACGATCGGTGCGGTGGCGACAGGGCTGTGGATCGTCGTCTGGAACCGGGTCGAACGACCGACCACGACGAGGCTTGAGCCGGCTGCGGCCGGGTCCACCGATGGATCCTTCCGGTATTTGCTGGGCTCGGCAGAGATCCGGTTGATCCTGTTCGTCGCCTTCGCCCTGTTCTTTCTGAGCCACGGCACCAGCAACTGGATGCCGACGATCCTGGAGGAGTTCAGCGGCATGAGCCCGAGCACCGCCGGCGCGTGGCTGGCGATTGGCGGACTCGTCTCGATCGTGGCCGGTGCAACCATTCCCGCCTACGCCACACCGGAACGTATGCATCTGTTGATGGCGGCACTCTTCGGTGCGGCCGTTCTCGTGATGGCCGGACTCTTGCTCGCCCCGACCTCGCTTCACGGACCCATCGCCGTGATCGGTGGGGTGCGCGGCGCCTTAGTCCCGCTCGCGATTGTTACCCTCCTCGCCGCCGACCGGGTCAGCGTGGCCAACACGGGCATCGCGAACGGGCTCTGGTTCTCCATCGCCGAGATCGGTGGGGTGAGTGGGCCACTCGTCACCGGCGCCCTAGCGGACACCGACGCCGGCTACGAGGCGGCGCTGCTCACGATCGCAGCGATCGCTTCACTCGGCGGACTCGTCGCCCTGCGGTCACACCGATACCGGGTCTCGACCTGAGGCGGCATGACGCTCAGCCGGGCATCGCATTCAGCCGGCGAGGTGTACCGCGCTTCGCGGTCTACGGTTCACCCCGTGAACCGGCGCTCCCTCGTTCAACTTTCCGCCGTGATCGTTACGGCTGCGGTGGCGCTCGACCAGAGCACCAAGTGGTGGGCGGAGTCTGCACTCGACAACGGGCGTCTGATCAACGTCCTCCCGACCCTCGAGTTCGACCTTTCCTACAACAGTGGCTTTAGCTTCGGTACAGGGTCGGGGTTTGGACCATGGATCGGCCTGATCGTCATCGCCATGTGTGGCTTTCTCGGATGGTTGATCGTCAACGCCGAAACCCGTCTGCGCGCGGCCATTGCGGCGATGATCCTCGGTGGCGCGATCAGCAACCTGCTCGACCGGATCTTCCGCGCCGACGACGGTGTGCTCAGCGGCGAAGTTGTCGACTTCATCGACGTCACCTGGTATGCGGTGTTCAACGTCGCCGACATCTTCGTCGTTTGCGGCGCGATCGCCTTCGGCGCAAACGAGATCTGGCTGAGCCGTCAGGTCACCGCCGAGATCGACGCCGTCGAGTCGATCGGCAACGGCACGACCTAGCGCTTCTTCACGATGACGTTGCCGGCCGAGTAGCCAGCGCCAAACGAACAGATCACCGCAAGGTCGCCGGACTCGAGGCCGGCCTGGTGGTGAGAGAACGCGATGACCGAACCGGCCGATGACGTGTTTGCGTAGTCCTGCAGAATGTTGGGTTGCTCATCTGGCTCGGGCACGCGGCCCATCACCTTCTTGCCGATGAAGTCGTTCATCGACTTGTTGGCCTGGTGCAACCACAGCCGTTTGAGGCCGGTTGGGTCGATCCCCTCGTCCGTGCAGTGGTCAACGATGAGGTCGCTGACCATCGGCACGACCTGCTTGAAGACCTGCCGGCCGTTCTGCATGAACTGCATGTCGCGACGATCGTCGAGTCCGTCGGGTCGGCTGCGGCGCAAGAACCCGTCGTTGTTGCGAATGTTGTTCGAGAAGGTGGTGATCAACCGGGTGCCGAGCACCTCGAACTGGTGATCGGAGGTTGCAGCCTCCATCGCCTCGACAACCAATGCCGTGCACACATCGCCGAAGATGAAGTGACAGTCGCGGTCGCGCCACTCGAGGTGGCCGGAGCAGATCTCCGGGTTGACGATCAACACCGTGTTCGCTGAACCCGAGCGGATCATGTCGGCTGCGTTCTGCAAGGCGAAGGTGGCCGACGAGCAGGCGACGTTCATGTCGTAGGCGAACCCCTCGATGCCGAGCGCCTCCTGCACCTCGATCGCAACCGCCGGATAGGCGCGCTCATGGTTCGATGCAGCGCAGATAACGGCATCGATCTGATCGCCGCTGCGGCCCGCCTGAGCCATCGCCTGGCGGGCTGCGTCGACCGCCATCTCGGTCATGATTCCCGGCTCATCGTCTTCTCGCTGACGAAGCAGAGGGTGCATGACATCGGGATCGAGCACGCCGGACTTGTCCATCACATAGCGGCGCTCGATGCCCGATGCCTTGAAGATGAAGTCGACGTCGGAGTGCGGGATCGCCTCCCGCTCCCCTGCTGCGATTGCGTCGGCGTGGAGGGCGTTCTGCTTGTCGGCAAAGGCATTGAACGCAGCAACCAACTCCTCGTTGGTGATCACCTCGGGTGGGGTGAACACCCCGGAGCCGCTGATGACCACCTCACGCATGTTCCCCATGGCCAGGAGCGTAGATCGCACGACTCGTCGGTAGGGAACATGGCTACTCGAGAGCGCTTCGCCGATCTGCGGTATCCATCGGCGACGTAGTGACGCCTCCACCACCCGTGCGCGCCATACCGACAGGATCGGCCGCCTCGCTAGTCTTTGGATCGTGACCGACGACGAACTCATGGGTCTGGCTCTCGCAGAGGCCACGACAGCGATCGAACATGGCGACGTGCCCGTCGGTGCGGTGATTCTGCTCAACGGCAAGGTGATCGCCAGCCGCCACGACGAACGCGAGCGCCTCGGCGACCCGCAGACCCAGCACGGTCTTGCCGGCGCCGCCCGGAAGCACGGCGGTCGCGCGGCGCTCGCCGTCGGCGTCGTCGTCCGCGGCCCCGATCAGATAGTCCGCCTCGTTGCCCCACTCGTTGTGGAGCGCGACGTCGCGCACGAAGCGGCCGCACACGCGCCACGGCGGCCCGAGCGGCGGGGTTGCAGTGCGAGTGGTGCGGCCGCACCTTCGCGACGATCCACGCCCTCTCTGGACACAAGCCGTGCAAGTT
>CAJWHS010000109.1 GCA_913041415.1 uncultured Acidimicrobiaceae bacterium | reverse complement strand
CGACTATCTCGGCCGTGACGTGCTCGCCGGCGTTGTCAATGGTGGATCTACCAGTCTCACCGTTGCGCTCGTCGCCGTGTTTCTCGTCGTCGTGATCGGGGTGACGATCGGTGCGCTTGCCGGCTATTACGGCGGTTGGATCGACACCTTGCTGATGCGTTTCACCGAGGTTTTTCAGGTGCTGCCAGCACTGCTGTTCGCCATGGTCATCGTCGCCCTTTTCGAACCAAGCACGCGCACCATTGCGATTGCGATTGGTCTGGCATCTTGGCCCGGCACGGCTCGACTCACCCGTGCGGAGTTCCTTCGGCTCAAGAACCTTGAGTTCGTGAAGGCCGCCCGAGCGATCGGGGCGAGCGACTTCCGGATCATCTGGCGGGTGATCTTTCCCAACGCGTTGCCGCCCTTGATCGTGTCGATCACCCTCATCATGGGTGCCGCAATCTTGTTCGAGTCGGGGCTTGCGTTCCTTGGCCTCGGCGACCCGAACGCTCAGAGCTGGGGACAGATGATCGGCCTGAACCGGCAGACCTTCCTCAACGGTTGGTGGACGGTCACCTTCCCGGGACTTGCGATCTTCTCCACCGTGCTGTCGTTCTCCTTGATCGGTGACGGTCTCCAGGACGCCTTCAACCCGAAGCTGCGAGGCCGTTGATGGAACCACTTCTCAGTGTCCGCGATCTCACCGTCACCTTCGGGTCCTTCACGGCGGTCGACCAAGTGTCGTTCGACCTTCACGAGGGCCAGACCCTGGCGGTCGTGGGCGAGTCTGGTTCGGGCAAGTCGGTCACTGCGCTGTCGATCATGCGCCTCGTCGAACTCGGTACCCGTGGCAAGATCGAGAACGGCAAGATCCTTTTCCGTCAGCCCAACGGCGAGGTCATCGACCTCGTGCAGCAGCGCGAGGACGACATGCGCGAGATTCGCGGCAATGCGATCTCGATGATCTTCCAGGAGCCGCTCACGAGCCTCAACCCGGTGTACCCGGTCGGTGACCAGGTCGCTGAGGCGGTCACGCTCCATCAGGGGCTCGACAAGGCGGAGGCCGCCGGGCGGGTGCTCGAGATGTTCCGGCTTGTCCGGATTCCTGAGCCCGAGAAGCGCATGGCGCAGTATCCCCATGAGATGTCGGGTGGCATGCGGCAGCGCGTCATGATCGCAATGGCGTTGTCGTGTGATCCGAAGGTGCTGATCGCTGATGAACCCACCACGGCGCTCGATGTGACCATCCAGGCGCAGATCCTCGGCCTGATGCGCGACTTGCGAGAGCAGACCGGCGCGGCGGTGCTGATCATCACCCACGACATGGGGGTCGTCGCCGAGGTCGCTGACGATGTCGTGGTGATGAATCGCGCCACGGTCGTCGAACATGGTCCGGCCGTCGACATCTTCGAGAACCCGGCTGAGCCCTATACCCAGGCGTTGCTTGCATCGGTGCCGCGGCTCGGTTCGATGCAGGGCCGATCCGAGCCCATCCCGTTCGAACTCGTGGCGTACGACTCGTGAGCGCTGGCACGCCCTTGGTCAAGGTCCGTGACCTCTGTAAGCACTTTTCGGTTGGTGCTGGTGCCACCGTGCACGCAGTGGAAAGCGTCTCGTTGCAGATCGGGCGGGGAGAGACCCTTGCCGTTGTAGGCGAGTCGGGCTGTGGCAAGTCGACGCTTGCTCACACGATGATTCGGCTGCACGACCCGACCAGCGGTCAGGTCGTGCTCGACGGCGTCGACATCTCTGGCCTCGGCAACCGGGCCCTTCGCGAGCATCGGGCCAAGATGCAGATCATTTTCCAGGATCCGTTTGCGAGTCTCGACCCACGTCGTCCGGTCGGCCGTGCTGTTGCGGAGCCGCTCCTGATTCACAAGATTGCGAAGGGTCCCGACGCTGACGAGGAGGTGGCCGACCTCTTCACCCGGGTTGGGCTCGAGCCCGACATGATGCGCCATTTCCCGCATCAGTTCTCTGGTGGTCAGCGTCAGCGGGTGTGCATCGCTCGAGCGCTTGCGACTCGTCCGGAGCTGGTGATCGCTGACGAAGCGGTGTCCGCCCTCGACGTGTCGATCCAGGCCCAGGTGATCAACCTGATGATGGAACTGCAGTCCGAACTCGACCTCAGCTACCTCTTCATCAGCCACGACCTCGCCGTCGTCGAACGCATGAGCCACCGGGTAGCGGTCATGTATCTCGGTCAGATTGTCGAGATTGGTCCCCGGTGGGCGATCTTCGAGAACCCTCAGCACTCGTATACCCAGCGGCTTCTCGATGCCGTTCCGATCGCTGACCCGCGTGCTCGTCGTGACCGGCCGCTCCTTACCGACGAGATCCCGAGCTCGGTGTGGGCTGCGAATACCTCACCTGAGCGGGTGGAGCTGCGCGAGGTTGCTCCGGGCCATCTCGTCGCTGCCGAGGGCTGACCGTCGTTGGTTTCGTTGCGGGCTACTGACCGAGCCCGGGCGCCCGAGAGGGACGGGGTCGTCGAACATCGGTAGGTTGCGGCAATGAGCGATCCGTTGGTGGCGTTCGCCGACCCGGTGCGCGACTGGTTCACCTCCACTTTCAGGGAAGCGACTGCGCCGCAGCGCGAGGGCTGGCCCGCGATTGCGAACGGTGACCACACCCTGATCCTCGCTCCGACTGGCACGGGCAAGACCCTGTCGGCGTTCCTGTGGGCGCTGAACCGGTTGGCGTTCGAGGACGTGCCGGAGGATCCGAAGGCTCGTACGCGGGTGCTTTACCTTTCGCCGCTGCGGGCGCTGGCCGTCGATGTCGAGAAGAACCTTCGGGCTCCGCTGCAGGGCATCGGCTTTGCTGCGGAACGGCTCGGCACGGACGTGCACACGCCGACGGTCGGGGTTCGAACGGGCGACACTTCCGCTGCCGACCGTCGCCAGCTCGTGCGCCACCCGCCCGACATCTTGATCACGACACCTGAGTCGCTGTTCTTGATGCTCACCTCGCAGGCCCGTGAGACTTTGGCGAACGTCGAGGCGGTGATCATCGATGAGATCCATGCGATGGCCGGCACCAAGCGCGGCGCTCACCTCATGTTCTCGCTCGAGCGGCTCGAGGAGCTCACCGAGCGGTCGCCGCAGCGGATCGCCCTGTCGGCGACCCAACGTCCGCTCGACGAGATCGCTCGGTTCCTCGGGGGGAACGAGGTTGGGGTCGACGGCACGGTGTCACCTCGTCCGGTCACCGTCATCGATGCTGGTGCTCGAAAAGAACTCCAGATCGAGGTCGTGGTTCCGATCGAGGACATGGCCAACCTTGGTCAGCGCATCGAACCTGGCCCCGACGCATCTCCGGCGGACTCGCCCAACGCCCGCCGTTCGATCTGGCCGTCGATGCATCCACGGCTCCTCGAGCTGATCGAAGAGCGCCGCTCGACGCTCGTCTTTTCCAACGCCCGCCGCTTGTCGGAGCGTCTCGCCACCCGGCTTAATGAACTCGCGATCGAAAAGGCATCGGGCGACTTCGACGGTTCGGTTGCGCCACCGCCTGCCCTCCGAGCCGGCGACGAACAGATCGGTCGCGGTGCTGCTGAAGGTGAGGAGTTGGTGAAGGCTCACCACGGCTCACTGTCGAGAGAGCGTCGACTTCAGATCGAGGACGAACTCAAACGGGGCGACCTGAAGGGTCTCGTCGCCACGTCGTCGCTGGAGCTCGGCATCGACATGGGTGCGGTCGACCTTGTGGTGCAGGTTGCGTCGCCCGGTTCGGTGGCGTCGGGCATGCAACGCATCGGTCGGGCCGGCCATCAGGTCGGCCAGCCGAGCGTCGGCAAGATCTTCCCGAAGCATCGAGCTGATCTGCTCGAAGCGGCGGTTGTCGTCGACCGCATGCACCAGGGGTTGATTGAGGAGACGTACTTCCCGCGCAACCCGCTCGACGTGCTCGCTCAGCAGCTCGTGGCGATGTGCGCGATGGACGACTGGGAAGTCGCTGATCTCACGAACCTGATCCGCCGCTGTGCGAATTTCGGTGATCTGTCCGACGAGGTGCTCGGCAACGTGCTCGATCTCTTGTCCGGTACCTACCCGAGCGAGGAGTTCTCCGAGTTGCGGCCGCGGATCGTGTGGGACCGCCTCGCCGGTCAGCTTCGGGGGCGGGCGGGCTCGCAGCGGCTTGCGGTCACCAACGCGGGCACGATCCCCGACCGGGGCCTGTTCGGGGTGTTTCTCCCTGATGGCACTCGGGTCGGTGAGCTCGACGAGGAGATGGTCTACGAGAGTCGGGTGGGGGAGACGTTCTTGCTCGGCGCCTCGACATGGCGGATCGAGGACATTACCTACGAACGGGTGGTCGTCACGCCGGCGCCGGGGGTGCCCGGCAAGATGCCGTTCTGGCACGGCGATGGGCCTGGGCGTCCGCTCGAGCTCGGGCGAGCGATCGGTGCGTTCGTTCGTGAAGTTCGGCAACTCGACGATGACGCGGCGATCGAGCGCCTCCAGCAGCGCCACGGTCTCGACGATCTCGCGGCCGAGAACTTGCTCAATTACCTCACGGACCAAGCCGAGGCCACCGGTGTGGTGCCTGATGATCGCACGATCGTCGTAGAACGCTTCCGCGATGAGATCGGTGATTGGCGGGTGTGTGTCCTCACCCCGTTCGGTGCGCAGGTCCATGCCCCGTGGGGTATGGCGTTGCAGGCCCGGCTCGGTGAGGAGTGGGGGAGCGAGATCGATCTCATGTGGAGCGACGACGGCATCGTGATGCGGCTGCCTGAGGCGCTCGAACGGTTGCCGCTCGACGAGTTGTTGTTCGACCTTGACGAGATCGACGACATCGTCATCTCCCGCCTTCCCGACTCGGCGATGTTCGCCGCTCGCTTTCGTGAGTGTTCGGCCCGGGCGTTGTTGTTGCCTCGGCGTCGGCCCGATCAACGCACGCCTTTGTGGCAGCAGCGCCAACGGGCCGCTGATCTTCTGTCGGTAGCGGCCAAGTATCCGACGTTCCCGATGTTGCTGGAAGCCACCCGTGAGTGCGTCAACGACGTGTTCGACTTGCCGGCCCTGCGTTCGGTGATGTCGGATTTGCGGAGCCGCAAGGTGCGCTTGGTGGCGGTCGACACCGATCAGGCGTCACCCTTTGCGCAGTCGCTGCTGTTCTCGTGGATCGCCGTCTACATGTACGAAGGCGACGCCCCGATTGCTGAGCGTCGAGCGGCGGCGTTGGCTGTCGATCGGGAGTTGCTGCGCGACGTGCTCGGCGCGGAGGAACTCCGTGAGTTGCTCGACGCCGGGGTGCTGGCGGACCTCGAACTTGAACTCCAGCTGCTGGTTGATGGCCGCCGGGCACGCGACGCCGATGAGCTCCACGATGTGCTGCGACGGCTCGGGCCGCTCAACCATCTCGATCTTGAGGCTCGTTCGGTCGACGGGGCACCGGTCGATGCCTGGGTGCGTTCGCTGCTCGAGGAGCGCCGAGCGATCGAGGTCCGTATCGCTGACGACGATCAAATCGCGGCCAGCGACGACGCAGCCCGCCTGCGCGACGCCGTGGGGGTCGCGCTCCCGATCGGGCTGCCGGCGGTTTTCACCGACCCGGTCGACAATCCGCTCGGTGATCTGTGTCGTCGCTACGCCCGCACCCACGGCCCGTTCCACGCCCGTGATATCGCACGCTGGTTGGGTATTTCGGAGACCCGTTCGGCCGGTGCGCTCGAACGTCTCGTGTCGGACGGCGATCTCTTGCGGGGCGAGTTCCGGCCCGGTGGCACCGAGCGCGAGTTCTGCGATGACGACGTGCTTCGCCAGCTGCGACGCCGCTCACTGGCGTCGCTGCGACGCGAGATCGAACCGGTCGAGGGCGACGCGCTTGCCCGGTTCTTGCCGGCCTGGCAGGGGGTCGGCTCTCGGCGTCGCGCTGTCGATGCGGTGGCCGAAGCGGTCGCCCAGATGCAGGGGGCGGCGATTGCGGCTTCGGTGATCGAACGCGATGTCCTGGCCGCACGGGTCAACGGCTATCGCAGCAGCGACCTCGACGAGCTGTGCACCAGCGGTGAGGTGGTGTGGGTCGGGGCCGGTTCCCTCGGCGCCACCGATGGCCGCATCCGCCTCGCATACCGCGATCAGGTCGGCCTCCTGATCCCTGACATCGACGAGCCATCTGACGACCCGACCCACGAGGCAATCCGCGCCCACCTGCGTGAACGGGGCGCATCGTTCTGGCCCGACCTCGTTGCGGCCGTGCAGGCCGCCGAACTGCCCTACGGCACCGATGCCGTCCACACCGCGTTGTGGGACCTGGTCTGGGCGGGTGAGGTCACGAATGATTCGCTCGCCCCGGTGCGGTCGCTCATCAGCGGCTCGAAGTCGGCATCGGCCCCCAAGGCCGGCCGTGCCCGAGGACGACGCAGCCGGCCCCGAGTTGGGGGCCTCACCACCCAGGGCCCGCCCAGCGCAGCCGGGCGCTGGGCGCTGGTCGAACCGCTGCGCCACCCCGTTCCGTCGCCAACCGAACGATCGCTTGCCCAGGCGCACCAGCTGCTCGACCGCTACGGCGTCCTCACCCGCGAGACCGCCCTCGCCGAAGGTGTCTCGGGCGGCTTCGCCGGTGTGTACCCCGTGCTGAAGGCGCTCGAGGAACGGGGCGAGGTACGGCGTGGCTACTTCGTCGCCGGTCTCGGTGCTGCTCAGTTCGCCCTACCGGGTGCGGTCGATCGGCTGCGGGCCGTGCGGGAGGTCGAGCAGGCCGATGCGCCGGTCGTGCTTGCCGCCACCGATCCGGCCCAGCCCTATGGCGCAGCAGTGGCCTGGCCCGAGTCCCGGGGGCGTCCAGCCCGCAGCGCCGGCGCCCAAGTCGTGCTCATCGATGGCGAACCGATCGTTCTCGTCGATCGGGGCGGTCGATCGCTGGTGACCTTCCCAGGCGCCGCCGAGACAGAAGCCTGGATCGAGGCGGTGCAGAGCCTGGTGAAAAACGGACGCCTCACCAAGCTCGAGATCGCAAAGGTCGACGGTGAACCGGTGCGTGAGACCGCTGTGGCTGCCCGGCTTGAGGCTGCCGGTTTCTCACCCGGTTATCGGGGGATGACGTACCGGGGCTGAGGGGGGCACCTCGATCGAGCCTGTCTCACGTGAACCGGTCTTTACAGCTTGCCCTCAGGCACAAGGTCAGTGCACCGACCTAGCTGTCGAAGCGATTCTCGAAGTTGTGAAGTGAAACGGTGAGCTGCCTGACGGAAGAGCAGCTGGCGCGCGCTTGGCTGGCGGTGGGAGCCGCCGTTCTTCTCGTTTGACGGAACACTGCGAGTTTCTATCGGCTTTGTGCAAGCTCCCTCAGGGCAGGGCAGGGCAGGGCAGGGCAGGGCAGGGCAGGGCAGGGCAGGGCAGGG
>CAJWHS010000108.1 GCA_913041415.1 uncultured Acidimicrobiaceae bacterium | reverse complement strand
GGCGTTCGGTGATGACGTCGGCGTACGGGCGGCCCGCCACTTCTTCGATCATGTCGGCAAGAACCCAGTGCGCCTGGGAGGGGTGATACTCGAAGCGAGTGCCCGGCTCCCAGGTGGTGTGCCAGCTTGCGTACCGCTCGAGCCGCTGTTGACGATCGATCGCCTCAGCACCGATCGGGGCGGTCGGGAAGCCACCTGCGTGGAGCAGGACCTGCGAGAGGGTGATGGTGTCCTTGCCGTTTTCGCCGAACGACGGCAGCACCGACGCCACGGTGGCGTCGACGTCGAGCAACCCCTCGGCTGCGAGCTCGAGCACGGTGAGGCTGACGGTCGGCTTCACCGCCGAGTAGGTGTGGAAGCGGTTGTGGTCGGCTGCGTCGCCGTAGGCCTCTGCGTAGACGATCTCGTGGTCGAAGCCGACGGCGAGTTGGTACCCGGGCAGGCGGCCCTCGTCGACTTCACGACGGCAGCGGGCGACGAGGGCGTCGAGGCGGGATTGGACGATCGAGGTCATGGCGTGACGGTAGACGCCGAGGCATCCGTGCTCCGAACCCCGTTCTCGCTTCGAGCGGGGCGCACGGCGGTCAACGAACGCTCATGCACGATGCCCTGCCACACCCCGACGCCGTAGGCGAGGTGGTCGACGAGTCGGGCCGTCGTCGCCCGGAAGGGGTCGACCGCTGGGCGGCGCTGAAGCACCTCGACGGCGGCAGCAGTCATCACCATCGCAGCAAGTCGTCGCCGTGGCCGCCGTCCGGCCGCAGCGGCGACGAGCGCCAACGGGGCCCACGCACGTGGGATTGCAGCGACGGTCGAGCCGAATCCCTGGGCCATCGCTCCGTTCACGGCGGCCGGCTGGTGATGTTCCCCGAGCGCTCGGCGGACGCGGATCTGGGCTGCGGTGACCGTGGCGGCAGCCGCGCCTGCGACGAGCGCTCCCGGTGCGACCACGGCAGCGGCGATCGTGCCGTACAACTCGGCGGGGGCTCGGCTGGGCGCAATCGCGTCACCGTGTCGGCTGGCGAGCGGTGCCGCAGCCGAACCGTAGGACATGCGCTGCCGGAACCAGGCGCCCCACGACGAACGCGGGCGGTGTTGCACCACGACAGACGGGTCGTAGCGGACGGTGTGCCCGGCGGAGGCGAGCCGCCAGATCAAGTCGACGTCCTCGCCGTACCGCAGCGCCGGGTCGAACCCGCCGACCGCGTCGACCGCTGCCACTCGGACGATCAGCGCCGCAGTGGGGACATAGGAAACCCGCCGACCGGGTGCGACGAGCGACGGAGCACCGCCGAGGTCGAGGGGCGAGAAGGCCTCCTCGTACGCCGCGAGGATGGTGTCACCGGGTGCCGACACGACACGAGGCGCCACCGCCGCGACGGCCGGATCGTCGAAGTGCCCAAGCAATCGGTCGATCCAGTCGGAACCTGAGGGGTCCACCTCGGGATCGACGGTGACGTCGGCGTCCACGAAGGCGACGAACTCGGCACCCTCGGATCGGGCGAGCGCAAGGCCGTCGGTACGAGCCACGCCCGGACCGCCGCTGACATCACGCCGAATCACCCGGACACCGTCGATCGTGCCGATCGGCGGGCTCGAACCGTCATCGACGACGATGGTCGGGCGATCACCCGTGGGGAGGGTGGTGAGGGACGATTCGTCCCTCACAGGGGTGACGACGGTGGCGTCCCGGTCGGTGGCCGGCGCCACCAGCGGGTGCATCGAGCCGGCGTCGAGGAGTCGACGTGCGAGTGTCGCCTCCGCCCCGGCCCGCACCGGAGCCCCGTCGATCCATCGATCGACCGCCCGGCCGCCGGCCTCGCTCAAACGCATCATCCGAAACGGTGAGCCGCCGACGAGCACCCGACCACTGTCGCGCCGAACGAGCGACGGGTCGGCGACGAGGCGGAGCCCGACAGGTACGGGTTGACGGACGGACATCGATGTCGACGGTAGCGTCGACGGCCGCCACACGGAGCGGCGCCACACCTGACAGGTGAGCCCGTCGGTCCCATACGATCGGATCATGCACAATCTCGTCATCCGCAACGGTCAGGTCATCGACGGTTCCGGCGCTGCGGCGCGGGCCGCCGACATCGCCATCGACGGCGAGACGATCACTGAGGTCGGCTCCGAGATCGGTGCCGGACGACGCGAGATCGACGCCGACGGCCGTCTCGTCACCCCTGGGTTCGTCGACACCCACACCCACTACGACGCCCAGGCGACCTGGGACCCCGAGCTCACACCGTCCGGATGGCACGGCGTCACCACCGCGGTGATGGGCAACTGCGGTGTCGGCTTCGCGCCAGCTGCCGCGGATCGCCGCGACTTCCTGATCCAACTGATGGAGGGTGTCGAGGACATTCCCGGGGCGGCCCTGACCGACGGCATCCAGTGGGGCTGGGAGACCTTCCCCGAATACCTCGACGACCTTGATGCCCGCCAGTGGGTCCTCGACCTCGGCACCCAGGTGCCCCACGGCGCACTGCGTGCCTACGTCATGCGCGAGCGGGCGATCGACGACGCCACCCCCGACGACATCGACGCGATGGCCACACTCGTCGGCGAGGGCTTGCGGGCCGGTGCGCTCGGCTTCTCCACCTCGCGCACACCACTGCACAAGGCGGTCGATGGCGAACTCGTGCCCGGCACGTTCGCCACCGACGACGAACTCCTTGCAATCGCTCGTTCGATCGCCGAGGTCGGCCATGGCGTCTTCCAGACCGCCACCCACCACCCCGAGGTGCCCGACTCGTTCTCGTGGATGCGCGCCGTCGCTCGGATCACCGGCCAACCGGTCGTGTTCAACCTCAACCAGCCCGATTACGCGCCGGACCTATGGCGAGAGGACCTCCAGCTGATCGAGCAGGCCCAGGCCGACGGGCTCAACATCCTCGCCCAGGTGTCGGGTCGGCCGGTTGGCATCCTCGAGTCGTGGTCGGCGACGGTCAACCCGTTCATGCTGTGCCCCACCTGGGGCCTCATCGGTCAACTGCCCGAACACGAACGTCACGAGGAACTCGCCCGGCCCGACGTACGTGCCGCGCTCACCACCGAAGTGCCCGCCGTGTGGAGCGACTTCATCGCGTCGATCACCCGCAGCTGGGACAAGCTCTACCCGTTCTCCGGCGAAGCCGACTACGAACCCGACCCGGCGGCGACGTGCGCAGGGATCGCCGCCGCCCGGGGGGTCGAGCCGGCCGAGGTCGCCTACGACCAGATGATGTCGGAGAACGGGAGGGGACTCCTCTACTACCCGCTCTTCAACTACTCGAACCACAACCTCGATCACCTGTGGGAGCTCCATCAGCATCCCCACACCCGCATGGGTCTCGCCGATGCCGGTGCCCACTGCGGGACGATCGCCGACGGCGGCATGCCGACCTTCATGCTGCAATTCTGGGCCCGTGACCGTGCACGTGGCGACCAGATGCCGATCGAGTGGCTCGTGCATCGCCAGACTCGTCAGACCGCCGAGATGTACGGACTCCGTGACCGTGGCCTGCTCGCTCCGGGCATGCGCGCCGACGTGAACGTGATCGATCTCGACGGCTTGGCGGTCGAGCTGCCGCATCTCGTCGCCGACCTGCCGACCGGCGCAAAGCGCTATGTGCAGCGGGCCGAGGGCTACGGCGCCACCGTGTGCCGCGGTGCCGTCACCGTGCTCGACGACCAGTTCACCGGCGAGACACCGGGTCGTCTGATCCGCGGGCCGCAGGGCGACCCCCGCTGACCTTGCCTACGGGGACGTCGGCCACATCGTCGGTGTGCCGTCGGCCAGCCACACCGCCGCCGCAACGGCGGCCATCACCGCATCGGAGCCGTTGACGGCCGGTCGCTCGTCGGCCAGCACATCGATCTCGATCGTCGGTGTGCCGAGGGCGCGAACGACACCGAAGGACCGGATGGTGAGGTCGTGGATCTCGCCGGTCTCGGGATCGATCGCAATCGACTCGCTCCGCACGAGTCCAAGCCCCATGTGCGCAGCTCCCGTGCAGTACGAGCGGAGCGTGGTCTCGTCGAGTGGATCGCCGGCTCGAACCTGCACGCGGATCGTGCCGTCGGCGGCGACCGAGGCAGTGGCCTCTCCTCCGGTCGGCTCCGTGATCCAACCGACCTCGCCACGCGCCGCAGCGAGCAGCACTGCCGCCTCGAGCCAACCGGCGCCGCGAATGGCAGCCGACGTCGGCGGACCGACCACGTCGACCTCCTCGACCGTGACATCGGGGGCGACCCTCGCGATGGCCTCGACGATCCCGGGCGTGCGGGCGACGCGGAGCAGACCGGTGCCGTCGGCATTCATCCCGCCGGCGATCGGGGGGCGCTTCGGCCCGTTGCGCACGACGTCCTCGCGGGCGAGCAGCACTCGCACCGGGCGGCCGTGCTCATCGGCCAGTCGGCGGGCCACCTCGCCGATTTCGGACTCGAGCTTTCCCCCGAATGCCCCACCGTTGCCCAGCAGCGACGCCGGCTCACCACCGGGCTCACACCAGGACGCATCGGTCTCGAGGTAGGCCGGTTCGGTCCAGGTGGTCCGGAGCACTGCGTCGAAGTCCCCCTCGGGGAGCTCTATCGGTGGCGGATAGTCGGCGGTCGTTCGGCGGCCCTGAATCTTTCCGGCGGCGGCAAGCGCCGCAGCGCGGGTCTCGGCGACGGCCCAACCATCGCCGTCGGGCACGGCGACCAACGCGCCAGGTGGCGCGATGTCGTCGCTGAAGCCGCCCTCGCCGAGTGCGACATGCGGCCCGACCGACTGGGCGACCCCGCCCTCGATCTCCGCTCGCGTCGCCGCGGCCTCGGCATCGCCCAGGGTCACCGGTGTGCCGAAGACCTCCCAGGCATCGAGCACCGGTTGCCATCCGGTGCACCGACACATGTGGGCGAGCAAGGCATCGGCTGCCTTGGCGCGATCGTCGTGGGAAATCTCCTTGGCCCGCAAGCCCTCGAAACGACAGACGATGCCCGGTGTGCAGAAACCACACTGGCTGCCGCCAGTCGCCGCAAACGCCTCGCCCCAGGCGGCGCGGACATCGGGCGCCAGACCCTCGACGGTTGTGACCTCGCGGCCACGCACGCGGCGGATCGGGGTCACGCACGAGACGCGCGGCTGACCGTCGACGAGGACGGTGCAACATCCGCACTGACCCTGAGGCGAACATCCGTCCTTGACCGAAACCATGCCTGCGTGTCCCCGCAAGACGTCGAGCAGGGTCGCCGTGGTGTCGGCGACGACCACAGCCTCCCCATTGACGGTGATCTCAACGCTGTCCTGCGACGTACCGGTCACGATCCTCGACGCTAGCGGTCGTCGATACGACCACGGCTCGTCCTCCGACCTCGAGCGGCGGTTAGCGTTGTGACCCGTGCAGGGCCTCCCCCGTCGTTCATTCCTCCTGGGCGGTCTCGCCACCGGATCGATCGCGTTGATCGCCTGCGGTCCCGACACGCAGACCGCCGTTCCGAGCGAGGAACTCAGCTTCCTCACACCAGCGTTCCCCGATGGCTTCCGGCAGGCACCGATCCTCGTGGCAGGCATCGCACAGCGGCTCACCTTCCTCGTGCGCGACGAGATCGATGTCATGCGTGAATCCGCACCAGCCGACCTCACCGTACGCGTCCGTCAGGGCGACACGGTCGTACTCGACACCACGGTCGCCCGCCGCACCGAGGGCATCATCACGCCGTACTTCCCGCTCGTGATGACCTTCGACGCCCCTGGTGAGTTCGTCGCCGAGTTGCCCGACCATCCCACCGTCGAGCCCGTGCCGTTCCTCGTCGCCGATCGGGTCGACATCGAGATCCCTCAGGTCGGTGATCCGCTTCCATCGGCACCGACCCCCACCGTCGACGACCCCAAGGGCGTCACGCCGATCTGCACCCGGGCAATCGAGTGCCCGTTCCACGAGATCGATCTCGTCGACGCCGTTGCCAACGACAAGCCCACCGTGCTGCTGATCTCCACACCCGGGTTCTGTCAGACCGACATCTGTGGCCCCGTCGTCGACCTCTTGATCGATGAGGCCGGTGACCGCACCGACCTCAACGTGATCCACGCCGAGGTCTACGTCGACCCGTCGGACTTCGCGACCGGCGGCTTCCCCGAACTCACACCCGCCGTGAACGCCATGGCACTCCCGTTCGAGCCCGCCATCTTCGTCGCCGCCGCCGACAACTCGATCCGCGCTCGGCTCGACACCACCTTCGACCGCAGCGAGCTCCACGACGCGCTCTCGGTCGTCTGATCAGCGGTCGGAAAACGACCACCGCCCCGCCGAAGCAGGGCGTTGGTCAGGGCCATGGCCCGCACGCGGGGATTGGGTTCAGCTGAACGACTGGCCGCAGCCGCAGGTGCGCTGGGCGTTGGGGTTGTCGATCGCGAAGCCGGCGTCCTGGAGGCCGTCCTTGTAGTCCAGGGTTGCGCCCTCGAGCAGCTGGGCCGACTGAGGATCAACGACGACGTCGACGCCACCGAAGTCCTTGGTGATGTCGTCGGCGGCGCGATCGGTGTCGAAGTACATCTCGTAGGAGAAGCCCGAGCAGCCCCCGGGGCGAACGGCCACGCGCAGCGCGAGTCCGTCTTCACCTTCGGCGCTGATGAGCTCGTTGACCTTCGAAGCGGCGTTGTCGGTGAGCATGATCATGGTGGGTTCCTCCTGAAGGGCGGAGATGCGACGGGGCCGTCGAACCGTGAAACGTCAGTGTATCGGTCTATCTTCGGTTGGTGGAAGTGGGCCGACCCCGAGCGACGCAAATCTGCCCGGCCGCTTTCGGCAGGCCACACGACGCCTATCCTTATCGACGTGGCCACGACGTCTCCTCCCACCCCCGACTACGTCATGGGTTTGATGCGTGGCGTGATCGATCCCGAGCTCGGAAGCGACATCGTCGAGCTCGGCATGGCCAAGGGCGCCACCGTCACCGACGACGGATGGGTCCGTCTCCAGATCGACCTCACCACGAGCGGCTGCCCGCTGCGCGCCCAGATCCAAAAGGACATCCGCGCTCGGCTGACCTCGTTGCCCGGTGTCACCCGAGTCACGATCGACTGGGGCGAGCTCACCCAGGAAGAACGGTCCGAGGCGATGGTCAAAGCCCGCTTCAACGTCAGCCAGAACGCACCCGATACGAGCATCCCTTCGACCACCAAGGTGGTCATGGTCGCCTCCGGGAAGGGCGGTGTCGGCAAATCGTCGATCACCACCAACCTCGCTGCGGCACTTGCCGAGCAGGGGTACGCCGTCGGGGTGATGGACGCCGACATCTGGGGCTTCTCGGTCCCTCGCATGCTCGGCGTCGACGGTGACCTCGTCTCCAAGGACGGCAAGATCCAGCCACTCGTGCGCGAGATCGGCACGGGCCGCCT
>CAJWHS010000107.1 GCA_913041415.1 uncultured Acidimicrobiaceae bacterium | reverse complement strand
GTGAGCTGACCATCGTTGGTCATGAGCAACAGGCCCTCAGTCTCGCCATCGAGCCTCCCGACCGAGAATACCCGCGGCTCGTCGGGCACCACATCGACAACGGTGGGACGACCCTGCGGGTCGTCGGCGGTCGTGATGACCCCGGCCGGTTTGTTGAGCAGGTAGTACACGAGGTCGGGTCTGACCCCGACAGGAGCACCGTCGACGGCGACGACCTGGGTCTCGACATCGACCCGTCTGCCGAGTTCGGCGACGACCCCATCGACCGTCACCCGACCCTCAGCGATGATCTCCTCACAGACCCGCCGGCTACCGAATCCGACCCGGGCCAGGATCTTCTGCAGCCGCTCCCCCTCCGAATGCGGCTCGCGGTGGCTCACTCGGCCTCGCTACCGTGATCAGCGTTGGTCGACTCGGCGCGGTCGCCATCGAGCTCATCGTCGTCGGATCCGACGCGCAGGCCTCGCTCGAGCGCCTCGACCACGTCAGCCTCCGGGAAGAACTCGCCGAGCGCCGGGAGATCATCAACCGAATCGATCCCGAGCCGCTCGAGGAACGTGGGAGTCGTGCCGTACAGCACGGCCTGACCGGGACCCGGATCACGAGCGACCTCGTCGACATAACCCCGCTGCTGCAGGGTGCGCATCACGGCATCGACATTGACACCACGGATCGAGGCAATCTGATTTCGACTCACCGGCTGCTTGTAGGCGACCACCGCAAGCGTCTCGAGCGCCGCCGCCGACAGCCGAGCCGACTGGCCATCGAGAACGAAACGTTCGACGTACGGCGCCTGCTCAGTCGCGGTCTGGAAGCGGTAGCCCCCCGCAACACGGGAAAGGATGAATCCCCGGCCGTCGGCGACGTACTCAGCCGCCAAGTTCTCGCAGATCTCCTCGACCTCGTTGATCGGCGCGCCAACCAGCTTGGCCAGCAGCGCCGGCGGGAGCGGCTCCTCCGCCACCAGCAAGATGGCTTCGAGCGCAGGTGCGACGTGGTCAGCCATATCAGCCTTCGTAGGTGTCGATAACGATGGCGTCGGCGCTCACGCCCTCGCCACCCGTCCAGATCACGGTGATGTCGCCGAACGCTGCGGCTTGGTTGAGTTCGACCACCCCCTGCTTGAACAGCTCGAGCACAGCGAGGAAACGCACGACGACCTCGATTCGATCGACGAGTTCGGCGGTGAGCGCCCGGAAGGTCATCCGGCCGAAGCTGGGCAGCTCCTTGACGAGCTCCTCGACCGCCTCGGCAACGGTGACCTTGATCGGGGTCACATGAGAGAGATCGACTCGGACGACCGGCTTGGGTTCCATCGCCTTCAGGAAGGCGGCTCGAAGATCCTCCGGGGTGGTCTTCTCGAGGAGATCGGGAGCCAACGAGAGGAAGTGCTCCTCGACCGGGCCGCACTGGCGCGGGTAGCTGCGGGCGGCGACGGCGGTCAGCTGCCGCAGAATCAGCGCAGCGTCCTTGAAGGTCTTGCACTCGACAAGACGCGCCAGCAGGAGATCTCGCTCCTCCCACAGGCCGAGTTCGTCGTCGAGATCGATCTCGTCGTCGTCGGGCAGCAGCCGGCGGGCCTTGAGTTCGACCAACGTGGCGGCGATCAGAAGAAACTCGGTGGCGACCTCGAGGTCGAGTTGCTCCATGCGATCAAGCTCGCCGAGGTAAGCATCAACGATCTCGTTCAGGTTGATCTCGTAGAGATCGACCTGCTCGCGCAGGATCAGATGCAACAACAGATCGAACGGACCGTCGAACACCGGTGTGTGGACCTCGTACGGCATCGCAGGGACCCTAGACGCCGCGCCCGAGGACGCGGCGTTGATCCGACGATCGCGTGACTTTTCCACAGGGGACGCTCTCGAGGTCGGACACCGAGAGGATCATCGCAACCCATTTCGGCGGAGAGCATCTGCACGCCGCCGACCGCCCGTAATCGAATCGATGTCCACCGCCGTCTTCTGGTTCCGTCGCGACCTCCGTCTCGAGGACAATCCCGCCTGGGCTGCCGCCACCGAGGCTCACGACGAGATCGTTCCTGTGCTGGTGATCGAACCTGCGCTGCTCGACGCCGCCGGACCCCACCGGCGCCGAGCGTTCCTCACCGCTGCGGAGGCCCTCGACCGATCGATCGCCGAGCTCGGCGGGCGACTCCATGTCCGCACCGGTGATCCGGTCCGTATCCTGCCCGCCCTCGCCGAGGAGGCAGATGTGACTGCGGTGTACGCCAACGCCGACGTCTCGCGCTGGGCCCAACGTCGCGACACGGCGGTCGAATCCGCCCTCGGCGTCTCGATCGAGTGGCACTGGGGAACCCTCGCCCACGCGCCGGGCACCGTCCTCACCAAGGCCGGAACGGTCTCTCGGGTCTTCACCCCCTTCTCGAAGCAGTGGTTCGTGGTGCCGATGCGCCCAGAGGCCGTCGCCCATGATGTCGCCGTCACCAGCGATCCGGGCGATGGTCTGCCTGCGAGCGATGACGCCGAGTCGGCCGTGCTGGCCGAATTGCGAGTCGACGCCTGGCAAGCCGACGTCGATGCCTACGACGACACCCGCGATCTACCGGCGGTCGACGGCACCAGCCGGCTCTCCACCGCCCTTCGCTTCGGCACTGTGTCCCCTCGATCACTCGCCGAGGCGTTCGGGACCCACTCCCCCGGCCGCCATGGATTCGTCCGCCAGCTGGCCTGGCGCGACTGGTACGCCCACATCACCCATCAGTTCACCGACATCGACCGGCGATCGATCCGTCCCGAATACGACGGCATCGCGTGGCAGACCGGCCCGGCCGCCGACGAGGAGTTCACGGCATGGGCTGAAGGTCGCACCGGCTTCCCGATCGTCGACGCCGGCATGCGCCAACTCGCCGAGTCGGGCTGGATGCACAACCGGGTCCGCATGATCACCGCATCGTTCCTCGTGAAAGATCTCCTGATCGACTGGCGACGCGGCGAACGGCACTTCCGGCATCTACTCGCCGACGCCGAACCTTCTCAGAACGCGGGCAACTGGCAGTGGGTCGCCGGGACCGGACCTGACGCCGCGCCGTACTTCCGGATCTTCAACCCATGGAGCCAAAGCCGAAAATTCGACGCGAGTGGCGACTACATCCGCCGTTGGATACCCGAACTCGCCGGGCTCGACGCCAAGACCATTCACGAACCCGCGGCCGCCGCACCACTCGACCTTGCCACCGCCGGTGTCGTCCTCGGCGACACCTACCCGGAGCCGATCGTTGAACACACCTTCGCCCGAGACCGCGCCTTGGCCGCGTACAAGGCCGCACTCGGTAAGTAGCAAAACCACCCTCGCCGCTGCGGCGAGGCCGTACGCTGTCGGGCCATGACCCGCGTCTTCTCCGGCATCCAACCCACGGGCGAGCAGCACCTCGGCAACTTCCTCGGCGCCACTCGCAACTGGGCGACGATGCAGCACGAGACCGACGCCTTCTTCTGCGTGGTCGACCTCCACGCGATCACGATTCGCCACGACGACCGAGCAGCAGTGCGAGACGGCTCGGTCCGTCTCGCCCAGATGCTCATGGCCGTGGGCCTCGACCCCGAGGTCTGCACCCTGTTCGTGCAGTCCCACGTTCGTGAGCACGCCGAACTCGGCTGGATCATGCAGTGCAACGTGTCGTATGGCGAACTCAGCCGCATGACCCAGTTCAAGGACAAGAGCAGCCAGCACGACTTCATCTCCGCCGGCCTGTTCACCTACCCGGCGCTCCAGGCCGCCGACATCCTCCTGTACGACACCGACGAGGTGCCGGTCGGCGATGACCAGCGCCAGCACATCGAGATCACCCGAGACATCGCCGAGCGGTTCAATTCCCATTACGGCGAGACCTTCGTGCTGCCCGAGGCGGTCATCCCCGCCGCCGGCGCCCGCGTGATGGACCTTCAGCAGCCCACCTCGAAGATGTCGAAGTCACTCGACTCACCCAAGGGCACCGTCGGTCTCCTTGACGAGCCGAAGCAGATCGAGAAGAAGATCAAGGGCGCCGTCACCGACAACGACGGCACGGTGCGTTTCGACGTGGCCGAGAAGCCGGGCGTCTCCAACCTGTTGTCGATCCTTGGCGCCGCCACCGACCGTGATCCCACATCACTCGCCGACGAGTACGAGCAATACGGCCCACTCAAGACGGACACGGCAGCTGCCGTCATCGAGCTGCTTGAGCCCATGCAGGCCCGCTATCGCGAACTGGAAGCCGATCCCGCCGAAACCGCGCGCCTGCTAAAGCTCGGTGCCGACAAGGCCCGCGAGATCGCGAACGGCACAATGGAACGGGTCCGCACCAACGTCGGGCTACTCGCCGACTGAGCCGGCCGACGGTGCTCAGTCGTCGTCGACCTCGAACAGCACTCTTCCGATCGCCAGGTCGATCGTCCATGCCTCGGCGGGCGTGTGGTGCTCCCTCGCCCAGGCGACCGTCAGCGGAGCGCTTCCCGCTGCGGCGAGCAGGTCGGCCCCGATCTCGGGATGGTGCAGATACCGCCCGATCCGGCCGGCGAACCCGCGCTTTGCAATCCAGTGCCTCGTCGTGTCGCGGCCGGCGACCCTCGAAACAAGGGTGGCGACGACCCGTCCCCACGTGCCGAGGTCGGCATCGATCTTGCCGATGTCGTGCAACAAGGCAGCAGCCAACACGGGGCGGGTGGCGTCGCTGCCGAGCCGATGCTCGACCTCGCTCGCGACCTGCACGGTATGACGACGGTCAGGGCCGTACTGGCGGGTCCAGAGGGCGTACTCAGCCTCGGACAACACATCCTCGACCCACGCACGGTCTACCTCAGGCGGCCCGCCGGGCCGGAGCGCGCCGAAGAACCTTCGGCTCAGGTGCCAGGCGCCACCCATTAGCGACCCACCGCCCGAGGGTGGGCCGACCGGTAGATGCTCACGAGACGTTCGGTCGTGACCTTGGTGTAGATCTGAGTCGTCGAGATCGAGGCGTGACCAAGCAACTCCTGCACGGTGCGGATGTCGGCGCCGTGATCGAGCATGTGGGTGGCGCACGAATGCCGGAGCACATGCGGCGAGAGCTCGTCGGTGAGGCCGACAACTGCACCCCGGTCGCGAATCACGCCATAGGCACCCTGACGGCTCAACCGCCCGCCACGCTGGTTAAGGAAGACCGCCTCGGCGTCGTCGCGCCGGGCCCACCGGTCGGGCGCCAGCTCAGCCCGCCCACCGACATCGAACCAGTGTTCGAGCGCCGCCGCAGCCATCCGACCGAGCGGGACGATGCGTTCCTTGGACCCCTTGCCCATGAGCCGAACGAGGCCGTCGTGCAGGTCGACATCGCTAATCGACAACCCGACGACCTCGGAGATCCGAGCACCGGTGCCGTAAAGCGTCTCCAACAACGCGGCATCGCGACGGCTGACGGCGTCGTCGCCACCGACCGACTCGATCAAGCGGGTCACTTGGTCGAGCGTGAGCGCCTTGGGCAGGCCCCTCGGGATCGATGGGATCTCGATGTCGGCCGCCGGATCGTCGGAACGGATCTCGTCGGCGACGAGGAACCGGTGCAGGCCACGCACGGCAACCAGCGTGCGGGTGACCGACGACGGTGCCAACCCCTCCCCTTGCAGAACGTGGACGAACGCCAGCACGTCCTTGTCTGTGGCCGTCAACGGATCCACCCAGCGGCGGGTGAGGTGGGCTTCGTAGCGGGCAAGGTCACGGCCGTAGGCGGCCAGCGTGTTCGAGGAACGGCCCCGCTCGACTGTGAGCCACAGCACGAAGTCCTCGATCGCCGGGTGCCGCCGGGCTTCAGAGGCGACGAGATCAATGTCGACGTCGTCGGCGGGGCCCATCTCCCCATCATCCCCTATCGGCCGAGTCGACGGGCGGCAGCCAGAATGCCGATGTGGGTCTTGGCGTCGGTGATCCGACCGTCACCAGTTGCTGCGATCGCATCGTCGAGCGGCCACCGTTCGATCGTCATGTGAGCCTCCTCGGGGCCGTCGTGGGCCGTCTCGACCGGCTCGAACGCCGTCGCAAGGAAGACGTGGACGTACTCGTCGCAGAAGCCGACAGAGTTGTGAAAGCCCGTGAGCAACGTGAGCTCGAGCGGGCGCAACCCGACTTCCTCCTCGAGCTCTCGAGCAGCGGTGAGCTCCGGCGCCTCACCGGCGACATCGCGCTTGCCCGCCGGAATCTCGAGGAGATCGATGTGAAGCGCGGCCCGGTACTGGCGAACGAGAATCACCTCGTCGCCGTCGATCGCCACGACAGCGACGGCACCGGGGTGGTGGACGATGTCGCGGGTGATTCGATCGCCTTCCGGTGTCTCGAACTCGCCCTGAGCAACGGAGATCACGTACCCCTCGTGGAGCACGGTCTCGCCGATGTAGGTGAAGCCCGACTCAGAGGTCGAACCCGGTTCGATCACGACTCGGCCGTGGAGAGGTCGTCGTTCATCGAGGGCAACTGCGGATTGCGCCCCGCCGCCCGGTCGAGCGCAGCACTCACGAACTCGCGGAACAGCGGCGCCGGGCGATCCGGGCGGCTCTTGAACTCCGGATGGGCCTGCGTGGCGATCCAGAAGGGATGATTCTCGAGTTCGATGAACTCGACCAGCCGACCGTCCGGCGACTCACCCGACAGCACGAGTTCGCTTTCCTCGAACTTGGTGCGGTACTTGGGGTTGAACTCGTAGCGGTGGCGGTGCCGCTCCGACACGACCTCTTCGTCGTAGGCCTCCGCCACCCGGCTGCCCGGCTTAAGCTGGGCAACGTAGGCGCCGAGGCGCATCGTGCCACCCAACTCGGTGACATCTCGCTGGCTCTCCATCAGATCGATCACGGGATGGGGCGTGCGGATGTCGAACTCGGTGGAGTTCGCCCCCGTGAGCCCGAGGGCGTTGCGGGCGTACTCAATGGTCATCACCTGCATGCCAAGGCACAGGCCGAGACACGGGATGTCGTGCTTGCGGCTGTACGCCGCAGCGGCGACCTTGCCTTCGACACCGCGCTCACCGAAGCCGCCGGGAATGACAATGCCGTCGAGGTCGCGGAGCCGACCGGCAGCAACGAGCCCCTCGACCTCTTCGGCCTGGATCCACTCGATCCCGATGTCGGCGCCGTGATGAATGCCGGCGTGGTTGAGCGACTCGACGACCGACAGATAGGCGTCGGGAAGCGCGACGTACTTGCCGATCATGCCGATACGGACCGGTGTCGTGGCCTCCTCAACACGACGCACGAGTTCTTCCCAGGCGGTGAGGTCGACGGGGGCGCCACCGAGACCCAAGATGTCGCAGACGTATTCGTCGAGACCTTCGTTGCGCAGCACGAGAGGAATCTCGTAAAGACTCGACGCGTCGGCGGCGTTGGTGACACCAGCGACCGGCACGTCGCAGAGATTCGAGATCTTGCGGCGAAGGTCAGAGCCGATCGGCTCCTCCGATCGACATACGATCGCATCGGGCTGAATGCCCCGGCTGCGCAATTCGGTGACGGAGTGCTGCGTCGGCTTGGTCTTCATCTCGCCGGACGGACCGATGAACG
>CAJWHS010000106.1 GCA_913041415.1 uncultured Acidimicrobiaceae bacterium | reverse complement strand
GCAACGACTGTTGGCCGTTCCGACAGCACCGCAGGGACGAGATAGGCGAGCGACTTACCGGTACCGGTGCCGGCCTGGACGACCGCGTGTCCGTCGTTCTCGATGGCGTTGGCAACGGCCCGCCCCATGTCGATTTGCCCCTCGCGCCGCTCGCCGCCTGCCGGCAGCGAGGAGGTAACAGCCTCAAGGGCCTCAGCGGTGAGATCGGGCAACGACACGGCGGTTGGCACCCTACGCGGGAACCGCGCCGCTCGGGTGGTGCCAGGGTAGGTTGCCCCTGTGGACCTCGATTCGCTCGACTCGACGCGCATTCCGCGCCACATCGCGTGTGTGATGGACGGCAACGGTCGCTGGGCGCAATCGCAGGGCCTGCCCCGCACCGAAGGGCACAAGGCCGGCGAACACAGCCTGTTTGAGGTAGTCGACGCGGCGATCGACGTTGGCGTCCAGTGGCTCACCGTCTATGCGTTCTCCACGGAGAACTGGAAGCGCCCGAAGGACGAAGTGCGCTTCTTGATTAACTTCAACGAAGAGATCCTTCTGCGCCGTCAGGACGAACTCCACGCCCGTAACGTCCGGATCCGGTTCGTCGGACGCCGCGACTGGCGGGTCCCGAAGCGACTTATCAGGCGCATGGATGAGAGTGTCGAGCTTACTAAGAACAACACCGGCCTAACCTTCACGATCGCCTTCAACTACGGCGGCCGGGCCGAGATCGTCGACGCCGTGAGGCGCATCGTCGACAGGGGAACGCCAGCCGACAAGATCAACGAAAAGACCATCGCCCGAGAGCTGTACGACCCGGACATGCCCGACCCGGACCTGATGATCCGCACGTCGGGCGAATATCGCATTTCGAACTTCTTGCTGTGGGAACTGGCCTACAGCGAGCTGCTCTTCACCGACACGCCCTGGCCCGAGTTCGGCCGCGACGCGCTGATCGCCGCCATTCACGAGTACCAGACCCGCGACCGGCGCTTCGGCGGAGTCGACACCGAAGGCTGACATGGCGCTGTACCGCGACCACGCCGTGGTGTTGCGCACCTGGAAGCTCGGCGAGGCCGATCGCATCGTCAGCCTGCATACCCATGATCACGGCAAGGTGCGTGGGGTCGCCAAGGGTGTTCGCCGAACCAAGTCCAAGTTCGGGGCTCGGCTCGAACCGCTGAGCCATGTCACGATTCAGCTCTACCGGGGCAAGGGCGACCTCGACACGATCACTCAGGTCGAGACCGTCGACCGCTTCGTCTCGCTGCGCTCAGACCCGGACCGGTTCGCCCGCGCCCAGGCACTGCTCGAGGCGGTCGACCAGGTTGCGCAAGATCGCGAACCCGATCCGGAACTGCACGTCATGCTGGTCCGAGGGTTGCGCACGCTCGACCAGAGCGATGCGCCGCTGGTCGTCGCTGCGTTCTTCCTGAAGCTGCTCGATCACGAGGGCGTGATGCCTGAGCTTGAGGCATGCGTATCGTGCGGCGAGGACAACCCGATCGTTGCGTTCGATCCGATCGAGGGCGGTGTGCTGTGTCGTGACTGCCGTCGGGGTCGTCCGATCACACCTGAGGCCCTCGAGACGCTTCGCCGCATCCTCGGTGGGGGACTTGCCGGTGTGCTTGCCGAGCCGGTCGCCTCTCACACGGGGGAGGTCGACATCCTCGCCACGCTGTTGATGGAACACCATCTCGAGCGCCGGTTACGCGCCGTTGCCGTGCTCGATCAGACCCAGTACTGAGCGCCCCTGAGCAAGCCGTATCCGGGCGACGGTGCGCCGTCTCGTTATCGACTGATTGGGATCCAGCGCCCTTGCGCCTCGGACCACTCCATCCATTCGGTGAGTTCCGGATCCCATTGGATGTAGGTGTCTCGCGCGTCGTCCCACATCGGTGCGTCAACGCCAGGCCTGGATGGCGGTTGCGTCGGTTGCTGGTCGGGCGTCTCCGCAGGCGGTTCGGCAACCGGTTCAGGTTCTGGAGTGGCGATCGGTTCGGCTTCGGGTTCCGGCTCGGGCTCGACGATCAGCCATGGCTCGGGTTCGGCGACTGCGAGTGGCTCGGTGGGCGCAGCTTCCTCGGTCGGCGGGAATAACGGCGGAGCAGCCGGTGACGGGAACACCGGTGGGGCGACTGGGGTGGGTTCGGTGGGGTATTCCGAAGTTGGAGGTGGCTGGTAGGCCGCAGGCGTGCCGGTCGCCGGGGGTGAGTTGGGTGGCGCCGGTGAGGTGGGCGGTGGTGGCGTGACGGGTGGTGCCGGTGAGGTGGGCGGTGGTGGGGTAGCGGGCGGCGGCGGCGGGCTGGGTGCTGCTGGTGGCGGTGGCGATGCAGCCATCAGGGTGGTAACAGACGGTCCCGACGGAGGAGGAGGGGTGGTCGGTTGCGTCGCGGCACCAGCTGGCGGCGCAACGACGGTCGACGGAGTCTGCACTGGTGGTCGACCCACCGAGTCGGCTCGCACCACGAGCGTGTTTGCCGCCCGATCACCGACGCGGCGGCGGTCCTTGCTTGCGAGCAGGGCGCCGCCGACAACCGGCGCAAAATACGGGAAGGCATCGATGATCCAGAGCATGCCGCGAAGGATGTTCGCGCCGAGACCGGCCTTTTCGAATGTGTCGGCCTTTACGACCCGGATTCCGGTGATGAGCTTTCCAGGGCTCCAGCCGGTGATGCCCGGCAAAATCATGGTCGAGATGAGTACCCAGGTGAGCCAGATCAGGGTGATTACCAAGACCTCGTTCGCGGTGCCGACGTACACGGTTGCGCCGGCTTGGATGCACAGGTCGTTGCTGAGTTCGTTGATCAGCTCGCACTGGAGTTCCGCGGTGAAGGAATTCTCGAGCTGCGTATTGGTAAACGTCGTCAAGGCGTACGCAAAGATCAACGTCACCCCGATCAGCCCATCGATCAGAAAGGCGCCGATGCGGCGCCCGACGACCGCAGTGGGGCACGACAACGAAGGACTCGGTGGTGGAGGTGACATGGATTGCACGTCTCCCAGTGTGGCGCACGGTGGCGGGCCGCGCCGGTAGCCTCAGCCCCCATGAGCGAGGTCGCTTCCCCTGATCCCGAACTGTTCGACAAGATCGTCAACCTTTCCAAGCGGAGGGGTTTCGTTTTTCAGTCAGCGGAGATCTACGGCGGTTTCCGCTCGACATACGACTACGGCCCGCTCGGGGTGCTCCTTCTTCGCAACGTGAAGGACGCCTGGTGGCGGTCGATGGTGCAGGGACGCCACGATGTCGTCGGCCTCGACGCATCGATTCTGTCGCCGCCGCAGGTGTGGCAGGCATCGGGCCATCTCGCCAACTTTTCGGATCCACTGGTCGACTGCACGAACTGCAACGCTCGACATCGCCTTGACAAGCTCGACGATCCCAATGTCTGCCCGACCTGCGGGAGCGAGGGCACCTTCACGGAGGCACGCGAGTTCAACCTGATGTTCAAGACCCATGCCGGGCCGGTCACGGAGACCGCCGCTGAGGTCTACCTCCGGCCCGAGACGGCGCAGGGCATGTTCATCAACTTCGCCAACGTGCTCAACACGAGCCGGAAGCGGCCGCCGTTCGGTATCGCACAGATCGGGAAGTCGTTCCGGAACGAGATCACGCCGGGAAACTTTGTGTTCCGTACTCGTGAGTTCGAGCAGATGGAGATGGAGTTCTTCGTCCCGCCGGCGGAAAGCCAGCAGTGGTACGAGTACTGGTGCCAGACCCGCATGGACTGGTATCTCGACCTCGGCATGGATCCGGCGAAGATCAAGCTGCGAGCCCATGATGATGACGAACTGAGCCACTACAGCTCGGGCACGAGCGATGTCGAGTACTTGTTCCCTTGGGGCTGGGATGAGCTGGAAGGGATCGCAAATCGAGGCGATTTCGATCTCACCCAGCACGCCACCCATTCAGGCGAGAAACTTGACTTCTTCGATCAGGCCAACAACGAGCGGTACGTGCCCCACGTGATCGAACCCGCTGCGGGAGCCACCCGAACGGCGATGGCGTTCTTGATGGACGCCTACGACGAGGAGGTCGTCAACGACGACACCCGCACCGTGCTGCGGCTCGATCACCGGCTCGCGCCGTACAAGATCGCTGTGCTGCCGCTATCAAAGAAGGACACCCTCACGCCGACGGCGCTAGAGGTCTTCGATTCGCTCAAGGGTCGCTGGATGGTGGACTACGACGAGACACAGTCGATCGGTAAGCGCTACGCCCGCCAGGACGAGGTCGGCACACCGCACTGCATCACCGTCGACTTCGACACGCTCGAGGACCGTGCGGTCACGGTCCGTGAACGAGATACCCGTGAGCAGGATCGTGTCTCGCTCGACCAACTCGAGGGCTATCTCGCCGAGCGACTGGGCTGATCTCGGTGCCACGCTCCGCCGAGCGCCGTTTCACCTCAAACTCCGTCGGAGCCCGCTGCTAGGTTCGGCAGCGATGGGGATCCACGACGAGGATATTGCCCGGACACGGGCCGCTGTGGACCTCGTCGCGATCATCGGCGAGCACACCGAGATCAAGCGATCCGGCCGCAACTGGATGGCTCGCTGCCCAATCCATGGTGAGCGCACCCCGTCGTTGTCGGTCAGCCCCGAGAAGGGCGTCTACTACTGCTTCGGGTGCGGGGCGAGTGGCGATGCGATCACGTTCGTCCAGGAGATGGAGAGTCTCGACTTCGTCGGAGCGGTGGAATCTCTTGCCGGACGCTACGGCATTCAGTTGCGCTACACGTCCGCTGGCGAGGGCCAGCGTCGAGGCCGCAAGAAGGGCCTGCAAGAGGCGGTGGGCAAAGCGCTCGACTTCTACCACGAGCGCCTGCTCAGCGGTCAAAACTCGGCGGAGGCACGTGCCTATCTGCGCAGCCGTGGCTACGACGGGGAGCTCGTCCGGCGCTACAAGATCGGTTGGGCGCCCGACGATTGGGATCAGCTCGCCCGTCATGTCCAGTTGAGTGCCGATGATCTCCGCGATTCGGGGCTCGGGTTCGTCAACAAGGCCGGTCGTCAGCAGGATGCCTTCCGGGGCCGCGTGATGTTTCCGATCCACGACGAACGAGGTGAGCCGGTCGGGTTCGGCGGGCGCATCCTTCCCGGTCACGAGGGCCCCAAGTACAAGAACACCACCACCGAGGCCGAGGTGTACGACAAGAGCAAGGTGCTCTACGGCCTACACACGCATCGCGACGGAATCGTCAAGGCCGGCGAGGCGATCATCTGCGAGGGGTATACCGATGTGATCGGCTACGCCACCGCCGGGATCCTGCGGGCGGTCGCCACGTGCGGCACCGCTCTCACCGAAGAGCACGTTCGGCTGCTCAAACGCTTCTCGGCCAACCGTCTCGTGTTGTCGTTCGATGCCGACGCGGCCGGCCTCGCTGCAGCCGAGCGGGTCTATGCGTGGGAGAAGGAGTACGAGCTCGACATTCGGGTGGCCGCTTTGCCGTCAGGTGTCGATCCCGACGACCTCGCTCGTCAGGACCCAGAAGGTCTCCATCGTGCGGTCGACGAGGCGGTTCCGTTCCTCAAGTTCCGTCTCGACCGAGTGCTCGATGCCGGCGACATGTCTACCCCTGAAGGCAAGGCACGAGCTGCCGAGGCTGCGCTCGATGTCGTCCGCGAGCATCCCGACACGCTGGTGCGCGATCAGTACGTCATCGAGATCGCCGACCACACCCGTATCGAGTTGGCCCGCTTGCGTGAGTTGCTCGCCGCCGAACGCCGGCCTCGTCCGGCAGCTCAGCAGAGCACTCGCTATCCGGAATCCCGTTACGCCGAGCCCGAGCCCAACTGGGATGATTACGACCCGGGCGTCGATCCCGACGATCCCCCTCGGTTCGACCTGAACCGCCTCACCCCAGAGGACGAAGCGATCCGGCTGATGATTCATCGACCCGACGAGGTCGCCGGGCGGTTGTCGGCTGTGCTCTTCGGCAATCCGGTGCGCAGAGAGGCATTTGTTTCGCTCGAGTCCGAGGGTGTGATGGCCGCCGCCGACCGCGTCGGTGGGCGGGCCGCCACGCTCTTGCGGCGTCTCGCTGTCGAAGCATCCGAGGCCGACGCCGACGACGTCGTCGCTGGTGTCGTCCGGTTGGCCGCCGATCGCGTCGTTCGTGATCTGCAACTGGACGCCCGACATGCTTCCGGCGTGGAGGATCGTCAGGGGTTCGCGCAGGCGATCGCCTGGGTCAAGACGCAGTCCGAACAGTTGTCGGAGCGTTCCTCGCGAGAGGCGGCGGTCGACCAATTGCTACCGTGGCTCAACCAGCACGCCGAAGGGAGGGGAGCGTGACCGACATTGCACCGACCGTGCCGCTCCCCGAGCCAGCAGCAGCCGAGTTTCGCGCCCTGCTCAGCAACGCAGGGGCGAGCGGCCATCTCTCACTTGATGCGTTGGTCAATGCCTTGCCTGATGTTGAGTTCGATCCTGAGCTCATCGAATCCCTTCAGACGGCTTGCGCGGCGGCCGGTGTCGTGCTCGACGAGGCGAACGAATCGCCGGTCCCCGACGAGATTCAGGTACCAGAGCGTCCTGACGGTGATGTGGAGCCAGTCGATGGCGGCGAAGCACCGATCGACGCTGAGCGAGTCGCGCGCGCTGCGGCCTTCGCCGCCACGATCGGCGACGACGTCGAGGCCCCGAGTCGGCGTTCTCGACCCAGTCGTACCCGTGCCAGCGACGGCGGTAGCTCCGATGATCCGGTGCGGATGTATCTCAAGGAAATCGGGCAAGTGCCGCTGCTCGATGCCCGCCAGGAAGTTCGTGTTGCTGCCCGCATCAAGCGGGGTCTCGAGGCGACCGATCACCTCGCCGTGCTCGAAGAGAGCGGCGAGATCGACCGACTCGATCTCGCCGACCTGGCCCGCTACAAGCGTCTCGTTCGTGACGGCGATCGGGCAAGCGATGAACTCATCCGCGCCAACCTGCGTCTGGTCGTGTCGATCGCCAAGCGCTATGTGGGCCGCGGCATGGTTCTTCTTGATCTCGTGCAGGAGGGCAACCTCGGCTTGATGCGAGCGGTCGAGAAGTTCGACCACACCAAGGGCTTCAAGTTCTCGACGTACGCCACCTGGTGGGTCCGTCAGGCGATCACCCGAGCTATCGCCGACCAGGCCCGCACGATCCGGATCCCGGTGCACATGGTCGAGGCGATGAACCGGGTGAAGCGGGTGCAGCGACAAATGCACCAGGAACTCAAGCGTGAGCCCACGGTTGAGGAGTTGGCGGCGGAGGTCGACGAGTCGGTCGAGAAGATCTGGGAGATCCTGCGAATCGGTCTCGACCCGCTGTCGCTCGACTCGCCCGTCGGCGACGAGGACGAATCCAACCTTGCCGACTTCATCAAGGACGAAAACGCCGCAGTCCCGGTCGACGTTGCCGCTCGCCACCTGCTGGCCTCGGCCGTGGGCGATGTTCTGGTCGAGTTGAGTGATCGGGAACAAGAGGTTGTGCGGCTTCGTTTCGGTCTCGACGATGGCCGTCCCCGCACGCTCGAAGAGGTCGGCCGGCAGTTCGGCGTCACGCGCGAACGAATCCGCCAGATCGAGGCCAAGACGCTTGCCAAGCTGCGACACCCAGACCGCTCAGATCGGCTCCGGGACTATCTCGAAGGCGCCTGAGAATCCGCGCACCCCGGACCGCCATCCGCGTCGGTCCTGGTACCCTTCGCTGCCGACCTTCCGGGGTAGCTCAGCTGGCAGAGCGTCGGACTGTTAATCCGCAGGTCGTGGGT
>CAJWHS010000105.1 GCA_913041415.1 uncultured Acidimicrobiaceae bacterium | reverse complement strand
CTCCCCAGCCCGAGAACCCGGTTTCCAGGGAACGCATGGCTTTCTGGAACGACTCTTCGAAACAACGGCCGATGGCCATCGCTTCGCCCACCGATTTCATTGAGGTGGTGAGCACCGCCGGACTGCCTCGGAATTTTTCGAAGGCGAAGCGCGGAATTTTGGTGACGACGTAATCGATCGTCGGTTCGAAGCATGCAGGCGTCTTGCCGGTGATGTCGTTGAGGATTTCGTCGAGGGTGTAACCGACGGCGAGGCGAGCGGCGATCTTGGCGATCGGGAAGCCGGTGGCCTTCGATGCAAGGGCCGAGGAGCGACTCACACGCGGATTCATTTCGATGACGATCTGACGGCCGGTCTCCGGGTCGACCGCCCATTGGACGTTCGAGCCGCCGGTCTCGACACCGACCCGTCGGATACAGGCGAACGAACCGTCGCGCATCTTCTGGTACTCGACATCGGTGAGGGTCTGGGCCGGAGCGACGGTGATGGAGTCGCCGGTGTGCACACCCATCGGGTCGAGGTTCTCGATCGAGCAGATGATCACACAGTTGTCGGCGCGGTCACGCATGACCTCGAGCTCGTACTCCTTCCAGCCCTTGATCGACTCCTCGATCAGGATCTCCGAGATGGGGCTGGCGTCGAGGCCGTAGGCCGCCATGCGCTCGAACTCCTCCATCGTCTCGGCGATGCCGGTTCCCCGGCCGCCGAGGATGTAGGCAGGCCGGATGATGACAGGAAGGCCGACCTCGTCGATCGCAGCCCGCGCCTCGTCCATGGTGTGGGCGATGGCGGATCGGGCGGACTCGAGCCCGATCTCGGTCATGGCGACCTTGAACTTCTCGCGGTCCTCCGCCGTCTCGATGGCCTCGGCGTCTGCGCCGATCAGCTCGCACCCGAACCTCTCGAGCACGCCGGCCTGCTGCAACTCCATCGCCAGGTTGAGACCGGTCTGGCCGCCGAGGGTCGGCAGCACGGCATCGGGTCGTTCTTTTTCGATGATCTTCTCGAGGATCTGCAGATCAAGCGGCTCGACATAGGTGGCGTCGGCGAAACTCGGATCGGTCATGATCGTCGCCGGGTTCGAGTTGGCGAGGATGACTCGATAGCCCTCTTCCTTCAGGACCCGGCAGGCCTGGGTACCGGAGTAGTCGAACTCACACGCCTGGCCGATCACGATCGGGCCAGAGCCGATGATGAGGATCGATTCGATGTCGGTGCGCTTCGGCATCTCAGGCCGCCTGCCCCTGGAAGCCGTCCATAAGTTCAGCGAACTCGGTGAACAGGTAGGCCGAGTCGTGCGGGCCAGGGCCCGCCTCTGGGTGGTATTGCACGCTGAAGGCCGGGTACTCGTTGTGGACCAGACCCGAGAGGGTGCCGTCGTTGAGACACACGTGGCTCTCGGTCACGTTCGGTACCGAGCCGGCCTCGACCGCGAAGTTGTGGTTCTGGGCGGTGATCTCGACCTTCGATGTGCGGGTGTCCTGCACGGGCACGTTGCCGCCGTGGTGGCCGAACTTCATCTTGTAGGTCCGGCCCCCGAGCGCGAGCGACAGCACTTGATGACCGAGGCAGATACCGAAGATCGGCACCTCCCCGAGGAGCTTCGGCAGCTCGTCGACGATCGGGCCGGCCTCTTTGGGATCCCCGGGGCCGTTGGAGAGGAACACCCCGTCGGGATTCATCGCCAAGACCTCTTCGGCGGTGGTGTGTGCCGGAACGACGGTGACGGTGCCGATCTCGCCGAGATGGCGCAGCATCGTGGCCTTCACACCGAAGTCGTAGGCCACGATCTTCCGAGGGCCGCTGCCGACCGTGTACTGCTCGGGAGTGGTCACCAGGCTGACGAGATCAACACCGGCCGTGCCGGACTCGGCCTTGGCGGCGGCGAGCAAGGCGGCGTGGTCGGCGGGACCGAGCGCCCCCGGCAGTGCGCCGGTGTCGCGAATGTGGCGGGTGAGCCGACGGGTGTCGATCCCGGCGATACCGGCGAGGCCATGGCGGCGCAGGTAGTCGTTGAGATGCTCCTCGCTTCGCCAGTTGCTCTGGCGACGGGCAAGATCGCGGATGATCACGCCCCGACAGAAGGGCTTCGCCGACTCGTCGTCGGTCGCGTTCACGCCGTAGTTGCCGATGTGGGGGTAGGTGAAGGTGATGATCTGACCGGCGTAGCTGGGATCGGTGATGACCTCTTGGTAGCCCGAGAGCACTGTGTTAAACACGACTTCACCGGCGGCAAACCCGTTCGGTTCGAGCTCAGCCCCGATGCCCTCCCCTTCAAAAGTCTCGCCGTCGGCGAGGACCAGTTGGTACTCACGAATCGTCATCGCGTCGCTTCTCCGCTCGTGACCACAAGGTCACCGTTCCAGATCGTGTGTCGAATCTTGCCGCGCACCGAACGCCCCTCGAAGGGGGTGTTCGAGCTGCGGCTCGCCAGTGCTGCACCAGTGATCGTCCATTCCTCATCGAGGTCAAGCAGGGCGAGATTGGCCGGCCGGCCGGCCTCGATCGGGCCGCCGTGGCGATCGTCGATACCGGCGATGCGGGCCGGGTTGATCGAGAGCAGTTCGACGAGCTTCTCGATGTCGGCATCAAGCTCGGTGTTCGCGATCGCAAACGCTGTCTCAACACCGAGCATCCCAGGAGGTGCGTCGAGGAACGGGCGTTCCTTGTCCTGCCGGGTGTGCGGCGCATGATCGGTGGCGATCGCATCGAGTGTGCCGTCGAGCAGCCCCGCCTTGATCGCGGCCACGTCGGCGGGGGTGCGTAGTGGCGGGTTGACCTTGAACACGGAGTCGAACGAGGCCACAGCCGAGTGGTCAAGCGAGAGATGATGAGGCGTGGCCTCACCGGTGACCTTGAGCCCCTCGGTCTTCGCCGCTCGGATCAGATCGACTCCACGGGCCGTGCTGACGTGCTGGAAATGCACGCGACCACCCGTGAGTCGGGCGAGCGCGATATCGCGGGCGATCATCAATTCCTCAGCCTCGGCGGGCTGGCCGGGCATGCCGAGTCGACTCGACCAATCCCCCTCGTGCATCGCACCGCCGGCCGCAAGCGCGTTGACTTCGCAATGCTGGGCCAGGACGATCTCGAAGCCGTCGGCGAGATGCGACAACCCCGAGGCGTACTCAAGCGCAGTGCGCATCACGCGGGCGTCCTGCACACCCACACCATCGTCGGTGAACATGCGCACACCGCTGCGCACCAGCTCTGCCATCGGAGTGAGCGCTTCGCCATCGCGATCGACGGTGATCGCCGCCGACGGCATCACCTCACAGAGGGCGTCGATGCTGAGATCATGGATCTGACGGACAGCCGCTGCGCTGTCAATCGTCGGCGTGGTGTTGGGCATCACGACCACGGCAGTGAACCCACCAAGCGCGGCGCCACGAGAACCGGTCTGGATGGTCTCTGCCTCTTCGCCGCCGGGTTCGCGGAAGTGCACCTGAAGGTCGACGAACCCGGGGGTGACGACAAGGCCATCGGCATCGATGACCGTGTCACCTTCGAGCCTCTCCCCCACCTCGGCAATGATGCCGTTCTGGATCAGGAGGTCGGCGCGGCGAGTGCCCCCGCCGTCGACCAACGTGCCGTTGGTGATCGCGATCGAACCCATCACGCCACTGCCAATCCCCCGCCGACAGCGGACTCGTCGACCGGTTGGAGGCCGGCACCCAGCAACAAGAACAGCACCGCCATGCGCACCGAGACGCCGTTGGCAACCTGCTCGGTGATGACCGCATTGGGTCGGTCGGCGACCTCGCCAGCGATCTCGACCCCCCGGTTCATCGGCCCAGGGTGCATGATCAACGCCTCGGCACCCAAGCGGTCAGCGCGAGCGCTTGTGAGACCGCATTCGTGATGGTACTCGCGCAACGTCGGCACGACCGCCTGCTTTTGACGCTCGAGTTGCATGCGCAGCAAGTAGCAGATGTCAAGTTCGTCGATCACTGCGTCGAGATCGTGCGTGACCTCAACCGGCCAGCCATCAAGACTCGGAGGCAGCAAGGTCGGAGGGCCCGCCAGGGTCACTCGGGCGCCCATCGTGGCGAACCCGATCGCGTTCGAGCGGGCGACTCGAGAGTGTTTGATGTCGCCGACGATCGCAATGTGCTTGCCATCGAGGTCGCCGAGATGACTCGTGGCGGTGTAAAGATCGAGCAGCCCCTGGGTTGGGTGTTGATGCCAGCCATCGCCGGCGTTGATCACCGCAGCGTCGGTCCAGTCGGCGACCTGCTGTGGCGCCCCGGCAGCGCGATGCCGGACGACAACACCGTCAATCCCCATCGCCGCAATCGTCTCGATCGTGTCCCGCAGAGACTCGCCCTTGTTGACCGACGAACTGCTCACGCTGAAATTCATCGTGTCGGCCGAGAGTCGCTTGGCCGCCGTCTCGAAGCTGAGACGAGTGCGGGTCGAGTCCTCATAGAACAGCCAAGCAATCGTCTTGCCACGAAGCGCAGGAACCTTCGGGATGCTGCGCTCTCCCACCTCGGCGAACGATCCGGTCAGGTTCAGGATCTGCTCAATGTCGTCCCGATCGAGATCAGCCATCGAAAGCAGATGCCGGGCACCGTTGCGTCGCATCAGCCCTCGCCTCCCTCGCCGAGAGCCCCATCCTTCGCGATTTCTCCGAGATCGACGCCATCGGCGTAGACATCCACCATCTCGTCACGACGCGTCGGCAAGTTCTTGCCCACATAGTCGGGGCGGATCGGGAGTTCCCGATGGCCACGATCGACCATGACCGCCAACTGAATCGCCGTCGGCCGCCCATAGGCGTGGATGGCGTCGAGCGCCGCCCGCACCGTCCGTCCGGTGAAGAGCACGTCGTCGACCAGCACGATCGTCTTGCCCGTCGGGTCACCAGGAATGTCGGTCACCGCCTCGGGCATCACCGGGCGCAGACCAAAGTCGTCTCGGTGCATGGTGGCGTCGACCGTGCCAGTCGGCACCTCTGAACCCTCGATATCGGTCACGGCCGCAGCGATCGCCTGGGCGAGTTCGACCCCACCCGTCTGCATTCCGACGATCATCACGTCGTCGCAGCCATGGTTCTTTTCAAGGATCTCATGGGCCATGCGACGGATCGCCCGGGCCACGTCGTCGGACGACATGACTTGCGTCCGTGCTCGAAAGGCTCCACTCGCAGGTTGTCCTGCGAACAGGCGTTCACGCTCTGCCACTGATCTCTCTCTCGTCCGTTCGAGCCTCACGGGACTCGTTTCACGGTCGAGATTGGACCCTACACGTCGCGCGCCAACGCGCGGCGCGCGCTCCTGTGGATTTCCGCACGGCCTGGTCGACCGAGGGGTCAGCGGTGGACGTACATGTGCGGTTCGGCCTCGGCACCGGCTCGGAGCAGCATGAAGCCAACATGCTCGGCGACCCGCACGGATGCTGCGTTGTCGATACCGATCCGGGCGACGAGTGTCGTCACGCCGAACATTGCTGCGACCTCAAGCATGGCGGTAACCCCGGCGACCGCGAACCCACGACCGCGATGCTCTGCGCCGACCCACCAACCGATGAGCGCAGCGCCACGGCGCTGATCGATGTCGGAGAGCCCGACCTCCCCTACACACTCCCCCGCAACATCGATCACCCGATCGATGGCGAGCAAACGTTGTTCGCGTATCTCGCAGCCCTCGATCCACCGCGTGGCGGCGAGCGCCGAGCGATCGAGTGGTGGTGTCGAGCCAGCTGCGATGTCATCGTCGTGCCAGGCGGCAACCAGTGCCGGCGTGTCGTCGACTCGCCAGGGTCGGAGCGTGACCTCGTCAGCCACGGACCTCGCCGGCGACACTGTCGAGTACACCGTTGAGGAAAGGCGCCGAGCGCTCACCGCAGTAAATCGATGCCAGTTCGACCGCTTCACTCAAAACGACGCCGGTGGGGATGTCGGGCTTGCACCGGAACTCCCACGCCGCCATGCGAGCGAGCACCCGATCGATCATCGGCATCCGGTCGACCCGCCAGTTGGTGAGATGACGGCCGATGAGCGCGTCGAGGACGTCCTGCTCGTCGTCGACACCCAAAGCGATCTCAACGGCGTACACCGCCGGCGGCACCTCACGGGCGTCGAGCGCCTCATCCACCGGTGAGCTGGTCAGCTCTGCCTGGTAGAGCAGCGCAAGTGCCTCTTCTCGGGCCTCTCTGCGAGGGTTGAGGCCCGGAACATCAGTCGTCATCGATCAGGCGCGACTCAGGTACTCGCCGCTACGGGTATCGATCTTGACCTTTTCGCCGTTGTCGATGAAGAGCGGCACCTGGATCACGAGACCGGTCTCCAGGGTGGCGGGCTTCGTGCCACCCGAGGAGCGGTCGCCCTGCAGGCCCGGCTCGGTGAACTCGATGGTGAGCTCCACCGCCGCAGGGAGGTCGGTACCGACGATTTCGGAGCCGAACATTTCGAGCACGACCGACGAACCGTCGATGATGTAGTTGCCGGCATCGCCGAGCGCCTCCGGCGACACCGTGATCTGGTCGTACGTCTCGGAGTCCATGAAGACGTAATCGTCCCCGTCCCGATAGAGGAAGCTGAAGTCGCGCTTGTCGATCGTGGCCCGCTCGACCTTCTCACCAGCGCGGAACGTGCGCTCGACCGTGCCACCGGACCGCACATTGCGGAGATTTGTGCGGACGAACGCGTGGCCCTTCCCCGGCTTCACGTGTTGGAAGTCGACAACCTGGAAGAGCCCGTCGTCGAGCTCGAGAGTCATGCCGTTCTTCAGGTCGTTGGTGGTGATGGTGGGCATGGCGAGCTCCTAAAGACTGAGCTTGGGCGAGAGGGTGAGGGGGCGGCAGCCCGAGTCGGTGACCACGACGAGATCCTCGACCCGTACGCCACCCACGCCGGGGAGGTACACGCCGGGCTCGACGGTGAGCACCTGTCCAGCTTGGAGGATAGCGGCGTTGTCCTTGCGGATGGATGGAAGCTCATGGATGTCGAGCCCAACACCATGGCCGGTTCCATGACGGAAGGCATCACCGAGCCCAGCTTCGGTGATGATCGATCGACAGGTGTCGTCGACCGCCTTGGCCTCAACACCCGGGGCGACCGCAGCGACGGCGGCAGCCTGGGCCTCGGTGACCAGCGGAAGGATCTCGCGGGCGACATCGTCCGCCGCGTCAGGACCACCGATGACAAACGAACGAGTCATGTCGCTGCGATACCCGTCGACGAGCGCGCCGACGTCGACGATTAGAAGATCGCCGGCCTCGAACGCCCGGTCGCTCGGGCGAGCATGCGGCAACGCCGCGTTGGGGCCCGACGCGACGATCGTCTCGTACGCCGGACCGGACGCACCCGCGGCCCGCATGGCGTCGTCAAGCGCAAGCCCGAGCTGCCGCTCGGTCGTGCCGGGCATCCGCAGCGTCTCAGTGTCGGCGAGCGCAGCGTCGGCGAGCGCCGCTGCCGCCTCGATGCGAGCAAGCTCCGCTGGATCCTTGACACTGCGCAGCTCCCGAAGAAGCCCGGAGACGGCCACGAGTTCGCTGTCGGCGAGTGCCGCAGCCCATTGGCGCTGCTGATCCCAGCTAATGACGTCGCCTTCGAGCGCAACCCGCGCTGCGCCCGAGAGCCCATCGGCACCTCTGGCGACGAGGTCCGAAGCGATGACGACAGTGGCATCGCTGCCTGCGGCCTCGAGCTGCGCAGGCGCCTGTGTCGCGTAACGGCCGTCGGTGGCGAGCACCACGCCCTCCGCAGAGACGACGGCAAGGCCGTTGGAGCCGGTGAAGCCTGTAAGCCAACGCACACTCGGCAGGTCGACCACGACGAAGCCGTCGAGCTTGCGCTCGAGCATGGCGTCGCGAAGCCGGTCAGCCCGGCCTTGCAC
>CAJWHS010000104.1 GCA_913041415.1 uncultured Acidimicrobiaceae bacterium | reverse complement strand
TGACGAGCTTCATGGGGATTCCTTCTTGGTAGGGACTTTGTGTCCGGTTCGGATTGATACACAACATAGCAATAAGGCTGTCTGTGTCAATATCTTCGTCAGGAAGTCGCCAGATTTCCCCTAAATATCGGACGTTTTCCCGAGGCCACGGTCTTGCATCTGTAATCTGTATTGATACAATCAACGAATGGACCAGGGGATACCACTGATTCGCTACACCGATCGGGCCGGCGACGAACGTCGCATGGTCATCCGAATGGAGACCGCCAGCGCCGTCCCCCGGTTCGAGCAGTTACGAGGCCAGATCTCGGTGATGGTCGCCGTCGGCCGGCTCGAACCGGGCAGTCGACTTCCGACGGTTCGCGAGCTCGCAGCCGCACTCGACATGGCCCCCGGCACCGTCGCACGCGCCTACCGAGAACTCGAAGCCGACGGCACGGTCATTACCCGCGGCAGAGCCGGCACCTTCGTCGCCGACGAGCCGCCCCACTCCGAACCACTCCGCGAACGCCGTGAGCGCGTTGCGGCCACCGCCGAGGGGTTCGTGTTCGCGCTTGCCCAACTCGGGCTCGGTCCCGACGAGATGCGCAACGCCCTCGGCAACGCCCTCGACCGCGCCGCTGAGCAACCCGAGACCTGACCATCGCCGGCGCAGTGCCCGCCTGCGAGGGCGGGCACTGCTTCCATACCCTGGAGGGAGGTCGCTGTGCTGCTCTGTCTTGCCAGCAACGACGACCGTTACACCCGATCTTCAGAGGCTCTGAACGAACTGCGCTCGACGCTCACCCAGCCCCGTAGACGGGTGCAGGTGCCTGGGTTCTATCGATCGAACGGTGGGCGAGTTCACCGGCCTCGGCCGCCGACATCATCCGTTCCCCGACCGATTCGACCGGACCCTTCTGCCAACCGTCACAGACATTGAGCTGCCCGCCAGTGACCTCAAAGACACGACCTGTCACGTCGCATGCATCGCTCCCCAACCAGCAAACCAGCGGCGAGACATTCTCCGGGCCTTTCGGGTCCCAGCCCTCTGGTGCCTCGGTCTCATAAAAGATGCCTGCGGTCATTCGGGTCCGGGCATCCGGCGCCACGGCGTTCGCGAGAACGCCATAGCGACCCCATTCCGCCGCCTGCTGGATCGTCAGCAGCGCGATCCCGGCCTTGGCCGTGGCGTAGTTGCCCTGACCGATCGCACCCGCCAGGCCCGCGCCCGACGAGGTGTTGACGACACGAGCGTCGACGGGAGCACCGCTCTTCGCCTGCTCGCGCCAGAACTCGATTGCGTGGCGAGCCGGCGCGAAGTGGCCCTTGAGGTGAACCCTCGTCACGGAGTCCCACTCAGCCTCCGACATGCCGGCGAGCATGCGGTCCTTCAAGAAGCCGGCGTTCAGCACGAGCGTGTCGAGTCCACCGAAGGTGCCGACCGCCTGCTGAATCATCGCCTGGGCCTGATCCCAGTCGGCGACGTCGGCGGCGTTCGCGACCGCTTCTCCCCCGGCTGCGACGATCTCGTCGACGACCTCCTGCGCGCCATCGGATGTGCCTTCCGAACCGTCGCGCTCCACACCGAGGTCGTTCACGACAACTTTGGCCCCCTCAGCGGCAAAAGCCAGCGCGTGGGCGCGGCCGAGCCCTCGGGCTGCGCCAGTGATCACGACTACGCGTCCGCCACAGATTCCCATCGTTGTCTCCTGACCGATTGACGTTTCCGGTCGGAAACCTAGGGCGCCCACACGCCCTTCGCGGCATCCGTCAGCTGCGGGACCCGCTGGACTCGGCCCGCAGGTTGCCCCCTTCCGTCGCCGACAACGATGCTCATTCTGCGCTGGATGGACCAGCCCGGTGGCCGACAACGAAATCCGCCGGGGCAGCTCCTGTCACCGCCTGCAATCGGGCCGAACCGATCGGGAAGCACCGGTCCGGAGTGCCGGCAGCGCCATACACGATGTCGTGCTCGAGCAGCGCAGGGTCGATGAGGGTTTCGATCGGCTCGGGATGCCCGAAGGGCGGCGTGCCGCCGATCGCATATCCGGTCACCCGGCGGGCCTCGTCGGCATTCGCCATGCGGACGCTTCGCTCGAGACGGCCGGAGAGTGTGTCAAGGTCAAGGCGGTTGTGGCCGGCTGTGAGGGCGAGCACCGGCCCGGTGTCTGTCATCACGAGCAACGACTTGGCGATCTGCGACAGCTCGCAGCTGATGGCTGCCGCAGCGTCCGCAGCGGTGCGGGTGCCGTCCGGATAGGTGACGGGCTCGACGTCGATCCCCAACTCGGCTGCCGCCCTAAGAAACCGTTCGGCACCACCTTCCTTCGCCATCATTAACTCCTGGCGTCGATGATGTCGGCGCCGTAGCGGCCGATCACGTCGAGCGTTTGTTCCAGGCTGGTCGTGTCGAGCGTGACGTTGTTGCCGGTCACCCCGAACGCAGCGCACTCGTCGATTGCCCGACGATGAGCGTCCGCCTGGAAGCCGGCGGATCCCGGCTGGCCGCCATCGGGTACGACGAAAACGATGTCGATCGGATCGTTGCGACCGGCCTCGTCGGCCCGACGATGCAGGTCGGCGATGAAGCGGGTGAGGTCGTCGGGGCCGTCGAGGACAGGCGATCTCGTGGTCTTTGCGAAGGCAGCGGGATTCGGCATCGGCATCCAGCCCTGCGCCCGTTCGGCGACTCGCTGACGAGTCCGTCCGGCATTGCCGCCAATCCAGACCGGGATCGGCTGCTGAACCGGTGGCGGATCGGGAAGCACGACCGAGGTTCGGCCATCGCTCTCCGTGATCTCGACCCCCTCCCCACGCCACACGGCATCCAGCACATCGAGTGCGTGGTCGAAACGATCGTTGCGCTCGTCGAACGCGACACTGAGTGCATCGAACTCCGCTGCGAGGTAACCGACTCCCACGCCGAGCGTGAGACGTCCACCGGAAATCCGGTCGAGGGTCGCAGCACTCTTCGCGAGCACAAGTGGGTGCCGATAGCCGAGCACCGACAGGTTGGTGAGCACCCGGATGCCCGGGTCCGCGGCGACCGCAGCCGTCAACGCCACGAACGGGTCGAGGCTGCTGTGCCCGCCAGCGGCGAGCCAGCGTTGTGGCGGAGCAGGGTGATCGGTGACGAACACGTGCTCGAACCCAGCGGCGGCGGCTGAACGAGTGACGGCGGTGATCGCCTCAAGCGACGACGCCCACTCGGGAACCGGATGATGAGCGACCGGAAGGCCGACTCCGAACTTCACGCTCAGCGTCGACCGCGGACCAGTCGTCCCGGGCGAGCGCCCGTGTCGACCCCGTCACGTCGGGTGACCTCGCCGGCGACGATCGTGGCTCGGTAGCCCCTTGCCCGCTGCAGCAGTCGGCGCCCACCGGCCGGCAGGTCGTGAACAAGTTCGGGCGTCTCTAGCTGCAGTGCGTCGTGGTCTATAAGGTTCAGATCGGCTCGCTTGCCAACCTCAATGGTGCCCCGGTCGCCAAGCCCGAACAGGGCTGCCGTATCGGCGGTCTGCTTCCTCACGACCCATTCGAGCGGGAGCTGCTCCCCTCGACTGCGGTCACGAGTCCAGTGCGAGATCATCGTCGTGGGTACGGACGCGTCGCAGATGAAACCGCAGTGAGCGCCCCCGTCGGCGAGACCCGACACGGCAGTGGGATGGGTCAGTTGGTCGCGGATGACGTCGTGGTTGTGCTCAACATAGTTGTACAGCGGCAGCATCAGCAGTGCCCGGCCGTCCTCGGCACAAAACGCGTCGTAGGCGGCCTCGTGGGGAGTCACGCCGTTGCGCTCGGCCAGCCCGACGATGGAACGGTCCGGGGTCGGCTCGTAGTCGGGCGGGTCGCCCAACACGAAGACCTGATCGAGCATGCCGGCGGTCAGACCGCCGAGACCCTCGATGAGCAGACCGCTGCCCTCGACGTCGTCCTCAGCGAGGATCGCCGCTCGAACATCGGGCTTGCGAAGTTCGATGATTCGCTGGTCGATCGGCAGCTCAGCGATCGCTTGGTACGACGGCTTGCGCATGAACGGATGGCAGGTTTGCCACCCGACGAGCACCCCGAAGGGGCGGCCGGCGACCTGCGGGTAGAGCTGGGCTCCGTCCTTGCGGGCCTCGAGCGACGCCTGCATCTGCTCCTTCCAGAGATCCGGCGCGCCTGGCACTTGGAGCATGGCGAAGGTGACCGGTTGACCGGTCTCGGATGAAAGGCGGCTCATCCATTCGACCTCCTTCATCGGTGCCACGAGGTCGAGCCCGGCGGCACCGGCCGGCGCGAGTTCGAAGACACCTCCACCGCCGTCGCGCAGGGCACGACCCATCGCGAACAGTTCGTCCTCGGCGGCGAAGGTGCCTGGCACCGGTTCACCATCCATCGCCGTGTGGGCGATCGTGCGCGAGGTCGACACACCAAGCGCGCCCGCCTCGATCGCCTGTCGCACGATCGTGGCCATCTGTTCGATGTCGTCGGAGTCGGCGGATTCGTTCTTCGCGCCTCGCTCCCCCATCACGTAGGCGCGAACTGCGCCGTGCGCAACCTGCGCGCCGACATCGACGGACCAGTGACGCTCGTTGAGGGCGTCGAGGTATTCGGGGAACGACTCCCACGTGAAATCGATGCCTTCGGAGAGGGCAGTTCCGGGAATATCCTCCACTCCCTCCATCAGTTGGATGAGCCATTCCTCGGTGCCGGGCTTCACCGGTGCGAACCCGACGCCACAGTTGCCCATCACGAGTGTGGTGACGCCATGCAACGAACTCGGCTCGAGCAACTCGTCCCACGTCGCCTGACCGTCGTAGTGCGAGTGCACGTCGACGAAGCCGGGGGTGACGAGCAGACCCTCGGCATCGATGATCTCGTGCGCGTCGCCCAGATCGGTACCGACAGCGACGATGCAGCCGTCGGTGATCGCGATGTCGGCGGTACGGCGGTCGGCACCAGTGCCATCGACGACGGTGCCGTTAGTGATCAGCAGATCGAACATGCCGCAATGGTACGGCCCGGCACGGATCGGGTCGAAACGCATCAGCAATTCCGTTTCTTTTTCTCGACCGCGCCGAGCGTTCGAACGTTGCGTTGGCGTCGGCGGCACCCACGGGACAGTCAAGGGTTCCGCCTCGGCGAGCGTCTCGCTCTACGATCCGGTTCGATCCCCGGGGAGGCAGACATGGCAGGACCACTCGAAGGCGTGAAGGTCGTCGAACTCGGCGTGTGGGTTGCGGGCCCTGCAGCAGGCGGAATCCTCGCCGACTGGGGAGCCGAGGTCGTGAAGATCGAGCCGCCCACCGGGGATCCATCTCGCACGTTCCAGTACTCGCTGACCGGCCAGATGATGCCGACCAACCCCATCTTCGAGATGGACAACCGGTCCAAGCGCAGCATCGTCCTCGACCTCACCACCCCAGAGGGCAAGGAGATCGCCGACGATCTGATTGCCGACGCTGACGTCTTCGTCACCAACGTTCGCCTCGGCGGCCTTGAGCGACTCGGCCTCGACGCCGAGACCCTGACGGCTCGCCATCCCCGGCTGATCTACGCCGCGATCACCGGCTACGGCATGGAGGGCGAGGATGCCGACCGAGCCGCCTACGATATCGCCGCCTACTGGTCACGCAGCGGGATCGCTCACCTCCTCACGAGGCCCGGCGAGGACCCGCCGTTCCAGCGCGGCGGGATGGGCGATCACAACGCCGGTCTCGCCGGGGCAGCCGCCGTGTGTGCGGCACTCTACAGCCGAGAAAAAACCGGTGAAGGCCAATTGGTGTCGACCTCCCTGCTGCGCGAGGGGCTCTACACGATCAGCTTCGACCTGTCGGTACTGCTTGGTTGGGGCCTCACGCTCCAGATCGGTCAGCGCGAGTCGATGGGCAATGTTGCGATGAACAACTACTCGGCAAGCGATAACAAGCGCTTCTGGGTGGTCGGACTCGACGGCATGCGGCACTGGCCCCCGCTCGCACGAGCGGTGGGGCGAGAGGACTGGCTCGACGACGAGCGCTACGCCGATCCGCGTAACCGGGCCCGCAACGCGGCCGAGATCATCGCTCAACTCGACGAGATCTTTGCGACGAAGACCATGGCCGAGTGGGAAGAGGTGTTCGCCACCGAACCCGACTTCTTCTGGGCACCGGTCAACAGCCCCGATGACCTGCTCGCCGACCCACAGTTCTATGCATCCGGCGCACTCGTCGAAGTGCCCGACGGCACGAGCACCACCAATATGATCGCGACGCCGGCCGACTTCGCCGGAACCCCGTGGGCAGCCCGTTCCACCGCACCGGATCTCGGTCAGCACACGGTGGAGATCCTCACCGAACTCGGACGTGGCGACCAGATCGAGGCGCTCGTCGACGCCGAAGCGATCGGAACCCCGGCGTCACCTCCGGCAGACTGAGCCCATGACCGGGCGGTGGGTGCAAAGGGTTGACGCAAAGAACGGCTTCGACGTGCCCGTGCGACACGTCCCGTTCGGCGAGTCAGCCTCGTGAGCCGACTCGCCGACCTGCGGGGCCTCCTCGCATTCGGAGCGATCGTGTTCTCCATCGCGTGGACGTGGCAGCGGATTGAGGACCGCCCGATCGAATCGACCACCACCGTCACGACCACCACGACGACATCGACCACGACGACCGTGCCGCAGAGCACGACGACCCTCCTCGAAGAAGCCATCGAGGCAACTTGCAGACGGTCGGCAGAGTTCGTCGCTGAGGCCAAGCTGATCCCCGACGACTCTGGGCCCGGCCCACTCGCCCGCCTTGCCCTGTCCTATTGGAGCGACCTTGAGGTCCTGGCGGTGGAGAGCACCACCGTCGAGATCGGTGCCGTCGTCGACTACTACCAGAGCTATCTCGATACCGCTGAGCCGTTCGCCTTCGACACCGCCGACATCATCCTCGAGGGTGACAAGGAGCGCTTCCAACAACTGGTAACCCGTCCTGCGCCCGGGCTGGAGGCCAGTCGGAGCATGGTGACATTCCTGTGCCAGATCGAGGTGCCGGATCAGCCGTACATCAGCCAGCGTTCCTTCGATGCCCTCGAGGACAGGCTGCTCGATCCACCGTAGACCTGCACCTCGGTCCGACTGGCGCAGCTCGACACGGCACACCGGGTTGTCGACGCCGACCTGCCAGACTCTCGCCCATGCCGGCCTGCCGCTCGACGAGCGTGATACTCGTCCTCACCCTCTGGCTTGCCGCCTGCGGCGGTGACCGTGCATCAAGCGACAACGAGCCGAGCCTCGCGGGCATCGAACCGGTCTTGGCAACACAGCGATGGCCGAGGCCGCTCGACACGCTCGACCCCACGGTCAAGGACAAGTCGGCGCGCGTCATCGATATCATCTCGCCGCAGGGCAAGGGCCAGCGCGCGCTGATTGTGGCGCCGCCGCGCACGGGTAAGACCGTGCTGCTGCAGAACATTGCCAAGGCGATTACGGACAACCACCCGGAAGTCTTCCTGCTGGTGCTTCTGGTCGACGAGCGGCCTGAAGAAGTCACCGACATGCAGCGTTCGGTAAACGGCGAGGTGATTTCCTCGACCTTCGACGAACCCGCGCAGCGCCACGTCCAGGTGGCGGAAATGGTCATCGAAAAGGCCAAGCGCCTTGTCGAGCACAAGACGGGAGGTGCCATAGGCACCGTCGCCAAGATCGTAAATGAAACGCTGGGTGAAACGGAAATTCAGGTCCTCGGCGAAGGCATTTTCATAAACGTATTTGACCCCGGGTTTGGGGCCCGAGCTACCAAACCCCACGGTAAGGTCAAACCGATGTTTTCTGACTTCCCTTGGGCCCACCTGATACTGGAGCCCGATGCGGTCCTCTGCGCGGTCGTCTGCACCTTCACTACCAAAGCCATCCATATCCTCGCCGCGAAATACCAGGTCCAATCGCTTGGAAATTTGCGGCAGGCTGACCTTTCCGCCCAGGCGAAGCTTGAATTCGTTATCGAGGCGTTGATCCCAGTCATAGATGGTCCGCAGTCGGAGTCGGGACTCGGCCTGTTCAAGGTCGCGCTCGTCGTTTCCGAAAAAATTATCGACCCATTGGGTCATCTCGTTCGCCTTTA
>CAJWHS010000103.1 GCA_913041415.1 uncultured Acidimicrobiaceae bacterium | reverse complement strand
AGGAACAGGATTATGATTATGATGATGAGGAGGAGGAGGAGGAGGAGGAGGACGAGGACGACGGCGAGGAGGACGAGGAGGAGGAGGATGAAGAGGAGGAGGACGCCGCGGCCATCGCCGCCACCGGACGGCGGCCCCTCTCCACCCCGGTGCTCGCCGGCGCGGTGCGAGCGGTGCTGGCCGACGAGCCGGGGCACTTCGGCGGGGTCGCCTCCCACCCGGCCACCGAGCGCTCGCTCGTGCGGGCACACCGGACCCTGTCCGAGGTGGATCCCACCGGGCTCGAGCGCCTCGCTGCCACGTCAGCCCGAACCGCCGATGTCGTGCGCGTGCACCGGGCAGTCAGCGAGCGGCTGCGGCCCAGGTTTAGCAACGAGCAGGATCTCGTCCGTGCCGCCGTCGATGCCATTCCGACCTCGCCTCCTGTGCTCGCCGATCTCGGCCCCACGATCCTCTTCCTCCCCCAGCGCCTCTCGTCGGGCCAGGCCCATCTGCTCCAAGCCATAGCCGAACACCACCACCTCTCCGTGATCGCGGGAATCACCGGCTCAGCCGAGGCCGATTCGGCCGTCCAGCGATCGGTCGAGTCGATCGACGGTGCGTGGCCGAGTGGCCCCACCGTCGTGCCCGCCATCGCCGATCATGCGCTCAGCGTCTCCGACGCCGACGACGAGGCCCGCCACGCGCTCCGTCTGGTGGTCGACGCCGCCCGTCGCGGCACACCGCTCGACCGCATCGCCGTGCTGTACGGCACTCGCGACCCATACGCCCGACTGATCAGCGATGCGCTCGACGCTGCCGACATCCCCTGGTTCGGCTCATCGATTCGCACCGCCGACACATCGCTCCTCGGCCGTTCGCTGCTTGCGCTCCTCGCCCTCCCCGATCACGATCTTTCCCGTCACGACGTCACCGCCTGGTTGGCCGGGGCCCCCATTCGTGGCGTCGACAACCGCCCGGCACCGGTCGCCGCATGGGAGCGGGCCTCCCGGGCCGCCGGTGTCGTCGCCGGCCTCGAGCAGTGGGAGTCCCGACTCGGACGCCACGCCGACGATCTCGAAGCCGATGCCGCCCGCGCCGAACGCGACGACGAGCAGGAGTGGCGTGCCGAGCAGCTGCGTCGCGACGCAGCGATCGCCCGAGGCCTCGCCGAGTTCATTACCACCCTCGCTCGGGCGCTGCAGCCCGGTCGGCAGGCGTCCTCCTGGTCGGGACTGGCGAACTGGTGTCGCTCACTCGTCCGCACCTATCTGGGCGGCGAGTCACTCCGAGGCGACTGGCCGCTGGAGGAACAGGCCGCCGCCCAGCGCATCGATGCCGCCATCGACCGACTTGGCGACCTCGACGGCATCGATCCCAACCCGTCGACAGCGGCCTTCCGTCGAGCCCTCGAACTCCAGCTCGGCGACGACCTCGGGCGCCGGGGCACCTTCGGCAACGGCGTGCTCGTCGGCACGGCCGCGGCAGCGCTGGGGCTCGAACTCGACGAGGTGATCGTCGTCGGCATGGCGGAGGGTTCGTTCCCGGCCCGGCGACGCGACGATCCGCTGCTCCCCGACCGCTACCGGACGGTCGTCGGCCCCGATCTTCCCCAGCGCAGCGAACTCGTGCACGACGATCATCGGGCGCTGCTCGCCTCCATGACGGCGGCGAGCCACGTGACCATGACCTTCCCCCGGGGCGACTTGCGCCGCAACGCCGAGCGAGCGCCGTCACGCTGGCTGCTCGACACGACCGAAGCCCGCGACGGAGTGCGGCCCTCCGCCGAGCGCCTCGCCGCGAGCACCGGCGAGTGGCTCGTCGAGATCCCGTCCTTCGTTGCTGGACTCCGACGCACCGACTTCCCCACGTCCGTGCAGGAGTACGACATCCGGTCGCTTCTCGACCACACCGAAGCGGGTCGCCCGTTCGCCGAATCGGTCGTGCCCGCCACCCGGCCCGAAGTCCGGACCGGCGCCAAGCTCCTCACCGCCCGCCTGTCCCTCGACTACACCCGCTTCGACGGCAATCTCGCCACCGACGGCGACCTCCGTGGCGCTGTCCTTCCCGATCCGACCGAGCCCGGCCACGTCGTGTCGGCCACCCGCTTGGAGAAGTGGGCCCTGTGCCCCCACGCCTACTTCGTCCGCTACGTACTCGGCGTCTCGCCGGTGGAGGATCCCGAGGAGCAGTACCGGATCTCCCCGCTCACCCTCGGCTCGCTGGTGCACGACACGCTCGACACCTGGATCACCGAGGCGCTGCATTCTGGAGCCATCCCCGAGCCCGGCACTGCCTGGCCCGAGACAGCAGTCGGTCACCTGCGCAAACTCGCCGAGCAGGAGGCGAGCCGGCTGCAGCAGCGCGGACTCGTCGGTCGGCGCGTCTACTGGGGACGCGACCATCAGGTCCTGCTGCGCGACCTCGAAGACTTCGTCGGCTTCGACAACACCCAACGGGCGGCGTTCAGCAGCCGACCGATCGCCACCGAGCTGCCGTTCGGCATGCCCGGGTCCCCCGCACCACCGGTCGAGATCCCGCTCGCCGACGGTCGCACCCTCACGGTGCGAGGCGCGATCGATCGTGTCGACGAGACTACGGACGGCACCGTGATCGTCATCGACTACAAGACCGGCTCGGCCCGCTCCTACAAGGACATCTCCGAGGACGACCCCACCCCCGGCGGCACCCATCTGCAGCTCGTGCTGTACAGCCGCGCCGCCCGTCAGATCTTGGGCCGACCCGATGCGCCGAGCCGCGGCCTCTACTGGTTCGTCACGGCCAAGGGTGGGTTCTCGACGGTCGGCTACCCCGTTACCCCCGAGATCGAGGCCGCCACCCTCGACACGGTCGGCCGCATCGTCGATGGCATCGCCGCAGGGCACTTCCCCGCTCACCCGGCTGCGCCGGGATTTCGGACCTGGGTCGACTGTCCGTACTGCGAACCCGACGCTCTCGGTCTGAGTCATCAGTACGCCGACTGGCAGCGGCTCGCCCTCCATCCCGAGCTGGCCGACTATGTCGACCTGTGCGGAGGCGACCGTGCCTGAACGTCTCCCCATCGACCAGCCCCACCGCGACCGCATCGTCGAGGTCCGCGACACCAACCAGTTCGTCGAGGCGGGCGCCGGTTCCGGCAAGACCCGCGCGCTCGTCGATCGGGTGGAGGCACTCGTGCTCGACGACGCCATCCCCCTCGAACAGATCGCCGCGATCACCTTCACCGAGAAAGCTGCCGCCGAGCTTCGAGACCGCGTCAGGCAGCGTTTCGAAGCGGCCGCCCACGACGATCCCCAACGACGGGATCGGGCCGCCGAGGCGCTGCTCCAGCTCGACGGTGCGGCCGTCGGCACCCTCCATTCCTTTGCGCAGCGTCTGCTGGGCGAGCATCCCGTCGAGGCCGGTCTGCCACCCGGCGTCGACGTCCTCGACGAGATCAGCAGCCAGGTCGAGTTCGAACAGCGTTGGCAGGTGTTCCTCGATGCCCTGCTCGACGACGAGACGATGGCCCACACGCTGCTGTGCCTCGAGGCGTGCGGTGTTCGGCTCGATGACCTGCGCAGCCTCACCCAGCGGATGGCCGACAACTGGGATCTCGTGGAGGAGCGACTCGACTTCGATGCACCGACGCCTCCGACCTTCGATCGTTCGGGTCTCCTGACCCGCATCGACGACATCCTTGAGTTGGGGCACTACGCAGCCCAAGACGATTCGCTGCTCGCTCGGTTCCCGGATCTTCGCGACAACCGCGCCGATCTCGCCGGTGCCCTCGACGACATCGATGCGCTCGCGATCGCGTCCGACATGGGCAGCGAACGCAAGGCGACGCGGACGATACGGGTCAGCAACAAGGGCAACAAGCACAAGTGGACCATCGATGTTGCCGACGTGAGGGCAGCCTTCGCCGATCTGATCGCCGCCTGCGACGATGCGGTCGCCGAGGTCACCACGGCGGCGCTCGCCCACATGGCCGCTCGGCTGGGTCGCTTTGTGCTCGACACCGCCGAGAAGCGCCGCGAGATCGGTCGGCTCGAGTTTCACGACCTGCTCGTCCGGGCGCGCCGCCTGTTGCGGAGTCCGGAGCACGGCGTCGAGGTCAGGCACTCGCTCGGCACGCGATATCCCCGCCTGTTGCTTGACGAGTTCCAGGACACCGACCCGATCCAGATCGAACTCGCAGTCCTGATCGCTGCTGATACCAACATTGACATCACTGGAAAGGCGTGGCACGAGATCGAGACCCGTCCTGGGAGCCTCTTCCTTGTCGGCGATCCGAAGCAGTCGGTCTACCGTTTCCGTCGGGCCGACATCGGCACCTTCCTCACCGCCCGAGAGCACATCTCGGATCGCCCCGCCCTCACCGTCAACTTCCGCACCACCAAGCCGGTCATCGAATGGGTCAACGACATCTTCGGTGCCTTGATCGTTGCCGAGCCGGGCAGCCAGGCCGAGTATGTCGCCCTGTCGGCACATCGCCAGGAGTCGGCACCTGTCGGTCCGGCCGTCGCCGTGCTCGGCGCCGATATCCACGCCGAGAAGCTTCGCGCTGACGAATTGCGCGCCGTCGAGAGTCGCGACATCGCCGCCGCCGTGTCGGAGCTGCTCCACGGCCCCTCGCCGTGGTCGGTCGACGATGGCAAAGGGGGCTGGCGGTCAGCTATCGCAAGTGATGTCTGCATCCTGCTTCCTTCACGCACAAGCTTGTCGGCGCTCGAGGCGGCACTCACTGCGGTGGGAGTGCCGTACCGCGCCGAGACCTCGTCGATCGTCTACGCATCGCGTGAGATCCGTGAGGTCCTGCTCGCCCTGGCCGCCGTCGCCGACCCGACCGACGAACTCGCCACCGTCGTCGCGCTCCGCTCGTTCGTCTACGGCTGTGGCGACGATGATCTCGCCCACTGGCGCCTCGGCGTGCGGGGCCGTTTTACCCTACGAGCACCGATCCCCGAGGGGCACGAGTCCCACCCGGTTGCCCTCGGTCTGCAGCACCTCCAGCAGCTCCACGAGGCTCGTCTCTGGTCGACCCCGGCCGAACTTCTCGATCGACTCATCCGTGAGCGGGGCGTGCTCGAGACCGTGATCGCCAGCGGCAACCCGCGCAATGTCTGGCGGCAGCTGCGCTTCGTGATCGATCAGGCTCGGGCCTGGGTCGATGCCGGCGGTGTCGATCTGCGGGCCTACCTCCATTGGGCCCGCCTTCAGGGTTCCGACAATGCCCGGGTGTCCGAAACGGTGTTGCCGGAGACCGACGATGACAGCGTGCGAATCATGACCATCCACGGCTCGAAGGGCCTTGAGTTCCCCATCACCGTTCTCGCCGGCATGACCACCAAGATCCAGAAGTCGGATCGCGGTGCGTCGATCTCCTTCCCAACCGACAGCGACCCGGTGTTGCGACTGTCGTCGGCCGTCACCTCCGAGGGATACAGCACCTGGAAATCTACCGACGACCAGATGAACGAACACGAACGACTCCGACTCCTCTACGTCGCCGCCACACGGGCACGCGATCACCTGATCGTCTCACTGCATCGCACCGAGTCGACTGCGTCCACCGGAGCGTCGGTCATGGCCGAACCCGCCAACCAATGTCGGGTGTCCACGCCGTTCGTCCCGACGATCGCTTCACGCCCGGCGCTCCGTCCGCCCGAACCGGTGGCGATTCCCGATCGAGACACCTGGTCGGCCGAGCGCAGCGACGCGCTCGAGCGGGCGAGCGCACGGACCGTCATTGCTGCCACCACCCTCGCCCGGGAGGCAGCCGAAGCCGCCGACCCCGGCCTCGACAAGCGGCCGCGCGACCTGGATCTGCCACCGTGGCAAAAGGGCCGCTACGGCACCGCTGTCGGGCGTGCCGTGCACGGCGTGCTCCAGGTCATCGGGCTCGCTGACGGGGCCGGCCTGACGGCAGCTGCGGCCGCCCAAGCCGCAGCCGAGGGCGTGGCCAACCGCCAGGACGTGATCGAGCGACTCGCCCGACACGCACTTGCGACGACGGTTGCCGCCGAAGCGGTGGCGGGTGAGTTCTGGCGAGAGCTGTGGGTTGCCGCCCCGATCGGTGACCATCTCGTCGAGGGCTACGTCGATTTGCTGTATCGCAGTCGCAGCGGCCTCGTTGTCGTCGACTGGAAGACTGATCAGGTCGACGATGCGGTCGTTGCGGCGAAGGTCGCCCGCTACCGTCTGCAGGGGGCGGCGTACGCTGCCGCTGTCGAGGCCGCCACTGGTGAGGGGGTCGACCGCATGGTGTTCGTCTTCCTCAACGACGACGGTCCCGTCGAGGTCGAGCTCCCCGATCTGGCGGCGGCCATCGCCGAGGTCAAGGCCGGCTCCGCCGAGCTGGCCGAGGCGTCAGCAGTTTCGGAGGCGGTCGTCGAGTTCGAATGAGAGGCGCACCAGTCCGGCACCGAGCTGATGGCGTTCCGCTTCACCTAGATCGCCGATCTCGAGAGCGAAGGCGTCCAGGACCAGTTCCAGCGTCGACTCGGTGAGGGCACGGCCGGGGCCGATGAGCTCGATCAGGGTTCGACGTCCGTCGGCGGGATCGTCGACCCGCACGACGAGGCGCCGCTCCTCCAATCGGCGGATCGTCTTGGTCGTCCCGCCGGAGGTCTGCACGAGCGACGACGACAGCTCACCGGCTGATCGCCGGTTCGGCCCACCCGCAATCAGCAAGGTGACGAGGGCGGTGAACTCGGAAGTGTCGAGCCCGTCGGAGGCGAGGGTCGCACTCAACCACGACTCGAGCTGACGGCCCGTCCGTATCACCGAAAGACCCCCCACCCCGATCGTCGAGCGGTGCTGATCGCCGACGATCGGGGCGAGCCCGCCGAGCGGATCCTGGTCTCGGTCGGACTCGGGAGGACCGTACCGGTCGCCGTTGCGGGACTTCTCGCCGGCGGCCACTAGACAGATTGGATGCGCATGGCGTTCTACGGCACCCTCCGACCCGGGGAGAGCAACCATTACGAGGTTCGATCGATCCCGGGCACGTGGCGGCCCGGCACCGTCCGAGGGTGGCCGTACGACATCACCTGGGGCCCCGCCGATGGCTACCCAGGCATGACCCTCGACACCGGTGCGCCCGCCACACCGGTGCACGTGCTGGAGAGCGCCGAACTCAAGCAGCATCTCCGCCGCATCGACCACTTCGAAGGTCCTGGCTATCGCCGAGTCGAGGCCGAGGTCACCTATGACGACGGCTCCACCGACACGGCGTGGCTCTACGAGGCTGACCCCGAGGCCTAATTCTCTCCTCACTGCGCTGGTCTTGGCGACGCTGCGCTTGCGCTCCTTCGAGGAGAAGGTCGGCCTGAGATGTCGGCGGGCGTTTCGCCTCTGACCTCGATGCCGTCCTCGGGTAGCGACCACGCCGCCATCGCCCCGATCAGCGCCACTACTGCAGCCAGCGACACGACGACCGTGAACGAACCGCGCCAGTCGGCGATCGCGCCGCCGAGCTGGGGCGACACCGCCTGGGCAATACCAAACGCAAGCGTGGTGGCCGAGAACAGCGGGCCGAACGAGCGCTCGTCGGCGTGAGCCACCACGTGGGCAATGATCGTCGCCGGGATACCGCTGAACATGATGCCGACCAGCACGGTCGAGACCAGCACCACCGGGAGCGAGCCGGTGAGGATCCCGATTGAGGCAACCGCCCACGAAACGAACGCGATCGTCATCGTGAGGCGGCGCCCGACCCGGTCGGAGATCGAGCCGACGATGAGGCCACCGGCGATCACGGCGAAGCCGATCGTGGTGAAGGCGAGCGCCGCACGCCCGGAGCGCGTGCGCTCTCGGTCCTTCGTCTCGTCGTCCGCGCGCATCTCGGCAATCGCGATCGCGCGCATCTGCGATTCGTTCCCCGCGCGCGTCGCTGCCCAGCCGTTCCGCTCCGTGACCTCTCCCCCGCCGTACCCGAACGCTTCGAGCACGAGCGCGGCGCGCACCGTCTCGCGCACGTCAGTTCGCACGCGCGCCATCATCGCCTCGCGCGCGCGCTCCAACTCGGTGCCCTGAGTGCCCCATGGAGCGCCCGCATTGCGGCCGCGCTCCAGGCGTATGCCGATACTATTTGGACGACCGCGGAGCGCGGCGATGCGCCGCCGCTCCTTGGAGACCCATGCGGTGAAG
>CAJWHS010000102.1 GCA_913041415.1 uncultured Acidimicrobiaceae bacterium | reverse complement strand
CTTCGCGAGTACCCGTACCAGCGGCACCTCAAGTTCGTCGTGGAGGGCGAGCAGTCCCTTATTGGCCATCGCCTCACGAAGCGGCATCACAAGGTGGTGCACAGCGAGCGCCGCAAGGCTCGGCTCCTCGGACGCATCGGCGGCGGCGGCGCCGTCGAGATCGAGTTGCCCTTCGGGCGGGCCCGACTCCGGAAGTTCTATGCCACAGTGCCGGAACAGCAGCGCACCGAGGTCGTACACGTTGTCGGCCGGATCGAGCAGATAGGCGGCGAGGCGGGTATCGACAGAAAGGTCGCGAACATCGACACCGTGGTCGTAGAGCGAACGCATCGCAGCCTTGGCGCCGTGCATCGCCACGGGCCGGCCGTCGGGGCCCAAGAGAGCCCGCAGCGCGGCGAGCACCGACGGGTCATCGAAAAAGTCGCCCGTGACGAAACCGATTTCGGACCCGTCACCATCGACCACGAAGGCGAGGCCACCGTCGACTTCGGATTCCGGCACACCGAGCGCGAGCACATCGGAACCGGTCGCCGCAAGAGCAAGCGCAGCGGCTGCGGCGGCGGGCGAGCCGTACACCGTGACGTCGGCGGTCAGCGCCTCAGCGGGCCCACTGCCCACCTCGCCGAGAACCGGAGCGAGACGGTCCCAGAGCGTGCGGAACTCAAGGAAGTCGAAGAGCTTCTTGATGACGTCGGTATCGGGTGCGCCCTGGGTCAAGTCGTCGAGACGAAAGTCGAGATCGACGTCACGAACGAGCACCATCATCTCGACGTTGTTGCGGACGTTGGCCTCGTTGCCTGTGAGGTTCTCTCGCAGCTTCGGCGTGAGTTCGTCGAGGGCGGCGTAGATGCCGTCGATACCGCCACGCTCATTGATCAGCTTCGCCGCCGTCTTCTCCCCCACACCGGGGACACCGGGGAGGTTGTCGGAGCTGTCGCCGCGCAGCGCTGCGTATTGGACATAGTCGACCGGCTTCACACCGGTGCGTTCGAAGATGCCCGCCTCGTCGTAAAGGGCGTAATCGCTGACGCCGCGCTTGTTGTAGAGCACCTTGATGTGAGGGTCCTCGACCAGCTGATAGCTGTCGCGATCGCCGGTCACGATGATGACATCGTCGCCACGGTTGCGGCCCTGAGTGGCGAGGGTGGCGATGATGTCGTCCGCTTCAAATCCGACTTTCTCCAGCGTCGGGATCGCCATCGCATCGAGCACCTCGCGTACGACACCCATCTGCTGGCGAAGAATGTCCGGTGCTGCTTCCCGTTGCGCCTTGTAGGTGGGCGTCATCACGTGACGGAAGGTCGGCTCGGGCAGATCGAACGCAACGGCGATGTGATCGGGTTCGTGATCCTTCATCAGATTGATGAGCATCGACGTGAAGCCGAACACGGCGTTGGTCACTTGTCCCGACGCTGTGGCCATGTCGGTGGGCAGCGCAAAGAACGCTCGATAGGTGAGCGAGTTTCCATCGATGAGCATCACGGTCGCCATTGCGGGCGACCCTAACGCGCGCCTCAAAGGGTCGCGTCGCCTGCCAGCACCTCGTGGGCGACGTCGATCATGCGGCGACGGGTCGACATGGCAGAACGCTGCAGGAACGTGAACGCATCCCTCTCGCTGAGCCCGTGTTCATCGATCAGCTTGCCCTTTGCCCGGTCGATCGTCTTGCGCTCTTCGAACCGCTGCCCTGCGGCGTCGAGTTCGCTGCGCAACGACGCCGCCTCGCGGCGACGAGCGATCGCCAACTCCACCGCAGGCACGAGATCCTCTCGCTGATAAGGCTTCAACAGATAGGCCATCGCGCCTGCGTCGCTCGCTTCGTGAATTAGTTCTCGCTGGCTGAACGCCGTGAGCATCACGACCGCAGTGTCGGTCGAGGAGGTGATCTCGAGCGCGGCTTCGATACCCGTCATTCCCGGCATTTTCACGTCGAGGAGCGCGAGATCGGGCCGGTGCTCCGTGACGAGGGCTACGGCATCGTCGCCGCGGCCGGTGTCGGCCACGACGTCGTAGCCCTCCTCACGAAGCACTTCGACGAGGTCCATGCGGATGATCGCCTCGTCTTCGGCAACAACAACACGGATGTCACTCATTTGGCTCCGAACCGGTCGAGCAACTCGTCTTGTTCGGCGTCGAGCGCGGCAATCTTCGCAGAGAGGGTGTCTCGGTGCCTCCGAAGGCGATCGGCGTGGCGGCTGGCCTTGCGGTGCTCCCGGTCGGCAAGTGGGGTCTCCGAGACGAGCGCGCGCAGGCGCGCATCATCGGCTTCGTCGGCGAACTGGATCAGCTGTTCCTCAGTGACGGCGAGGTCATTGCGCGCGGACCGCAGCTGCTTGCTGATGGTGCGGAGGCGACGCTCGATCTGGGCCTGGGACATAGGTCGATCATACGGCGCATTCCTTGCGTGACCGTGTCCGGCGATTTCTGGGGCACGATGTGCCAATGCGTCTTGTCGCCTGCGCCTGTGCCCTTTCGTTGCTTATCGTCGGGTGCGGTAGCAACGATGCAGCTGCAACCTGTGTCGAGCTGCGCGAACCCGAGGATCAGGCATCAGGTCGTCACGTGCTCAGCGGGGGCACGGTCGAGTACCAGACCGACCCACCGACAAGCGGGCCCCACATTGCCGGCCCCACACCGGCGGGCGTGCTCGACGCCAGCGTGCCGCCGGAAATCCAGGTGCGGCTTCTCGAATCCGGCGGCGTCATGGTGCAGCACGACGACTCTGTCATCGGGGCGGAACTCGAGCAGCTCAGGTCGGTCGGTTCATCAACGTTCGTGGTCGCTCCCGCAGCATCTAAGCTACCCGCCAGAATCATCGCCACCGCCTGGACCTGGAAGCTGTCGTGTTCAGCCGTCGATCTTCTCACGCTCAAGGATTTCGCGGCCGAACGGCCCGCCGACGCCCCCGGTCTCGACTGACGCTTCGTCTCGGTCAGGCCTGACGGTTGCCAATGACCTCTTCGAGCCGCTCGAGGGTCTTCTGCAGATTGGCTTCGTGCCTCTCCGGATAGCCGACAATCTCGATGAAGCGGGGGGCGAGCGACGTCGACCAGTCGAACGACTCGGTGACCTTGGTCCCGCCGTCCACCTCTTCGAGCTCGTACCGCCACCGATGACCGCCGACGTGCGCCCAGGCGATGCGTCGGTTCTCTTCGAACTCCTTGACCGTCGACGACATCTGATACGGCACCCCGTGCTTCATCTTCATCTTGAACCGGGCTCCGTGGCGGAGCCGCTCGGGCCCGCTTGCGACGCCTTTGACCGTGCCGGAACCATCCATCTCGACATGGCCAGCCGGGCTGGCGAGCACGTCGAAGATGACATCGGCCGGGAAGGGCAGGACGCGGCTATCGGAGATGATCTTGACGCTCATGGGAGACTCCAGTCGTTCGCCAAAAACTATCGCCGCCTGTGTGTCTATGATCAATCGGCGGTCGGGCCGAGTCGGCCACCGGCATTCGTGCGGATGAGCCAGAGCCCGGCGACGAGCATCGCCATCCATCCGATCATCACCGAGGTGACGAACGCATTCCGCGCCGTGCCTGCGACCAGCAGGATCATCGGTACGAAGCCACCGGCAAACCCGACAGCGAGACGCATCCGCTGAGGCGGCTGCACCCACGCGATCGCAAGCATCGAACAAGCGACGATCGCAGGCGGCAGAGCAAGCACCGGCCCAACGAAGCCGGCCCCGGGAAGAGCACCGATCGAAAACGCCGCAAGGCGACCGGCCAGCCCGACTCGTACCCGCGGCTCGAAGGTCGGCGGCTCGGCGCCATCCTGCTCCTCTTCGAGCGCCTTCGTGACGGCGGCAAAAAAGACGCCGCCCACCGGCAACCAGAGCGCGAACGCGACACCCGTCGCCACCACCAAACCCATCTGCCACAGCAGCACCAGGGCGATCCACGCGACCGGGAACGAGATAAGCAACCAACGACGGGCACGTTGGAGCGATTCGAGGACCTGGGGGTCAGCCACGCCCCGACCGTAGGCGGGTCAGGAGCACTATCGGAACCTCGGAAGCGCAGCGACGGAGGCGAAGACGAAACCCGCCCCCGGGCGGCTGCCGGGCAGGTATTCGTTGCGTACCCGGGGCGGGACTTGAACCCGCACGCTCTAGGAGCAGCGGATTTTGAGTCCGCCGTGTCTGCCAATTCCACCACCCGGGCGGGTGCGCCACCCAAGGTGAGGTGACGATGTCTGGGCGGCAGCGTAGTCTCTCCGCCATGTCGTCCAGCATCCGATCGCGGCGTCTCGTGCTCCTTGTGGCCGTCGCTGCGATCCTAGTGTGGCGCGAGTTCGAGATCCGACGCCATGAGGCCGACCTCAACGACTGGCCACGGCACGACAATCCCTGATCCAGGGAGCGCGTTTCTCGGCGCGAACTTCTCACAAAGTTACTCGCCAGTAATGAAACGCTCGGCAAGCCTTAACGGTCTGAACGACTGTGTCGCCCTGCCCTTCGGGCGACCGGCTGCTGGAGGGCAGGATTCCATGATCGTCTTCACCTACCCGGGTCAAGGGTCCCAGACGCCGGGCATGGGTTCCGCCTGGGTCGACCACGCCTCGTGGGAGCTCGTCGAAGAGGCATCCGACGCGACCGGCCGCAACATCGCCGACCTCCTGCTCGACACCGACGCCGACGAACTGACGATGACCCGCAATGCGCAGCTGTCGACCTTCGTGACCTCGATGGTCGTGCTCGACGCCGTCAGCCGCACCGGCGCAGAGGCAGCCGCTCACACAGGCCACTCGCTCGGCGAGTACAGCGCCCTCTGCGCCGCAGGCGTGCTCGACTTCGCCGACGCCGCCAAGCTCGTCAACGAACGCGGCGACGCGATGCAGGCCGCCGCCGATGAGCAGGACGGCACGATGGCCGCCATCCTCGGCCTCGACGACGACCAGGTCGATGTCGCCTGCCAGAAGATCGCGGGCAACGCCTGGATCGCGAACTACAACGCACCCGGCCAAGTGGTGATCGCCGGATCGCCCGCAGATCTCGACCGGGTGTGTGCCGCCGCCAAGGAACTCGGTGCCAAGCGCGCTATGCGGATCCCTGTCGGCGGCGCCTTCCACTCGCCGCTCATGGCACCCGCCCGTGATCGGCTTCGCAAAGCAATCGACCAGGTCGAGTTCCGCAATGCTGAACAAACCGTCTACTGCAACGTTGATGCTATGGCGCACACCGACGGCGGCGACTTCGCCGACCTTCTCAGTGCTCAGCTCACCTCGCCCGTCCGCTGGCGCCAGACGCTCCGGGCGCTTGAGACCGACGGCTTCACGACCTTCGTCGAACTCGGCCCCGGCACCGTCCTCACCGGCCTGGTCAAGCGTGCGGTCAAGACCGCCGGCCGGGTCAGTGTGTCGACCCCCGCCGACGTCGATGGCCTCCTGGAGACCCTCCAGGGCACCAAGACCAGCGACGCGGCCACGGCCGCCGTCCTCGAGGGAGAACATCTCTTCGCCACCGAACGCATGGTGGTCTCCCCCGGCGCCGGCATCTTTGTCCCCAACGAGTCGTGCGTTGACGGCACCGTCATCGAGGTTGGGCAGTTGCTCGGCGCCGTCGGCTCCGCTGAGGTCCGCAGCTCCTTCGCCGGCGAAATCAAGGGCGTGCTCGCCTACGAAGGCGAGCGGGTCACCTCCCGCCAGCCAATCGCCTGGCTCCGGACCATGGCATGAGCATCCGCGTTGCCGGCATCGGAACCGCCCTTCCCGAAAAGGTCGTCACCAACGACGATCTCGCCCAGCACATGGAGACCTCCAACGCCTGGATCCGCGAACGGTCGGGTATCGGCGAGCGCCGGGTCGGCGGCTCCACGGTCGAAATGGCGGTTGAGGCCGCCAACGCCGCCATCACGGCCGCAGATATCACGCCGGACGACATCGGCTTCCTCGTGTTGTGCACCACCACGCCCGAGAAGACCTTTCCCGCATCCAGCGCCATGGTCGCCGCTGGTCTCGGCATCACCTGCGGCGCAATGGACCTCAACGTCGTGTGCGCCGGCTTCCCCTACGGCTATGTGGCCGCCTACGGAATGATGACTACCCCCGGCGGCCCTGATCGCGTGCTCGTCATCGGGAGCGACGCCATGTCGACCATCGTCGACTGGGCCGACCGGGGCACCGCAATCCTCTTCGGCGATGGTGCCGGCGCTGTCGTGCTCGAAAAAAGTGCGCAAGGCGAACTCCTCGGCCAGGACTTCGGCGTCAACGGCGACCTGCAATCCATCCTCTACTGCGATCTGGGTGACACGATCGTCATGGAAGGCCGCGAGGTCTTCAAGCGGGCCGTGCGGGCCGTTACCGGTTCGGTACAGAACGCACTCGCCCAGGCGGGGATCAGCGCCGATGACATCGATGTCGTCCTTCCTCACCAGGCCAACATTCGCATCATCGAAGCCGTGACCCAACGTCTCGGCATCCCCATGGAGAAGACCTTCAACGTGCTCGAACACACTGGCAATACATCCGGCGCCAGCATCCCGATGGCAATGGCTGCCGCCGACGAGGCAGGCGTGCTGGAACCTGGCGCCGTGGTGCTCATGAGCGGCTTTGGGGCCGGCATGGCCTGGGGCAGCGTGGTGGTCACATGGTGAGCGCCCGCGTCGTCCTCGTCACCGGCGGTAACCGAGGGATCGGCCACGCCATCGCCAAACGGTTTGCTGCAGCCGGCCACCAGGTCGCTATCACGTCGCGTTCGGGACAAGCCGACGACAGCGACGATCTCCTCGTCGTCACTGCGGATGTCACCGACTCCGCATCGGTCGACGCCGCCGTGACCGAGGTCGAAGAAATGCTCGGACCCGTCGAGATCCTTGTCTCCAATGCCGGCATCACCAAAGACGGTCTCGTACTGCGCATGAGCGACGATGACTTCATGGACGTCATCGACGCCAACCTCAACGGTGGCTTCCGGGTCGCCAAACGGGTGTCGAAGGGGATGATGAAGGGCCGTTGGGGCCGCATGATCTTCATCTCCTCGATCGTCGGTCTCGGTGGCCAGGCCGGTCAGGCCAACTACGCCGCCAGCAAGGCAGGCCTCATCGGCATGGCGAAGTCCTTCGCCAAGGAATTCGCCAGCCGCGGCATCACCGCCAACGTCGTCTGCCCGGGGCCGATCGAAACCGACATGCTTGCGGCACTCACCGATGCGCAGCGCGATGCGATGCTCGGCGTGGTGCCCGTCGGCCGACTCGGCCAGGGCGACGAGATCGCCGCCGCCGTCGAGTTCCTGGCGTCCGACTCGGCCGCTTACATCACCGGTACGGTGTTGCCGGTTGATGGCGGGTACTCGATGGGCTGACTAGCCTCACGGTGCCTTTCACAACGATCTTTCGACCAGGCAGCACGATGGCGTGGTCGCCAACCAATGGAGAAATGCAGTGAGTGACAACTTCGAGCGATTCAAGAAGTGCGCCGTCGACGTTCTGTCCGTCGACGAAAGCGCCATCGTGCCGGAGGCCACCTTCGAGTCCCTCGACGCCGACAGCCTCGACCTGGTCGAGCTGGTCATGGCGCTCGAGGAAGAATTCGACGTCAACGTCGAAGAGGAAGAGTTGGAAGGCGTGAACACGATCCAGGCCGCCTTCGACCTGGTCACCTCCAAGCTCTGATGCTCGGCCGCCGCGTCGCTGTCACCGGCATCGGAGTCGTCGCACCGGCCGGCATCGGCAAGGACGCATTCTGGAGCGGCCTGCTCTCGCCTGCGCCCAATGGCTTCCGCCAGATCGACGACTGGGATCCGTCCCCGTACTTCGACAATCCGAAGGAAGCTCGCCGCAGCGACCGGGTGTCCCAGTTCACGCTGGCAGCCGCAGCCGAGGCACTCGAACAGGCCGGGGAAATCTCGGCCGACCCGGCCCGACGAGGCACCTTCGTCGGCACCGGCGTGGGCGGCATCGGCACACTCGAAGAACAAATCGAGGTCCGTCTTTCCAAGGGCGAGCGCCGGGTCTCCCCGTTCCTTGTTCCGATGATGATGGCGAACGCGCCGGCCGCCACGATGTCGATGCGTTATGGCTGGCAGGGCCCATGCGAGAACACTGTGACCGCATGCGCGGCGGGCACCCATGCGATCGGTAATGCTGCTCGCATGGTCGCCGACGGCCGCTGCGACGTCGTGATGGCCGGAGGCGCTGAGGCGCCGTTCACGCCCACTGCGGTCGCCGGCTTCGGCAACATGACCGCCCTCTCGAACAGCGGCGACAGCCGTCCGTT
>CAJWHS010000101.1 GCA_913041415.1 uncultured Acidimicrobiaceae bacterium | reverse complement strand
TCACAGTCGAGCTGCCGGCTTTGCGAACACCGCGCATCGACATGCACAGGTGCTCAGCCTCCATCACAACGAGCACACCACGCGGCTGGAGATGCTCCTCAAGGGCATCGGCAACCTGGCGGGTCAGGCGCTCTTGCACCTGAGGCCGCTTGGCGTAGCCATCGACGAGTCGAGCGATCTTGGAAAGGCCGATCACGTTGCCACTGCGGTTCGGGATGTAGGCGACGTGGGCCTTCCCGATGAAGGGAATCAGATGATGCTCACACAACGAGTACATCGGGATGTCGCGCACCATGACCATCTCGTCGTGGTCGGCTTCAAACATGGTGGCGAGATGATCGGATGGCTCCTGGTGGAGACCGGCGCAGGTCTCCGCGTACATACGAGCGACCCGGTTGGGGGTATCGAGCAGACCGTCGCGATTTGGATCCTCACCAATCGCGAACAGGATCTCCCTGACGGCGGCGGCTATACGTTCCTGGTCGATTTCCGGGGCGTGCACTCCATCGATCAGTGGCTTAGCGGGTTTGGTCACAGCGCGAGCGTAGTCATGCGTCACTCCGGTTCGAATACTCGGATGGCGTCAATCTCGCGATAGTGCTCCGCCACATCGAGTCCGTAGCCGACGACAAAATCGGGCGGGATGGGGAACCCGGCGTATCGGGCGCCGCTGTCCTCGGCCCCTTCCCGGACCAGCAGGGCGCAGATCTCGAGACTCGCAGGCCGACGGTCACCGAGCACGCTGCGCAGATACGCGAGCGTCAGACCGGAGTCGACGATGTCCTCCACCAAGATCACATCCCGGCCCTCAATGTCGGTCTCGAGATCCTTCACGATGCGCACGACACCGCTGGAGGTCGTGCTGGTGCCATACGACGACACCGCCATGAAGTCGAGCTCGACGGGCAGATCGATCGCACGGGCGAGATCGCTCATGAACACGAACGCACCCTTGAGGACACCGATGAGCAGGGGGCGGCGCCCCTGGTAATCAGCCGTGATCTCTGTGCCCAGTTCGGCCACTCGGGCGGCGAGGTCGTCGGCGGCAATGATCGTGCGGCCGATCGAACCGGCGGGGACGTCGCTCACCGTGGGGACCGTAGCCGCTGATCGATCGATCGTATGCCGGAAGCATGCGAAGACTCCGCCAGGAATCGTCGTGTAACGGTCGCCGCGCGGCGACCGGAAAACGACGAAGGTCCGGGCCGAAGCCCAGACCTTCGATCGACACAGCTCAGCGCGTGAGCGTGATCGGCAAGCCGATCACATCATGCCCATGCCGCCCATGCCGCCCATCGGATCCCCGCCCATCGGCATGGCCGGGGCTTCCTCCGGCTTGTCGGCGACGAGAGCCTCGGTGGTGAGCAGCAGACCAGCGATCGACGCCGCGTTCTGCAGAGCCGCACGCGTGACCTTGACCGGGTCGATGACGCCGGCGTCGATCAGGTCGACCATCTCGCCCGTCGCAGCATCGAAGCCGGTCGAGCCCGACTCGGCCTCGACTCGCTGAACGACGACCGCACCTTCATGACCGGCGTTGCTCGCGATGAGCTTGGCCGGCGCCTCGAGCGCAGCGTGGATGATGCGAGCACCGGTGGCCTCGTCGCCCTCAAGCGAGCCGAGGAGATCGGACACGGCCGAACGGCTGCGGAGGAGGGCGGTGCCGCCACCGGCGACGATGCCCTCTTCAATGGCCGCACGAGTCGCCGAGAGGGCATCCTCGATGCGGTGCTTCTTCTCCTTGAGCTCGACCTCAGTGGCGGCGCCCACCTGGACGACAGCAACACCGCCGGCCAGCTTGGCGAGACGCTCCTGAAGCTTCTCGCGATCCCAGTCCGAGTCGGTGTTCTCGATTTCGGCTTTGATCTGGGCCACGCGGCCCTCGACGTCGGCGGTCGAGCCGGCACCCTCGACGATGGTGGTGTCGTCCTTGGTGACAACGACCTTGCGAGCCGAGCCGAGCAGGCTCATGTCGGCAGAGTCGATCTTCAGGCCGACCTCTTCGGCGATGACCTGGCCACCGGTAAGGATCGCCATGTCCTGCAGCATTGCCTTGCGACGCTCACCAAAGCCCGGTGCCTTGACGGACACGGAGTTGAAGGTGCCACGGATCTTGTTCACCACGAGGGTGGCGAGGGCTTCACCCTCGATGTCCTCGGCGATGATCAGCAGGGGCTTGCCCGACTGCATGACCTTCTCAAGCACGGGCAGGAGATCCTGCACGTTCGAGATCTTACCCTGGTTAAGCAGGATGTACGGATCGTCGAGCACGGCTTCCTGGCGCTCGGCGTCGGTGACGAAGTACGGCGACAGGTAGCCCTTGTCGAACTGCATGCCCTCGACGAAATCGAGATCCATGCCGAAGGTGTTGGACTCCTCGACGGTGACCACACCGTCCTTGCCGACCTTGTCGATCGCGTTGGCGATGGTCTCGCCGATCGAGGTGTCGGCCGCCGAGATCGAGGCGACCTGGGCGATCTTGTCCTTGGAGTCGTCGACCTGCACCGACTGACCGGCGAGGTTCTCGACGGCGGCGGCAACGGCCTTTTCCATGCCCTTCTTGACACCCATCGGGTTGGCACCCGCCGCTACGTTGCGCAGGCCCTCGCGAACGAGCGCCTGGGCGAGCACGGTGGCGGTGGTGGTGCCGTCGCCGGCGATGTCATTGGTCTTGGTCGCAACTTCCTTGACCAGCTGGGCACCCATGTTCTCGAACTGGTCTTCCAGCTCAACCTCACGGGCGATGGAGACACCGTCGTTGGTGATCGTGGGAGCGCCGAATTTCTTGTCGAGCACGACATTGCGACCCTTCGGGCCGAGGGTCACCTTCACGGCGTCGGCGAGCTTGTTGACGCCCGCCTCGAGGCCACGACGGGCCTCTTCGTTGAACTTGAGAATCTTGGCCATGGTGCGAGGGTCAGCCGATCTTCGCGAGCACGTCGCGAGCGTTGAGGATCAGGTAGTCCTGGCCCTCGTTGCTGATCTCGGTGCCGCCGTACTTGCTGTAGACGACGACGTCGCCGACGGCGATGTCCATGGGGATGAGGTCGCCGGACTCGCTGCGACGGCCGGGGCCGACGGCGATGACTTCACCCTGCTGGGGCTTTTCCTGAGCGGTGTCAGGGATGACGAGACCGCTGGCGGTGGTGGACTCAGCTTCGCTGGAACGGACCACGATGCGGTCCTCGAGGGGCTGCAAACTCATTCGATCCTCCGAGAATCGGGTTGTTTTCGGCAACTGCCTTAGTAACCCCGAGCACGCTTAGCACTCGAAGATGCCGAGTGCTAACGATACGACGCGGCCCGGGCAGCGACAACCCTACGAAGGGGCAGATCGGGGAGGAATCAGGAGATGGGAAGCCGCAGCGACGGATTCGCCCCGATATCGAGTGGCGAGGGGCCATCGGCCCGAAGACGCCACCACGCCGCAGCCGCCACCATCGCCGCGTTGTCGGTGCACATGGCCCGACTCGGCAGGAACGCCCGGTAGCCGTCCTCCACACAGACATCGAGGGTCTTCTCACGCAGCCGCGAGTTCGCGGCGACCCCGCCGGCGAGGCATACTCCATTTGCTCCGACCTCCCTCGCGGCGCGGCGGGCCTTGCCGACGAGTACGTCGGCCACGGCCTCCTGGAACGACGCCGCCACATCGTTAACATCGGCGTCGGGGTGTTTGCGGACATGGTTCACGACCGCCGTCTTGAGGCCCGAGAACGAGAAATCCCAGCCGTCGTTGGCCATCGCTCGAGGGAACCGGATTGCGGTCGGGTCGCCGTCGATCGCCAGACGGTCGATCACCGGCCCGCCGGGGTAGCCGAGATCCATGAATCGCGCGACCTTGTCGAACGCCTCTCCGGCTGCGTCGTCAAGGGTCGAGCCGAGCACGCGATAGCGAAGGTGATCCTCCATCACGATCAACATCGTGTGCCCGCCGCTTACGAGGAGCACGACCAGCGGCATCTCGAGATCGGGCTCTTCGAGGAAAGCGGCGTAGAGGTGTGACTCGAGATGGTTCATTGCGATGAACGGCACGTCCCACACGAGCGATATCGCCTTGGCCGCCGACACACCGACGAGCAGGGCACCGACGAGTCCAGGGCCATGAGTGGACGCGATGGCGTCGATCTCGTGATCGTCGATGCCGGCCTCGACGATCGACTGGGCGATCACCGGCATGATCGACTCGACATGGGCACGACTGGCGACCTCGGGTACGACGCCGCCATAGCGCTGATGGATCTCGATCTGGCTCGACACGACCGAGGACATGACGTCGGTCCCTCGTCGCACGACGGCGGCAGCCGTCTCGTCACAGCTGGTCTCAATGCCGAGAATGCGGTCGGCGGTCATGAGGGGGCTCCGTCAGGGATCGGGATGAGTTGAGCGGCAACCCGGTCGAGCCGCTCGGTGATCTCCGGCGAGTCGAGATCGTCGAGCCACATGATGACGGCATCGTCGGTGGGCCGGTCGTAGTAGCGGCTGCGAATTCCGGCAGGCGCGAACCCGAGGCGGCCATACAGCCGCTGGGTGCGCCGCGCCTGGGCGCGCACCTCGAGGGTCGCCGCAGTGGCGCCAGCAGCAATGCCGAGGCGAAGCAACTCGATACAGAGGCGGGTGCCGTGACCCTTGCCTTCGTGGTCGGGGTCGACAGCAACGGTCGTGATATAGAGCTCGTCGAGCACGCGCAGCGTGCCGGCATGAGCGACGATGTGGTCGTCGTCGCGCACGACGAGGTGCGTGCGGTCGCCGGCGGCGAGTTCGGTGCGCCATTGGGCAGTCGACCACGGCCGGCTGTAGCACCGAGTGTCGATCGCACAGACGGCGTCGACGTGGCGACCCGCCATGGGCTCGAGGACGAGACTCATGAACTCGCCGTATCCCACTTGGCGACGGCGTCAGGTCGCCGCAGGTAGAGCGGCTCGATCTCGTCGGGACGGACGAACTCCTCGCGCATCGCCCGGGCGTGGGCAAGGCTCACGAGGGCCGAAGCGGACGGGAAGGCGAGGACCTCATCGGCGATCTCAACACCACTCACGTCCTCGAACAGGTGGCGATGCGCGAGTGCACCATCACCGACGATCAGCACATCGGCGGCCTCGGCCACGATCGCAGATCGGAGCTCCTCGGGTTTACCGACCGCCGGCTCGGTGATGCGCTGCACGCCACCGGGAACGGGCTGGTAGGTCGCGTGGAAGACCTCACCGCGTCGGGCATCGACGGCTGCGGTGATCATCCGGTCGGTGTGGCCGACCAGGAAGGCGAGCAGGTCGAGCGACGTGACCCCGATCATCGGAATCCGCAGGGTAGTGGCCAGCGCCAGAGCAGTGGTGACGCCGACACGCAGACCGGTGAAGAGTCCAGGCCCGATGTCGATCGCGATTGCGCCGATGTCGGCGAGTTGCACACCCGCCTGCTCGGCAACAAACTCGACCTGCGGCGCCAGCGACTCGGCGTGACGACGACCCCGCGAGGAGTGAGCCGACGCGATCGTTCCCTCGTGGCCCCCGATCGCGCAGCCGACGCGGGACGTCGCGGACTCGATACCGAGGATCAGCATGTCGGCTCCCACGGCACGAGGCGTCGGGCGAGCTCGGACAGCCGGGAGGCCCAGCGCTCGCCAACGGCAATAAACTCGATACGGCGCTCGTCATCGTCGTCGGCCAGCAGGATCCGGACCTCGAGACGGTCGGCAGGCAGCGCCGGAAGGATGTTGTTGCCCCACTCGACGAGGGTGACGCCATCCTCGAGGAGTTCAGGAATGGCAAGATCCTCGACATCGCCGAACTGCTCGATGCGATAGGCGTCGAGATGGTTAACGACGACGTCGCCCTCGTAGCGATTGGCGAGGGTGAAGGTCGGGCTGGTGACGGGCTCGTCGACTCCGACCGCCCGGGCGAAGCCCTGGGTGAAGTGGGTCTTGCCTGCGCCGAGATCACCGACGAGCACCAGAAGATCGCCGTCGACGACCAGGGCGGCAACCTCGGCCGCCACGGCTTGGGTCCCGGCGACGTCGGTGGTGGCGCAGGAGATCACCCTTCGAGGCTACCGACCGTGCTTCGGATGGCCGTCTCAACGGCGACGACGGCGAGCATCCGAACCTGATCGGCCAGGGCCTCGACCTCGCCCGTTGCCGCCGCAACGAAGCCATCGCCGTCGCTGCGCATGTGCGGCGGGAAAACCGCCCGGGCAAGCCCATCGTGGGCACCCTGGGCGACGACGAGGCACTCCCCTGCATCGAGCACGGCGTTGGTCGCGACCACACCGATCACGGTGTTGGTGCTGAGGTCGGCACCCAACGGGTCGTCGGCAAGGGGCCAGGCCGACGCCCCTGCGCAGATTCGGGCCGGATCGCTCCCGTCGTCGATGTCGCCGAGCGCATTGACTGCGACGACGGCGGAGACGGCCAGCTCGCCATCGGTCATCGTGGCGATCCCGAGGCCGGCGTCGATCGCGTGATCGGGGCCGCGCCACTTCCCCACCGTTGCGCCGGTACCCGCACCAATCCGTCCGACGGCCGGCTCGGCCGTGGCCGCAGCAAGGGCGAGTCGGCCGTGTTCGGCGTTCGGACGCACGGAGGCATCTCCCACGCCAAGGTCATAAAGCGACATGCCGACCACGATTGGGACGACGCCGTGTGGCGTCTCGAAGCCGATGCCAGCCTCGCCGAGTGCGTCGGCCACACCGCTGCCGGCGGCCAGCCCGAAGGCCGAGCCACCCGACAAGACGACCGCATCAAGACGATCGACCCGCCGGACGGGATCGAGCAGCTCGAACTCGCGAGAGGCAGGTGAGCCACCCCGAATCTCACCCGATGCGATGGCACCCTCCGGCAGCCGCACGACCGTGCACCCGGTGCGGGCCTCCGGATCGGTCCAGTGCCCCACGGTGACGCCGTTCACGAGTCGCATGCCAACGACGTTAGGCGGCGCGGCTCATTGTCGGAGGAGTTCGTCGAGTCGACGATCCATCCGCTCGGCGGTGACCGGCCAGGCATAGACCGCCATCGCCTCGGCGAGCCCGCCCGGCGCAGAGGCCCCCGCCGCAATATGGGCGACGACCTCGGCAAGCCGCTTCCCGAGTTCCCCGTCGGCGTAGAGACACTCGTCGTGATGTGACACCGGGATGATCTCCGGATAGGCGAGAGCGGCGGGCAGCACCGGCCAGGCCCCGGCCGCGATCGCCTCCACCACGGCGATGCCGAAGTTCTCGCCTTTGGCCGCCGACACGACGACATCGGCCCGATCGAGGAGCGCCTCGTAGTCAGGCCGTTCGAGGAGCCCACGCGCCACCACCCGATCCCCGAGTCCGTCGAGCAGCGGATCGATGATGTCAGCTTCGCCGCCCTCGTGATCACCGACGACGGCAAGGTCGAGATCGATCCCGCGCTCGAGGAGCCGCCGGACAGTTTGGATGACAGCACCCACATCCTTGTCGTGGTGCCATCGCTGATTCGACACCACGAGCGGACGCGGCGCGCCCGTCGGCCGAGATCGCCGCTTGCGGATGTCGACACCGGGGTGCTCGATGCGCAGCTTGGCGTCGAGCGCCGCCCGTTCGGGCTCATGGCCGTGGTCGGGTACCGAGGCGAGGAGTCGGTCGAGAGCGGCGAGGAGTTCGTCTCGTTGGAAGTCGCTGTTGCACCAGATCTCGTCAGCGACGACCAGACTGCGCCACTGTGTCCATGCAAGCGTAGTGTCGAGCGACTCGCCGGGCTGACGGGGATAGGTCAGCTGGTTCTCGTGAAGGTACTGCACCCACGTCGCTCCAGGCAGATCGACCATGCCGCGGAACGCAGCGAGGTCAAGCATGTTGGACGCCACGACCACATCAACGGACGGACGCGTGGTCTCGGCGAGGTGCCGAGCCAACGACACCGAGCCGCCGCGCATCCGCCAGCGCCAATGTCGGCCCTCATGGCCAAGGATCTCGATGTAGTGGTGGGAGCGCAACGCCCACCCCTCGGCCCACGCACGATGGGATCCGCCGAGGAACGGCTCGACCAGCAAGACCCTCGCCATCAGCCGTCGGTGAGCAGCAGGCCAAGCCGGTCGGGCAGACCTCTGGCAACGAGGCCCACCTGCTCGCATCCGGCTTCGGCGCGGAGCCAGGCCTCGGACGCCGCCGCCCTGACGGGGTCGACCCCCTGGGCGAGCAAGGCGGTGACCGCCCCGGCAAGTACGTCGCCGGTGCCGGCGGTGGCGAGTGCTGGGCCGCCGTTGGCCACGACCAGGGCCGGACCGTCGGGGTAGGCCACGATCGTCGTCGGCCCCTTGTGGACGACAACGGCGCCGATCGATGCTGCGAGCTCTCGGGTGGCGGCGGCGCGGCAGTCGGCCCCGTTGTTGCTCGCCTGCGATGACCGCGACGCGCCGTCTATACGTCCCGACCAGAAGGTCGACGGCGGCGCGAGCCGCAGCTGCGCCGGCACGTTCGACGAGCGCCGCGACCGGCATGGGCGCTGCGGCGTCGATCGCCGCCATCTCGGCGGGGGTGACGATCGGGATAACTCGGGCAGCGCCGCC
>CAJWHS010000100.1 GCA_913041415.1 uncultured Acidimicrobiaceae bacterium | reverse complement strand
TGGCCTATCTCCAACTGCGGAACACCTTGTTGATGCTGCGTGAGCACTTCGGGCGACGCCACGCCCTGTTCCGGATCGGTGTCGCTCTGGTCCAGCTTCCGATGGGCATGGTGCACGCGCCAGCTCGTGGCCTGCACTGGTCACCCCGTGGTCGGCTTCTGGCGATTCGAGACCATCTTCGCAAGCGGTACGGACCCCCACCTGACGACGTCCGGCTCTGAGGTCCGCGTGCCGGTTGTGGAGGTGACGATGCCGGCAGAAGCCCGCCCCGTCCCCATCTGATCGCCTACGACAAGACTTCGGCGGCCTCTTCTGCCACTTCCTCGTGGTACTCGGCCTCGACGTTGACTTCCCACACGTCATGGGTGGTGCCGTCGACGATGTTCTCGACGGTGAGCATCGCCGTGTACATCGAGTGGTCCTGGTTGTTGTAGCGGTGCATGCCGTTGCGACCCACCGGATGAACATTGGCCACGTTGGCGTCAAGCCAGGCGCGCAAGATGTCGACATTGTCGCGGTAGAAGGCGTCGTACATCGGGTAGGCCTTCGGCATCCGAACCACGAAACCCTGCTCAACGAGCCCGGCCTCGAGTAGACCCAGCCGCTCCATCTCAGCAGTACCGAGCGCGACAAGATCGGTATCGCTGGAATTCCAGAGTTCGTCGCCCTCGCTCACGAAATACTCGAGTCCGAGGCAGGTCTTGCCGGGTTCCGGAACCATCTGAGGCGACCAGCTTCCGAAGTTTTGCACGCGACCCACCTCGACATCGGGGGCATGGATGTAGATCCAGTTGTCGGGGAAACCGGCCGCTTCGGGCACGACGAGCGCAACCGTGAGGAAGTCGCGAAATGCCAACCCGTCGGCGGCAGCAAGAACCTCCGCCGGGGGAGCAGGATCCATCGCCTGAACGAGACGGGGGATCGGCATCGAGGACACGATGTCGCCGCAAGGGAAACGCACCTCACCGGTCGGTGTATCCGCGATCACGGCTGTCGCTACTCCGCCCGAGTGCTCAATCCGGGAAACGGCGTGGTGGAAGTGGACTTCGCCACCCTGCCCCTCGACGAGTTCGTGACAGCGTTCCCACATCATCCCTGGGCCATGACGGGGGTACTCGAACTCCTCGATGAGGCTGGTGATGTCTTTTTGGTTCCGCCGTGGCGCCAACGAGTTGATGATCGCCCGGAGCAGATCGAGGTTCTTGACGCGTTGGGCCGCCCAATCGGCCTGGATCTGATCGGCAGGAACGCCCCACACCTTCTCGGTGTAGGTCTTGAAGAAGATGCCGTAGAGCCGCCAGCCGAACTTCGACGCGATGTACCCCTCGAAGGTCGTCAGATCCTTCGGCGGCCGAATCCGCACCCAGAGATAGGACAGAACGCACCGGACCGCCTCGAGCACACCGAGGTTGCGCAGCGCGTTGAACGCCCGCAGCGGGTAGTCGTAGAAGCGCCCGCGGTAAAAAATCCGACTCATGCGAGGTCGCAGAAGGAAATCTTCGTCAGGAAGAATCTCGTGCCACAGGTCGCGCACCGGCGTGACCTTGGTGAAGAAGCGGTGGCCGCCAATATCGAATCGCCAGTCCCCGACGCGCGCAGTGCGGGAGATTCCGCCCACGACATCATCGGCCTCGAGTACGACCGCTTTGTGATCGCGCTTGCCGAGTTCGTAGGCCGCCGTGAGCCCGGCCGGGCCGGCGCCAATGACAACGGTATTTACTCGTTGGTTCTCCTCGCTCACAGCACCCCCTTCAGGCGATTTGACTCTAGCCGCACGCTCCTCCTGGCCCGCACTCGGGTGAGATGGGGGACCGCCTGCGTTGTGTGGCATGCTCCATCGATGCCGACCGACACCTTCGCGTGCCCCCGATGCGGCAGCCCAACGGACGGGACGTACTACGGGCCATGTGCGAACTGCCGCACCGAACTGCGAACGACAATGCGGGCCGATGCCAAGGACGTCACGGTCGGGTACGAGCCGAAGATGAACGTGACCCCCAACGCTGTGGCGCTGAAGGACGACTGACCGGCGGCCAAAACGGAACGAAGCCCCGAGTAGCCTCGCCCGCCTTGCGACGTGCTCAACTCCTCGGGGCTCCGAAATCGACGTGATCATCGTGTTCCACCGCCCAAGAGCGAAGAAACTCGCTGGATGGTTCCCGGTGAAGGGTTCCACCCTGACCAGCCAGCCCGGGAACGTCTCCCGATCATTCTGGTTTAAATCGGCGTCCAGCACCCGGCGGTGCCAACGACCCGCTCCGGTCGCCTCGCCCGTCAGCGAAGCTTCCGACTCGGTCCGCACAACCCCTCACCTTGGGGAGCGCTCTTCGATCCGGCCACACACTCCGCAGCGTGCGCCTGGCGACCGACGAGAACTCCGAGGTGCGATGACTTGGTTACCCTCCCGGACCCTTCCTTGTGAGAAGCGCCCAAACGAATCCCCGCCTCACCAGCGGTGTCTCGGCCGATCAACCACCCCCGAAAGAGTGGCCTGATCGTGTCGGTGTCTCCGTTCCCAACCCGCTGCGAAAGTCTTGATCGGCCGCTCGGGACTCGCGCCCCTCGCTACGTCTCAAGACCTAAGCCTCACGCTGTTCGCTTCGACGTTGTTATCTTCTGACGCCGCAACCACCGATGCAAGGGGTTTCGTTGAAATCCACAGAACATTTGGGGATTCCCACCAGACATCCCCAACTCAAACGGAGTTTTCCTCAGCTTCATCCACCGACAAGGCCTGTTCAGCGGAGGATCAGGCCAATGAAGCGCCGCGTTCGGCAAAGACCGAAGCGAGGACCTCGGGCCGATCGGTCATGATCGCGTCGACACCGAAATCAAGGAGTCGGTGCATCTCCTCAGGGTCGTCGATGGTCCAGACATGCACGTGGATCCCGCGCCCGTGAGCGAACTCAACGAAGCGCCGAGTGACAACTGGTATGGGTCCGAAGGCCGGTGGCACCTGCAGCACGTCAACGTCGTGAAGTGCACCAAGCCCAGCAATGCCGACGATGGCCTCGAGCGTCGCACCGGTGGCGCCCCCGGTGCACAGGTCACTGCCGACACGACGCTTCACCCGCTCGGTTCGCCGACGAGAGAACGATGTGACGCATACCCGATCCTGCACACCACAGCGAAGGATCAGATCAGCGAGCGGCTCGATCGCGGTGTCGGCCTTGGGGTCGATGTTGATTCGTGCCTCCGGGAACCGCTGAAGCATTGCGTCGAACCGCAGGATCGGATCCGTTCCATCGACGCGTGCTTCGGCGACCTCGGCCCACGTAAGGTCGATGATTCGCCCGGTGCGGTCCGTCACTCGGTCGAGCTTGTCGTCGTGGAAGGCGATCAGCACGCCGTCCGCGGTGGCGTGGACGTCGGTTTCGAGATAGCGATACCCGAGGTCGGCTGCGTGCCGAAACGCCCGTTCGGTGTTCTCCGGATGAGCGCCCGCACCCCCTCGATGGGCGAAGCCGACGGGCGCCTCGTAGGCGAGGTAGGGGTGCAGCACGGTAGGGACCGTACCGTGGGTACTGTGCCAGGGTGCATCTCCCTGATCGGCTCTCCGACTTCTTCTTTGACCCTGGGGCGGTGCCGCTCGACGAGGCCTTGCTGTGGGTGGCGTCGTTGCGCCCTGGCGCCACCGTTGCCATCGGCGAGCACCTTGCGCTTCTCGACAGCTGGGCCGAGACCGTTTCCTCGAGCGATGTTGAGGGACTCCGGGTGCTCGTCTACGACCGTCTCGGCTTTCGCGGCGACATCGACGACTACCACCAAGCCTCCAACTCTTACCTCGACGAGGTCCTGCGTCGGCGTCAGGGGATGCCGATCACGCTCGCGGTTGTGCTGCTTTCTCTCGGCCGCCGGATCAGTGTTGAACTCGTGCCGATCGGTGCACCCGGACACTTTTTAGTGGAGGAGCCAGTTAGCGGCGCGCTGCTCGACCCTTTCGATCGCGCTTCGGAACAACACCGAAGCGCACTTGCCGCCCGGATGGCAGCGCTCGGCGCGCACCTCGACCTGGCCGAGGCGCTCGCCCCCATATCGGATCAGGCTGTCGTCGCCCGTGTCCTCAACAACCTGACCAACACCATGGTGCAGCAATCCGTCCGAGATCTTGATTGGGTGCTCGACCTTCGTCTGGCGCTTCCGATGCGATATCAGGATCCCCGCGCGCTGGCGGCGCTCTGCGAACAGCGAGGCCGTCTCGATCGTGCCGCCGAGATTCTAGACCTGTTAGCTCGCGCTACCGAGCGCGAAGATCTCAGCCGCAGAGCGCACGCCTTGCGAGCACGTCTGAACTAGCTCAAGCGCCTGCTTTTGTCGCGAACGTCGGTCCACCACGCGCGCAAGGTCACTAGCCTTATTGCTATGAACCGACGCACGAAAATCGTTGCCACCATCGGTCCGGCGAGCGAGGACGAAGCCACCCTGCGGGCCATGATCCGGGCCGGTATGGACGTCGCCCGAGTCGGTCTGGCCCACAACACCATCGACGAAGGCCTCGAGCGCTTTCGTCGCATCCGCAAGGTCTCCGAAGAGGAGGGACGTCGCGTCGGTATCCTCGTCGACCTCCCGGGCCCGAAGGTCCGGGCGGGAAACTTCGGCGAGACCGGTGTCGATGTGCCAACCGGCTCCTCGATCGAGCTCCGCGTCGGGGAGAGCGGATCCTCCGCCGACGTCATCGAGGTCGACTACGAGTTCTTGATGCGCGACATCCAAGTCGGCGATCGCGTGACCATCGGTGACGGTGGGGCCGTGCTCGAGGTAACCGATAAGAAGGTTGACAAGATGTTGGCCAACGTTGTGACCGGCTCAACGCTCCGGGGACGCCCGGGTGTCCACGTCCCCAGCGATCGTCTCCAGATCCCGACACCGACCCCTGACGATTTCGTCGCGCTCGACGCCTTTGTTGATGCCGGCGTCGACATGGTCGCGGTCAGCTTTGTCCGTTCTGCACACGACATGCGTCGTGTCGGCACCGAGCCCCATCCTCGGGGCCCGCTGCTCGTCGCCAAGATCGAGACGCGCGCCGCCGTCGACAACCTTTCCGGCATCATCGAGGCATCAGGTGCTGTCATGGTCGCACGCGGTGACCTCGGCAACGAGTGCAGTCTTGAGGATCTCCCACATTTGCAAAAGGAGATCATCCGCCAGTGCATTGCCGGCGGCCGCCCGGTCATCACGGCGACCCAGATGCTCGAGTCGATGGTCACCAGTCTGGCGCCGACTCGCGCCGAGGCGTCCGACGTCGCCAACGCCGTGTTCGACGGCTCCTCTGCGGTCATGCTGTCCGGCGAAACGGCGGTCGGGGCCGACCCGACCAACGTGGTGCGCACCATGAGCCGAATCGCCCGCCGGGCCGACGAAGAGATGGACTATCCCGGCTGGGCCCGCCGCCTTGCCGAGATGCGAATGACCGATCGTTCAGAGAGCACCTCGGTCACCGACGCCATGACTATGGCAGCCTGGCGCGCCACGCAAGAACTCGGCATCCAGAACGTGCTGTGTATTTCCGGATCGGGCTTCACGGTGCGATCGATGGCCCGATTCCGACCCGAGGCGAACATCCTCGGGTTCTCGGTCAACGAGGCCACTGTTCAGCAGCTGACCCTCAGCTGGGGCACCACGCCAATGCTCATGGGGAAGGGTGGCACCAACGAGGAGATGGTCGCCGAGGCGATGCGCCTCGCCAAAAGTGCGGGGCACATCCGGCCTGGCGAACTCGTGGGTGTCCTTGCCGGCTCCGATAGCCGCTCCCAGGCCACGAACGTTCTGCGTATGGAACGGGTGCCCTAGGGCCCCTGGTCGCAGCGCTCAGGGCGCCGGTCCTCAGGCAAAGCGACAGACTCGCCGTACAGCGTGCACTGACACGTCTCTGCGCAGGTCCGAAGGTCGGCGCGTTGGAACCACAGCGAGACGCCAAGCCCGGCGATTACCAGCAACAACAGAAACTTCGTGACAACCTTGCGCACGAAGCTCACTACGACGTACAGCGAGACGCCGAGCCCGGCGATCACCGCAAGGATGATCCACTCAAGTCGTTCGGCGTCGAGCCAGTCGGGAAGCACGGCGGTCAGCGTAGTGTGGGAGGGGGCCAGTAGCAGGCCACCCTCATGTCGATGGGTAGGCTGCGGTATGACCGATCGTCCTGTAAACCTGTACAGCTCTGGCCCCCCGGAGACAGTGATTGACCCCGAACCTGCCGAGGCGATTGCGGCGCTCATCGAGGCCGAGTCGGCCGCTGACCCTGTCGCGGCGATCGGTTCGGTGTGCACCCAGTGGCCGACGTTCCTCGCTGCGTGGGCGAGCCTCGGGGATGCCGTGGCTGAGCCCGCACTCAAATACGCCGCCTACCGGACCGGCTACCACCGCGGTCTCGACAAGCTTCGTGCCTCGGGTTGGCGCGGTAGCGGGTATGTCCGCTGGCAGCACGAGGCCAACCGGGGCTTCCTTCGCGCGCTCGCCGGCCTGCAGGCCACCGCTGCGGTCATCGGCGAGTCGTCCGAGGATGAGCGCTGTGCGATCTTCCTGCGCCAACTCGACCCGGAGTGGCCGCCATCGTGACCTCCGTGGCTGGTGCCGTTCTCGCCGGCGGTGCAAGCAGCCGGATGGGCCGTCCCAAGGCCTTCATCGAGGTCGACGGGCAGACATTGCTCGATCGGGCCGTCGCCGCCCTCACGGATGCTGCGATCGATCCGATCGTCGTCGTCGGCGGTCACCAAGGAGCGATCGAAGCTGCCGGTCACCGCTTCGTTCCAGACAAATACCCCGGTGAGGGCCCGTTGGGGGGAATCATCAGCGCGCTCGGGGCCGTCGACACCGACATCGTCGTGGTGCTCGCCTGCGATCTTCTCGACGCCTCGCCGACGGCTGTGACCAGGCTGCTTGCGTCACTCGGTGCGGGCGACGTCGCCGTCCCCGTCGTCAATGGTCGAGCCCAGTGGCTTCATGCAGCTTGGCGACGGTCGGCGGAGTCCGCCCTTAGAACAGCGTTCAGTCGTGGCGAGCGTGCACCGAGAAGCGCACTCGACGGCTTGGTGACCGTCGAGGTCTTCGACGGGTCACCGACTTGGTACCAGGACGCCGACACGCCTAGCGACCTGCCACCGGGAGCACGTTGAATCGATCACCAGGTGCGGGCGAGTGTCTCGCTACGGTGGGACTCGTATGCACCTTCCAGCGATCGACAGTGGCCGGCGAGCCTCGGTATGGCCCTGCAGCAGTAGGGCCGAAATGCCTGTAATGGGAGCGTCGTGGCGTGTTCTTGGCCGTGCTCCTCGCGGCACCTCATCGTCGAGTGGCGCCTGAAGCCATGCGTCCGCATCGTTTCATCGACACCGAAGCCGGTGTTGCGTCGGTCGTTGAGCTCTTGCTTGATCAACCTCGCTACGCGCTCGACACTGAGTTTCACCGCGAGCGCACCTACTGGCCCAAGGTTGCGCTGGTTCAGATCGCCTGGCCGGGAGAACTCGTCCTAATCGACCCACTCGCCGTCGACCTCGCGCCGCTGCGGGCGGTCATGGACTCCGATGCACTCGCGGTACTGCACGCTGCGTCACAGGACCTTGAGGTGCTCGAACTCGCCACCGGTGCCGTGCCCCGCCATTTGTTCGACACCCAAATTGCGGCTGGCTTCCTCGGCATGTCCACCCCGTCGCTTGCGTCTCTCCACGAACGCGAGCTCGGCGTGCAGTTGCCCAAGGGTAATCGTCTCACCGACTGGCTTGAACGGCCACTGAAGCAGGCGCAGAAGGACTATGCCGCTGCCGATGTCGAGCTCCTGCTTGAGATCCACGATGCGCTCGTCGCCCAGCTCGACCACTTGGGACGGGGTGCCTGGGCCGAGGAGGAGTGCGAAATCATGCGGACGCGGGATCGCGGGCCTCGCAACCCATTCGAGGCGTGGCGGAAGATTAAAGAGGCCCGCCACCTCAAGGGCCAGGCGCTGGCGATCGCTCGCTCGATCGCCGCATGGCGCGAAAAGCGGGCCGCCGAGATCGACCAACCGGTTCGTTTCGTCCTCTCCGACATCGCCGTCGTGTCGGTCGCACAGTCGGCTCCGGATTCGCCGGAGGCGCTCGCCAAGGTTCGAGGCGTCGACAAGGGCGTCGCCCGTGGCGCAATCGGGGAGAAGATCCTTGCTGCAGTCGCTGAGGGCAAGGCGGCCGACTGGCGCCCTCCGCGGCCGCAGCGCCGCAGAGACGACGGTCGCGATATCCGGCCTGCTGTCGCCCTCGTGGCGGCGTGGGTGAACCAGATCGCTCGGGACCGTCAGCTTGATCCGACCTTGCTCGCCACTCGTGCCGATGTCGAGGCGCTCGTCCGCGGGGACGAAGATGCCCGTCTCGCTCACGGCTGGCGGGCCGAAACGGCCGGTGGCCCGATCACCCGACTCGTCTCGGGCGATGCGGCCCTGGCCTTTGAGGGCGGCAATGTCGTGCTCGAGGAGCGCAGCCGCCGACCGTTTATTTGATGCTCGGAAACCTCCGCACCGGACGTGGGGGAACTCTCCTTGCGAGCTAGCATAAGGGTCCTGTGACATGAGCAACCAGGAGTTACCACGGTGAAGAAGGGGCGACACCGGCGC
>CAJWHS010000099.1 GCA_913041415.1 uncultured Acidimicrobiaceae bacterium | reverse complement strand
CACCGGAAGTCGACGATCTCTTCACGACCCTTCGCCAACTGGCTACAAGTGGTTGCGGCCTGGTTTTCATCTCGCACAAGCTCCACGAAGTCATGGAGATATCCGATGACATAACGGTCCTGCGCGACGGGCGTGTCGTGGGAAGCGCAGTCCCCTCCGAGGTGACGCGCGAGTCCCTTGCGGAACTTATGGTCGGTCGGCCGGTCTCGTTTCAACGGAACGTGCCAGTCCAACCGACCGGCGACGTGCGTCTAGCTGTTTGTGATATCACCGTGGTGGGCGACCGAGGCAACGAAGCTGTAAAGGGCCTGTCCTTCGAGGTCCGCGCTGGCGAGATCCTTGGGATCGCTGGTGTTTCCGGCAACGGCCAGCGCGAACTGGCCGAGGCAATCTTTGGCCTTCGGCAAACAACGACTGGGGAAATATTGGTCGACAGTGAGCCAGTCGGAGAGGCCACGCCACGCGAGATTCGAGACGCCGGCCTTGCGTACGTCCCAGAGGAACGGATGCGTGATGGAGTGATCGGTGAATTTACGGTTGCAGAGAACCTCATGATGGTCGACTTTGCCCGTGGGCCTTACGCGAAGTGGGGCTTGCTGCGCCGCTCGACGATCGAGGATCGCTGTCAGGGCCTCGTGAATCGGTACGCCGTGAAGACTCCTTCACTCAACACGCTCACCAGTTCCCTTTCGGGCGGCAACATCCAAAAGGTCGTGATCGCCCGAGAGTTCAGCTCGGGCGGCGGTATCTTCCTCGTGGCTCAGCCTACCCGGGGTGTTGACATCGGAGCGGCCGAGTACATACATGGCCAACTTCTTGAGCAACGGGCGAACGGTTCGGCAATCTTGCTTATCAGCGAGGACCTAGACGAAGTCATGCAGCTCTCGGATCGCGTGCTGGTTCTCCTTGAGGGCGAGGCGATGGGGCTGGTCGAACGACGCGAGACGACGTTCGCTGAGATCGGGCTGATGATGACCGGTGTCGTCCCTGCTGAAGGTTGATGTCACCTCGTGTGACCATCGATCCGTCGAGTCGTGAGCGAGCTCTGGAGACTTCATGTGGCGTTCGGGCCAGGTGGTGTGTCTCGCCTTCGCGTTGCATGATGGGGATTCACCAATCTCAGGGGGGCACGCCATGGACGCCAGCCGTCTGCAGTCATTGTTCGGACTCGAGGGCAAGCGTGCCGTCGTCACCGGGGGCAGCCGTGGCATCGGCTACATGATCGCCGACGGCCTGCTCGACGCAGGTGCCGACGTCATCATCTCGGCCCGCAAAGAGGCCCAGGTCGCCGAAGCGGCCGAGGCGCTGTCGGCCAAGGGCAACATCGAGGGCATCCCGGCGGATCTGTCGACCGACGAGGGACTCGAGCACCTCTCCGCCGAGGTGGCTCAGCGCTGGGACCGACTCGACATCCTCTGCAACAACGCCGGTGCTTCCTGGGGCGAGCCGATCGAGTCGTTCTCGCCTGGCGGCTGGGACAAGGTGATGAATGTCAACGTGCGCGGCGTGTTCTTTCTCACCCAGAAGCTGTTGCCGTTGCTTCGGGCGGGTGCCAGCGCCGAGGACCCGAGCCGCATCATCAACACCGGGTCGGTGAATGGTCTCACCCCGCCTGGTATGGACACCTTCTCGTACTCGTCGTCGAAGGCGGCGGTGCACATGCTCACTCGTCACTTCGGCAAGGAGTTGGCGCCGGATCACATCACGGTGAACGCCATCGCGCCGGGCCCGTTCGACTCGAAAATGATGGCCTTCGCGCTCAACGACCCGAACTCACGGGCCGCAATCGCAAGTGGCGTTCCGATGGGACGGATCGGCATGCCCGACGACATGGCCGGTGTGGCGATCTATCTCGCCTCGGCAGCAGGCGCCTATGTCACCGGTGCGGTGGTGCCGGTCGGGGGTGGCTTGTCGACCATCACCGAGTAGTTCGGCGAGAGGTGAGCGGAAGCCTCCGCCGCTGGGCGGACCAAGGCTCGGCTGAAGGTTGGGCGCCAGCGCAGCGGCCTTGATCTCGGGAGACAACGAGCACAAGGGCGGGCAGGACAACGGCGCTGCGGATGGGGCAGGACCGCCTTTCCACGGGGCACCTCCAACGAGGTGACGGTGACCCGTCTCGGTAGCCTCCCTCCGTGATCGCTTGCGACGACCTGCGGAACGTGGCGATGATCGCCCACGTTGACCATGGCAAGACGACGCTCGTCGACGCCCTCCTGCGGCAGGCCGGCGCCTTTCGAGAGGGGGCCGAGCTCCAGGACCGCGTCATGGATTCGATGGACCTCGAACGGGAGAAGGGCATCACGATCCTCGCCAAGAACACCGCAGTCCGGTACGGCGATCACAAGATCAACATTGTCGACACGCCGGGCCACGCCGACTTCGGCGGTGAGGTCGAACGGGCGCTCACCATGGTTGACGCCGTCGTCTTGCTCGTCGATGCCAGCGAAGGGCCGCTGCCGCAGACCCGCTTTGTGCTGCGCAAGGCCTTGGCGCTGGAACTCCCGGTCATTCTCGTCATCAACAAGATCGATCGACCCGACGCCCGGATCGCCGAGGTGGTCGACGAGGTCTACGAATTGTTCCTTGACCTGGATGCCAACGAGTCCGCCATCGATTTCCCGATCGTCTACACGATCGCCCGCGAGGGCCAGGCGACGCTCGATCCCGCCGTGCCGGGCACCGACATGGAGCCACTCTTTCGAACGCTGCTCGACACCGTTCCCGCTCCGCAGCACGATCCCGATCACCCGATGCGGGCCTGGGTCACAAATCTCGACGCCTCCCCGTACGTCGGCCGCCTCGCCGTGTGCCGGGTCGAGCACGGCACGATCCGCAAAGGCCAGGCGGTCGCCTGGTGTCGCAAGGACGGCTCAATCGAGTCCGCCCGTATCGGCACGCTCACCGTCACCGAAGCTCTCGACCAGGTCGACGTCGATGAGGCCGGCCCCGGCGAACTCATCGGCGTCTCCGGAATCGAGGACGTCACCATTGGCGACACGCTCGCCGATCGCGAGGATCCTCGTCCGTTCCCGACGATCACCGTCGACGAACCGACCCTGTCGATGACGATCGCTACCAACACCTCGCCACTGGCCGGCAAGGAGGGCAAGAAACTGACCGCCCGTCTCATCAAGAGCCGTCTCGACGCCGAACTCATCGGCAATGTATCGATCAGGGTGCTGCCGACCGAGCGTCCCGATGCCTGGGAAGTCCAAGGTCGTGGCGAACTGCAACTGGCTGTTCTCGTTGAGACGATGCGCCGTGAGGGCTTCGAGCTCACGATCGGCAAGCCCGAGGTGCTGACCCAGGAGATTGACGGCACGCTCAACGAGCCGACCGAGCGGCTCACCGTGGACGTTCCGGAGGAGCACGTTGGTGCCGTTACCCAACTCCTCGGTGCCCGAAAGGCCACGATGGAGAACATGTCGAACCACGGCACCGGTTGGGTACGGCTCGACTATGTCGTTCCCGCCCGTGCGCTGATCGGTTTCCGAACGGAGTTCCTCACCGAGACCCGCGGCACCGGCATGCTCCACCACGTCTTCGAGGGTTGGACCCAATGGGCGGGCGAGATCCGCACCCGAGATCGAGGCAGCGTCGTCGCCGACCGCACCGGCCAGTCGACCGGCTACGCCATCCAATCGCTGCAGGAGCGCACCGCGCTCTACGTCGCCCCCGGCGAGCATGTCTACGAGGGCATGGTCGTCGGAGAGAATTCGCGCAATGAGGACATGGACGTCAACATCTGTCGTGAGAAGGCCAAGACCAACATCCGCACACAGTCTTCCGACGACACCATCCGCCTCACCCCACCGAAGGTCTTCTCGCTCGAGCAGGCGCTCGAGTCGATCGCCGACGACGAGTGTGTCGAGGTCACGCCCGAGACCACCCGGATCCGCAAGACCGTGCTCGACGCCGGTGAGCGGGCCCGCATTCTTAAGAAACAGAAGCACCCGCGCGACTGAGCATTGTCAGTCGGGGAGCTAGGCCCTCCGCACGACCCTTGTGCCGGCAATCCGATCATAGACACTTCGGCGTTCCGGCCGATCGTTGATCACCATGATCAGCGCCGCGATCGGAACGAGGATCGCAATGACCTGGCCGATGACTGGCAGTGCGGCGAGGAAGCCGGGAATGCTCCTGAGCAACGCCTTGCCCAGCCCCGGTGGTGTGGTGGCACCGTCTTCGTGGGTGATCCGGAGCCCGAGTATTAATTTGCCCGGCGTGCCGCCGAGGAAGGCGACCATCAACAAGAACACGACCGACATGGCGATGCCGATCACGACGGGTTGGCCCGGGATGGGCACACCGCTCCCGTCGCCACCGGTATCGACATCGTCGACGATGTCGCGGAAGTAGTCGATCATGAACGGGATGACCGCGACGACGGCGATGAGCCCGTCGATGATCGAGGCGAACACCCGGACCGTTGCGGAGGCGAACCGGTCGTTGTTCGGGCGGTGGGGATCCTGCCAGCCCGGCGGTGCCGGGGTCGGGGCGGGCGACCACTCGGCGCCGTCCCAGTAGCGGATCGTGCCCTCGGGGTCGCCCTGGGCGTGATACCAGCCGGGAAGTGTCGTCATGCGAGGTGTACCGGGAGGGACTTGAGGGAGTTGTTGAGATTCGAACGTTGCCGGGTGGGTTCTCCGGCCCGCTCGATCGACGGCCAGCGACGCAGCATTTCCTCGAAGAACACCCGTCCTTCGAGACGGGCGAGATGCACGCCGAGGCAGAAGTGTGTTGCAATCCCGAACGACAGGTGCGGATTCGGATCTCGGGTTGTGTCGAACTGGTGGGGACCCTCAAACACGGCGGGGTCGCGGTTGGCGGCGGTGTAGATCATCGCCACCTTGTCGCCGGCGTTGATGGCCTGCCCTCCCAATTCGGTATCGATCGTTGCCGTTCGGCGGAAATAGTGGAGCGGGTTTGCCCAACGGAGGATCTCCTCCACGGCTCGGGGGATCCCGCTCGGATCGGCTCGGAGCGCTGCGAGTTGGTCGGGGTGGTCGAGCAGGGCGAGGGTCCCCGACGAGAGCATCGTGCGGGTGGTGTCGTTGCCCGCAGTGACGAGCTGAACGAAAAAGTGAGCGAAGTCGATGTCGGTCATCAGGTGACCGTCGAACTCCTCGCCTAGCAGGACGTCGGTGAGGTCCCCCTGGGGACCTGACGCCCGTCGGCCGGCGGCGAAGTGCATCGCGTACATCGCCATTTCGGTGCTGCTGGAGCCGCGTTCTTGGCCGTCGGAGACGTCGGGATCCTGGCTGCCACTGTTGCGTTCGGCCATGGCATGGATCGCTGGCCAGTCCTCGGCAGGCAGGCCCATGATCTCGCCGAGGATCTGGCTCGGGAGGTGGGCACAGACGTCGTGAACAAACTCGACGTCGGGCCCAGACTGGTCGGCGTGGTCGAAGATCCTGCGAACGACCTCACGAACCCGGCCATCGAGTTCGGCGATAACCCGCGCCTTGAACTCCGGTGCCACCGGCTTGCGGTATGCCGTGTGGCGAGGTGGATCCATTGCCAAGAGCATGTCGCGCATGGCCTCGAGCGCGACCGGGTCGAGGTTTTCGACGACGACGCCGCCCTCGGTTGCACTGAAGATCTCGCTGTGCTTGGCGACGTGAACGACGTCGGCATGGCGGAGCACGGCCCAGTAGCCGGGTTCGTTGTCCATCTCGACCCACGTCACGGGCTCGGTCGCCCTCAGCGCGTCGAAGTGCTCATGGGGCGGCCCGTCGATGTAGGTGTCGGGATCGGCAATGAATCCGGCCATGAGGCTCAGCCCACCGAGCGCAGGTCGACCACGAAGACGAGCGTCTCGTTGGGTCCGATCGCGCCACCGGCGCCGAACTGGCCGTACCCCATGTCCGGCGGGATGGTGAGGCGGCGACGGCCACCGACCTTCATGCCCTGGACGCCCTGGTCCCAACCTTGGATGACCTGGCCGGAACCGAGTCCGAACGAAAAGGTGTCGTTGCGGTTCCACGAGGCATCGAATTCCGCTTTCGTCGACCAACTCACCCCGACATAATCGACAGTGACCTGAATTCCGGCGGTGGCTTCCATACCGTCGCCGACGACGAGGTCGTCAATCACGAGTTCGGCCGGCGGAGCGCCGTCGGGGATGGTGACGTCGGGCTTGCGGTGAAGATCCATGGGGGGAAGTTACCGCCTGACCCGTGTGTGGTGCAGATCGACTGCGGGTATCCACACCGCGCCGGTCGGAGAATGTCTCAGCGCGCGAGAGCCACCGCTCTGCGTGGTGGATCGCCCTCGTGAAGGTGCGGAAAAGGGACCTTGAGCGGCTACGGTCAAAGGCCGGTCGCATACTGTGACCGCGATTCGAGACGAGGAGGCACCAGGTATGGCTACCGGTCGATCCAGCTTCGCGAAGCGCCAACGCGACATGGCCAAGAAGGCCAAGGCTGCGCAAAAGCGCGAGAAGAGGCTCGAAAAGACAGACGACGTCGACGAACTCGACGAGGAGATGGAAGAGGACACCGGTCCCCGTCTCTCCAACGAGGAGATCATGGAGCGCGTCGCCGACCTGCACCGTCGCTACGACGACGGCGGGATGGATCTCGACACGTTCGACGAACTTAAGGCTGAGCTGATGGCTCAGATGGTCATCGACTGATCATCCTGGCTCGCCGCAGCGGGCCGGCTCAGCGGGTGCCTTCCAGTAGCCCGCCGTCGAAAAGCGAAACGATTCCGTGTTCGGCGCGGTCCTGTGCGAGCAGCGCCGCGTCGGGTGCGCGCCCGTCGAACCTCTGTGCGGCGTCGATGGTCGCTGGGAGCAGTCGCGCATCGCTCGTGGTGTTGAGGAAAAGGCGCGGGTTGGCCAGCACGAACTCCACCGCTCGGCGCAAGGCGTCGCCTGGCGCCAACGGCTCGTACCAACTGAAGTGGGGATCGGTGTCGCCCCAGCGGCAGCGGGCGAGCGACTTGATCGTCTGCAGAGCGATGCCGTGGGCGTCACAGTGCGCCGTTAGCCGATCGACGTCGGCGACGTACTCGGGTTGCTCGGCCATGGCGTGCGACCACGGGAACAGCACCGACGAAAACGGGGCCTCGGCCAGGCTGCGGAGATGCATCTTCGGAATGCGGAGACCGTGGCCGGTGACGCCGACATGACGCACGAGCCCTTCGTCGCGGGCGGCGAAGAGTGCGGCGACCGCCCCGTCGTCGCGGAACGCCGTCTGCCACTCGTCCTCCTCGACGAGGCTGTGGAGCTGGATCAGATCAACGGTGTCGACCCCCATGCGTTCGAGCGAGCGCTCGAGTTCGGCGCGGGCCTCGCCGGCGGTGCGGCCCCGGGTCTTCGTCGCCAGGAACACGTCGTTGCGGTGGCTTTGCAGGAAGTCGTGGAGACGGATCTCACTGTCGCCGTACATCGCTGCCGTGTCGATGTGATTGATGCCGGCCTCGGTGATCAGTTCGAGTGTCGCGTCGGCGCGTCGTTGACTCATGCCCCCCAGCGCTGCTGCGCCGAAGATCACGCGCGAACTCGTGTGGCCGGTGCGCCCAAACGGCAGGTGTGGGAGGTCGGTCATGATGCTCCCAGGAGGTTGCGGATGGTCTGACGGAGTTCGGGAATCCCGGTTCCCTTCTCGGCACTCACCCAGGTGACGCCCGCCTTGGTGACGCCAAGCTTCTCGGTGAGTTCGGTGCGACGCTTCTTCGACTTCGACGGTTTGACCTTGTCAGCCTTGGTGGCGACATAGGTGATCGGACGATCGAGCGAGTACAGCCACTCGACCGTCTGGAGATCGAGTGAGGTCGGGCCGACTGCGCCGTCGATCAACAAGATGACCGAGACCAGGTTCTCGCGTTCCTCGATGTACTCGCTGAGCATCGTGGCCCACTTCTGTTGCTTGGCCTTGGAGACCTTGGCGAAGCCGTAGCCGGGTAGATCCATCACCCAACGCCCGGAGTTCTCGGGTGCCAGTTCGAAGGCGTTCATGAGGCGGGTCGCGCCCGGGGTCTTCGACGTTTTTGCCAGATTCTTGCGCTGAGCGAGTGCATTGAGCAGAGAGGACTTGCCGACGTTGCTGCGCCCGACCAGGGCGACCTCGGCGTTGACGAACGGTAAGGCGTCGATGTCGACAAAGCTGCGCACGAACGACATTGCGAGGGGACCGGTGGCCATCGGTCGACCGTACCGCGGTCGTGTCGATTCCACCCGAAGGGTCTGGAGGTGGTCCGACCGCACGTCGTACGATCCGCCCATGACGGATCTCCACGGACGCACCGTGCTCATCACCGGTGGCAATGGCGGCATCGGCCTCGGCATCGCACATTGCCTCAGCGCCACCCACGACCTCGTCATCAACGGCGTCCGCGATGAGTCCGAGGTCAGCGATGTACTCGCCGAGCTCAGCGCCACAGGCGCAAGCGTCGCCTATGCCCAAGGCGACATCTCAAGCGATGAAGACCGCGACGCGATCTTGGCGGCAACCAAAGAGCGCTTCGGACGCCTCGACGTGCTCGTCAACAACGCCGGCGTCGCTCCCAAGAAGCGGCACGACCTCCTCGACGCTGACCAAGAAGAGCTCGACTGGATGATCGGTGTGAACTGCACAG
>CAJWHS010000098.1 GCA_913041415.1 uncultured Acidimicrobiaceae bacterium | reverse complement strand
ACGACTGGCCCGACGAGCCGTCGTTGGTCTCGGTCGACTGGCCTGTAGAAGTCGACCTCACCGGCCCGGCTGAGATTGTCACCCACGCGACGCCCGACACCGTGTGGCTGACCGCAGAGTCGTTGGGCACGGCCGACCCCGCCCTCTCGCTCAACCCAGGCCTGCCGGCGGTTTTCATCTTCGACGAGCCCCTGCTCGCCCGGTTACGCCTCGACAGCAAGCGACTGGTGTTTCTCACCGAGACGCTCGCTGAACTCTCCGAGGATCACGATCTGGAAATCCAGCTTGGCGACCCGGTCGAGGAACTCGCCGGACGCTTCCTTGCCGTTACCCATGCCCCCGTACCCGGCTTTGCTGATCGAGCATCGACGATCCGCCCCGTTGAAGTTCACCCGTGGCCGTGGCTTCGACAGCCTCGGCCGGGTTCGGTGCGGTCGTTTAGCGCCTGGCGCAAAAAGGTCGATCGGCGATGAGCGGAGGTCCCGGCGAAGTCAAGATCTGCGCCTCTTGCGGACGCGCGATGGCCTGGCGCAAGGCGTGGGCGAAGAACTGGGACGACGTCCGCTACTGCTCGAACGCCTGCCGAAGTCGCAAGGTGAAAGCGATCGACCACGACCTCGAAGCCGCCATCCTTCGCCTGCTCTCTCAGCGGTCGGGCGGGGCCACGATTTGTCCGAGCGAAGCGGCCAAGGTCGTCGAACCCAACGACTGGGAAGAGCTGATGGAAACCGCCCGGTCCGCAGCCCGGCGACTCGTGGCCTCCGGCGACGTCGTCATCACACAACAGGGGGCGGTCGTCGACCCATCGTCCGCCAAGGGCCCGATCAGGATCCGGCGAGCATGAGCGACACCGACCTCGGACTCGACGGCGACACGCACCTCGACGACGACGCGAACGATCGGGTGCACCACCACGCACGCGTCGGCGACGAACACCCGCAGGGGTCCGATGGTTCTTTCACGACGCTGTGTGGACTCCGGATCACGCCCCGCCCCGACGCCGGGAAGCTCCCGTGCTGTCCGATGTGTGCACTGGTCATGGGCCGCCCCTGTCGATGAGCGGCTCGGCGGCGGGCATCAGTCGCGAACGCGCAGCCACTGCAGGAAAACAACAACGCCGGCGAGGGCGAACATGGCGGCTCCCACCCAGCCCCACCACTCACCGCTCGCACCGATCGCAAACCCGGCGACGGTGAACAGTGCGCACAAACCCGCATAGCGGAGCAGACGCTCGGAAGTCGGCTCCACTCCGTCACGACGGAACATGCGCTCCAGACCGTTCCGGAGGGGTGAGATCGAGCTCGTCGCTCACGGCCCGAACCGTACCGCCGCAGCACCGACACCAGAGGAGCGGCGAGGCGAACTAGCGCGCGACGAGGTCCATGGTCTCGGGCTGGCAGATAGGGCACCACCAGACATTGCGCCCGTCGGCATTCGACGTTTCGATAGGCTCGGCGCAACGACGACATGGCGCGCCGGTGCGCTTGTAGACGTAGAGCCGGTCACCGCGTTTGAGCTCGCGGGGCGATTCGACGCCCATCTCGTCGGGCAGAACGGTCACGATCTTGCCCATCTTCTCACCGTCCTTGAGTGCGACCACCGACCGACGCCAGATGTCGTCGATGGCCCAGGGCTCAAGGGCCTTGGCGACGGTCAACGGATGGATCCCGGCTAGGAACAACAGCTCGGACCGATACACGTTGCCGATTCCGGCGACCACCTTCTGGTCGAGCAACGCCGCCCCGATCGAGATGGACCGGCGGCTGAGTCGGCGCCGGAGCTCGTCGGCTCCATCGGCGGGATCGAGGATCGGGTCCGGGCCGAGTCGAGCGCAGAGATCGTCCTCTTCCTCTGGGGTGATGAGCTCGCACGCAGTCGGGCCGGCGAGGTGCAGATGATCGGTCGCAGTCTCCATGACGAGCCGAGCGTTGGGCGACGGCTCCGGCGCCGGCAGCGACCGAACCCGGAATTTGCCGAACAATCCGAGATGCACATGCAGGATGTCGCCCTCGTCGAACCGATAGAAGAGGTGCTTTCCGAGCGCGTCGATGCCGGTGATGGTCTGGCCGTTCAGGGTCGCAGCGCCGTCGGCGAAACGTCCCTGCGGTGACGATGTCCAGACAGGCTTGCCGCAGAAGCGCCGCCCCTGCAGTCGAGCGGCCCGATGAAGAACATGTCCTTCCGGCATGGATCAGCCGAAGGCACTGCTGGGCAGATCGTCCACGTCACCATCGATCGCCTCGGCGATCACCTTGGCGACCGTTTCCGGCGACAACCCTTCGGGCATCCGCGGCGCCCGACCCTCGATGGCACGATCGGCGAGGCCGGTCTCGGTGTGAGGGGGCCTGGCGTTGATCACCCGCACCTTGGCTCGCCGCGCCTCGCGGGCGAGTGCTTCGTCGAACGAGGCCACCGCTGCCTTCGACGCGCCGTAGGCGGCCATGCCGGGGAGGTTCTGCTCGGCGATCACGCCGGAGATGTTGACGATCACGCCGCCCGGTCGAAGGTGCGTGAGCGCAGCCTTGGCGAGAGCGATCGGGACGAACGTGTTGGTGAGGAACAGCTCTTCCATCGTGTCGAGCGACAGATCGACGACATTGCCGAACGCCACAACACCGACGGCGTTCACGACCACGTCGAGTCCCCCGCCGTGATCGACGGCGGCGTCGACGGCGACGTCAGCGTTGCGGGGGTCCCGGAGGTCGAGGGCAAGGCGCTTGGCGGCGACAGGCACGGCGCCGAGCCGTTCGGTGTTTCGGGCGACGAGGGTCAAGACGTCACCTCGAGCAGCGAGCTCGGAGGCGATCGCAGCGCCCAGTCCGCCAGAACCACCGGCGATCAAGACGGAACGAGGTTGAGAGATCTCGGACACGTGAGTACTACGGGGCCGCTAGCGTGCCTGGATTCAGCCAACGGGCGTCCAGGCTGACGGAACACAGCGCCGACACCCAGGGTTCGACGCCGACGGTTCACCGCGGCCGTCGGCGGACCTGCGAACCTTGGAGGATGGCCTCTCGCACCCGCGCTGCCCGCTATGCCACGCGTCGCAAAAACCGCATGGCCAAGCGAGACCACGACCTCACTGACGAGCAGTGGACTGACTTGCAGGAAGCCTGGAGAGGCTGCGCGTACTGCGGCGCCACCGGCGTGCCCATGCAAAAGGACACGGTTCTCGCGATCTCTCGAGGCGGGCGCTACACGATCGACAACGTCGTGCCCGCCTGTCGGTCGTGCAACGCGAGCAAATGCAACGACGAGGTCACCGGTTGGATGCGACGCAAGAAGCTCGACGAAAAACGCTTCCTCGTCCGGCAGTACGAGATCCGCAAGGAGCTCGAAGGGCACGCCGCCAACCCTTCGTAGACTCGACATCCTGATGTCCGAGTACGCCCGCCTCATAACGATCAATCCGACGTCGATCGATGACGCACTCGTTACCGAGGTGGGCGCTGCGCTCGCGGTCGGGAAGCTCGTTGCGATCCCGACCGAGACGGTCTACGGCCTCGGCTGCAACGCACTTGACCCCGACGCGATCGCCGGGGTCTTCGAGGCAAAGGGCCGACCGGCATCTGATCCACTGATCGTCCACGTCGACGGTGTTGCCATGGCCGACACGCTGATCGAAGGTGGGCTTCCCGCTGTCGCCACCCGGCTTGCAGCCGAGTTCTGGCCCGGACCCCTCACGATGGTGCTGCCCAAGACCGAGATCGTGCCCGATGCGATCACCAGCGGTGGCCCGACCGTGGGCGTCCGGTGTCCGGCGCACCCGGTCGCCCGAGCCTTGATCACTGCGTCCGGCGTGCCTGTCGCTGCGCCGAGCGCCAACCGGTTCGGGCGCATCAGCCCGACCACGGCGGCGCACGTCACCGAGGAGCTCGGTGACCGGATCGACCTGATTGTCGACGCCGGCCCAGCCGATCACGGAGTCGAATCCACGGTGGTCACGTTCGAGGGCGAGGATGCCTTTATCCTTCGCCATGGAGCACTCACCGCCGAGGCCCTCGCCAACCATGTCGCTGTGCGCGAGGTGGAAGAGGCCGACGCCGAATCCCGAGCTGCGGCGCCCGGCCATGACCTTCGGCACTACTCCCCGCGAACACCGGTGATCGCCACGACGACGACTCCCGGCGATGCGACGGAGGACGACATCGTCTACGTCGCGTACGAAGACCGTCCGATCTCCCTTCCCAGTGGATGGAGCTTTTTCTCCCTCGGCAACCGATCCGACCTCGAACTCGTCGCCCGCGACCTCTACACGAACCTCCGGCGTCTCGACGCCGCCGCCCACGACCTGATCGTCATCGAACTCACCGACGCCGTCGGTATCGGTCGAGCGATCGACGACAGGCTCACCCGAGCGGCGTCAGGGATCGTGACGACGACGGACACTGCGCTCGCCGGAGCCGTGGCTGAGGTGCTTCAGGCGCAACCGCCAGCTTCCCCTCGGCGGCGGTGACGGGCTCAGACCTCGAACGGTAGGGTCGCCGCATGCGCCGTGCCGAGAAAGCCGATCGGATAGGGGAGATCCTCGACGACCTCTACCCGAAGCCGCCGATCCCGCTCGACCACACCGACCCGTACACCCTGACCGTCGCCGTTGCGCTCTCGGCGCAGACCACCGACAAGAAGGTCAACGAGGTCACGCCGGCCCTGTTCGCCCGGGCGAACACCCCCGAGAAGATGGCCGAACTCTCCCCCGAGGAGATCCTGGGGTACATCAAGCAGGTCGGCCTGGCGCCGACCAAGGCCAAGAACCTCTCGACGATGGCCCACCAGATCCTCGACGCCGGCGGCGAGATCACCCCCGACTGGGATTTTCTGGAGTCACTCGCCGGCGTCGGTCATAAGACGGCCGGCGTCGTCATGGCCCAATCGTTCGGCGTGCCGTCGTTTCCGGTTGACACCCACATCCACCGACTCGCCCACCGCTGGGGGCTGTCCGACGACACGACGGTCGAGCGCACCGAGCGCGATCTCAAAGCAGTGTTTCCGGCGGACACCTGGAACCGTCGTCACCTTCAGATCATCTTCTTCGGGCGTGAGTACTGTCCGGCGCGCAATCACGATCTGGCGACCTGCGAAATCTGCTCGTGGGCAGCCACCAAGAAGCAGATCGCGCTCGAGGCGAAGGCAACACCAAAGAAACCCTCCGCCGCCAAGACGCCCACCTCTCGGGGCTGAACGTGGACTCGATCCGTCTCGCCTCCTGGAATCTGTGGTGGCGCCACGGCGAACTTGCCGCTCGAAAGCTCGCGATCCTCTCAACCTTGCGACGCCTCGACGCAGACGTCATCGGGCTCCAGGAGGTCTGTTCCCGCGAGCCCGACCAACCTGCGTGGCTTCGTGACGAACTCGGCGTCGATGTCGTCGCGTCCCCCGATGGCGCCGACGATCAACACAGGATCGTGAACGCAATTGCATCACGCTGGCCGATCATCGAGTCGGACTGGCGGTGGCTCGATGTCGGGGACATGCCGAAGCACCGAACCGTTCTGTGGGCACAGGTCGACACGCCCGTCGGTCCCTGGGATGTCTTCACCACCCACCTTTCGCACGGCTTCGATCAGAGTGCGCTGCGTTCGCGTCAACTCGACGAGATCGCCGCATGGATCGATGAGCGACGACGAGCCAATGGTGGGGTGCTCCTTCCGCCCGTCCTCGTCGGCGATCTCAACGCCGTGCCGGACAGCGACGAGATCCGTCGCCTCACCGGCCGGTCGGCGCCGGCGGTGCCGGGCCTCGTGTTGAGCGACTGCTGGGAACACGTCAGCACCGGCGATGGCGCCACGTACTCGGCTTCCAACCCATACGTCACGAACTCGGCGTGGCCCGAACGCCGTCTCGACTATGTGATGGTCTCGTGGCCCCGCCAGCGACCCAACGGCAACCCGATGGCAGCACATCGCTTCGGGCTCGACCCGGTCGACGACGTCATCGCCTCCGACCACTGGGGCGTCGCAGTCGACCTCACGGTCGCACCGCCGACCGGGTGACGAGGTCAGACCCTCACCGCAATGAAGGACTCGCGCTGGCCGACATTTTCGGCCCAGGCAGCATCACCTGTCGGCTGACGAAGCCTCCGCTGCCGCCCGAGCCTCGAGCATGGCGTGCACGGCCGTAGCGTTCTGGGCGTCACGAGCGAGCAGACGAGCGATCGTTTCGCCATCGACTCCGAGTTCCCCAAAGACAGCAGCAGAATCTTCGCCGAGTCGCGGTGCGTGCTTCGCCGGAAAGGTCTCGGCGGTTTCCCGCACTCCGCCGAACGGGACAGGTGGGCGCGCGATCCGCATCAGCCCGCCATCGGGATGCTCGGTCTCGATGATCGCCCCGAGATGACGGACCTGCTCATCGTCGAACACCTCGTCGAGGGTGTTGACCCGAGCCACGGGGACACCGAACGCGTCGAGCGTGGCACACACCTCGGCGACGGGAACGTCGGCGATCAGGGCGTTCACCTCGGCCACGAGTTCGTCGATGTTGGCTTCGCGGAGGGCGGGTGTCACGAAACGCGGGTCGGTGTGAAGCGACGCTTCCCGCCAGATCGAGAACAGTTCGAGCGCGCCATCGCTCACGAGAATGATCGAAACCGGGCCATCGGCGGCCTGAAACGTGGGGAACCAGTCGGCCAGTTCACCGGGACCATTGCTCACGCCCTCGCCGACATAGGTGCGTGACCACATCACGTCGGGCCACTGATAGCTCAACGCCGATTCGAGCATGGTGATCGGCAGGTACTGACCCCGTCCCGTGCGGGCTCGTTCCAACAGCGCAGCGGTGACCGCTTGAGCGGTCGTGAGGGCGGTCACCTTGTCGAAGATGATCATGTGGACATTCTCCGGATATTCGCCACCCTGTGCTGCGGCCGTGCCGGCAGTCGCCTGAATGAGCGGGTCGAACACCCGTCGGTTCTCGTACGGCCCGGTGCCGTACCCGGTGATTGAGGCATAGACGAGTTCTGGCCGGATCGCGGACAGGGCTTCGTAGCCGAGCCCCATGCGATCGAGGACACCAGGGCGGTAGTTCTCGATGAGCGCGTCGGCTGTTCGAACGAGATCGAGGAAGATCGCTCGTTCCTCGTCGACCTTCAGGTCGAGACACACCGATTTCTTGTTGCGGTTGACCGTGGCGAACATGGCCGCCATGCCGTGTCGGGCCGGTCCGAGGAACCGTGCTGTATCACCGGTGAACGGCGGCTCGATCTTGAGGACCTCGGCGCCTTGATCGGCCAGGGTCATGGCCGCCATCGGGCCGGAGATCGTCGTCGTCAGCTCCAGGATCCGGTAGCCGTCGAGCGGCCCACTTCGTGTCTCCCCCATAACGCAACCGTAGTGCGGCACAGGCGAGGCGTCCCGGGGGACTCAGGCACAGGCGTCGATCCAATCGATCTCGAACGTAAACTCGCCGTCGATCCCATCAGCGAGGATCACCCCGATCTGAGTCGCCTGATCGGGGTCGAAGGGTTCTGAGGTGACGAGGTTGCCGAAGACACGGGGCTCCATGCCGGTGAGCGGCACGACGACCTTTTCCCAGTCACCGCCGACGGCGGGGATCGGGTTGTAATGCGTGACACGGCTCGAGGCGTCGTCGTCGGCGAGGAGTTCGTAAGCCCGGCCGTCGGTGCGGATTCGAAGTTCGAGTTCCGTCGCCCCTGCCAGCGAGCCGTCGACCAGGCCGCGGACCGACGAAAACCCGCCACCAACAGTGACGATCGTGCCGCTCCACTCGAGGCGGCTCGAATCGATCACGCCAATGGCATCGGACCTGCCGCCCATGACGCCGTCGTTGACGATGAACCAGTTCGGTTCGTCGAAGTCGGTGACACGCACACAGCGCTTCGAGACCATCGTGGTCGGTGACTCGCTGGTTGTCGACGACGGCAGTGCGGTTGTCGCAGGAGCCGCCGTGGTGGGCTGCAGGGTGCTCGCGGGCGTTGTCGTTGACGGGGTGCCGGCCGACTCGACGTCGCGGTGGGAAGTCGTCACCGTGCTACCGCCGCAGGCGGCAGCGATCACAGCGATGGAGGCAATGGCGAGGCGGAGGCGCACAGCCGCAGTCTGATCCGCCGGCGGCCATTGTTCGCACTCGGGCGCCCGACGGCGCCCACCACGCCGGTACCGGCCGAAGGATCGACTACTCGATCCGCATCCCCGAAATGGCACGGCTGACCACGAGCTGTTGGATCTGCTCGGTGCCTTCGAAGATGTCGTGGATCTTGGCGTCGCGGTGCCAACGCTCCACCGGGTACTCCCGGGTGTAGCCGTAGCCGCCGAGGACTTGGATCGCACGTTCGGTGGTCCAGGTGGCGACACGGCCGGCCTTGAGCTTGGCCATCGAGCCCTCGGCGTTCTTGAACGCACGCTGCTTTCCGAGCCACGCCGCCTTCCAGATGAGGGCGCGGGTGGCCTCTACTTCAGTGGCCATGTCAGCGAGCATGAAGGCAATGCCCTGGTTCTTGATGATCGGGCGACCGAACGCATGCCGTTCCTTTGCGTACTCGGTTGCGTACTCCGTGGCGGCTCGGGCAATACCGAGCGCCTGCGCGCCGACGGCCGGCCGGGTCGCCTCGAAGGTCTGCATCGCGGCTTGCGCATTACCTGACTCACCCCGACGCACGCGGGCGAGACGCTCGTCGAGCTTCTCCTTGCCGCCGA
>CAJWHS010000097.1 GCA_913041415.1 uncultured Acidimicrobiaceae bacterium | reverse complement strand
CTCGCCGCATGGTCGCTCGGGATCGGCGTGCCGCTCTCGATCCTGGGCGTCGTTGTCCACCTCGCCAACGACTGGAGCCCCGATGTCGCCCTCGTCGGCGCTGTACCGAACATCCTCGCCACCGTGCCAATGGCGATCGGCTACATCGCGCTGATCACCCTCTGGAACCAGCGAGACGACACCCGGCTGCACGAACGAGTGCGAGCCGTCGGACGCATGGCACTCACCAACTACCTCACCCAGACGATCATGGGTCTGGTCGTCCTCGGCGCGGCGATCGGCGTTGGTGAACTCGGTCGAGCCGAGATCTTTGTTTTCATCCTCATTGTTTGGGTCGTTCAGCTCGCTTGGTCAAGGCCGTGGCTCGAACGCTTCCGATTCGGCCCCTTCGAGTGGCTGTGGCGGGTGGCGACCTACCGGAAGCTGCAGCCGATCCGCCGCTGACGGGCCGCACGTCGTCGCGAAGAGTGACAGCGGCCAGGCGACCGTGACACGATCGCCGCCATGGCCACCACCGACACCTATCTCGCCGGCAACTACGCCCCGGTCTCCGAAGAGATCACGGCGACCGACCTCCCCGTGACCGGCACGATCCCCGTCGAGCTCGACGGGCGCCTGATCCGTAACGGCCCCAACCCGATCGACGGTGGTCGCCCCGATGCTCACTGGTTCACGGGCACCGGCATGGTGCACGGCGTGCGGCTGCGCAAAGGGAGGGCCGACTGGTATCGCAACCGCTACGTCGTCTCCGACCGAGTCGCTGAAGCGACCGGCAGGCCGATCACGCCGGGCCCGCGCTTCCACGACTCCGAGGGCACCGCCAACACCAACGTGATCGGCCACGCCGGCATGACCCTCGCCATCGTTGAAGCCGGCGGACCGCTGATGTCGCTCACCGACGATCTGGACACGGTCGAGAGCATCGACTTCAACAGCACCCTTGACGGATCGTTCTCCGCCCACCCCAAGGTCGATCCCGTCACCGGAGAGCTCCACGTCGCCGCCTACCACTGGACGTGGGACTTCATCCGCTACCTCGTCGTCAACGTTGAAGGCACTGCGGTCACCAGGAAGGTCGACGTCCCGGTCGGCTACAGCCCGATGGTGCACGACATCCACATCACCGAGTCGTCGGCGCTGCTGCTCGACTTCCCGTGCCGATTCAACCTCGAGCGGGCGATGGAAGGCCACCAACTGCCATACGTGTGGGTCGACGGTGAGCCCGGACGCGTCGGGGTTCTCCCCCTTGACGGCACCGCCGACGACGTGCGGTGGTGCGAGGTCGACCCCTGCTTCGTCTTCCATCCGCTCAACGCCTTCGACCTGCCCGACGGGCGGATCCAAATGGAGGTCGCACGCCACCCGGCGATGTTCCGCAACATCACCAACGGCCCGGCCGAGGGCGAGCCGACCCTCGACCGCTGGACCCTCAACCCCGCCACCGGTCGCACCGTCGAAGAACGTCTCGACGAACGCAGCCACGAGTTCCCTCGCCATGACGAGCGACGTCTAGGCCGAGCAGCGCGCTACGGCTACACCGTCGGCTTCGTCGGTGACGAGGGTCCCGGGTACAAGCACGACCTGGTCGACGGCACGATCGAGGTGCACGACTTCGGACCGGGCTGCGCAACCCAGGAAATGGTGTTCATTCCCCGCGACCCCGACGCCTCGATCGACGACCTATCGAACGAAGACGACGGCTGGATCATGAGCTATGTGCATGACGCGACAACCAACACTGCCAACGTCGTGATCCTCGACGCCCAGGACTTCAACGGCGAGCCGGTTGCCACCGTTCATCTCCCCCGGCGGGTGCCGTTCGGCTTCCACGGCAACTGGGTGCCCACCGGGGAGTAACTGCCGCGCCGGCCTCACCGGAACGCCCCCCGACGATCGCTCGGATCAGTTCGACAAGGGCCGACGACCACGAAACACACGGTTCACACAGAGAAGATCGACCGTTCGCGCGCCAGTCCTACACTCACGATCACGTAGCTGCTCTTGCGTCCCCAGGATGAGCGCAGAGCGCCAAGTTTCCAGTCTCCTCTGGGAAACGGCATCACGTCGGAAGGTCGCTGCTGGGGCGATCTTCCGGCGTGCTGTCTCTTTCGGACATGCTGAAACTTTTTGGCGACCTCGGGCCCCAAAAGCCTCGGTCTCAGAGGACTCGGAACGCGGCGCGGAGCTCGTTCACGAAGATCTCGGGTTGTTCCCAGGCAGCGAAGTGGCCGCCTACGTCAAGCTCGTTCCAGTACCCGATGTTCGTGTAGCGCTTCTCGGCCCAGCGGCGTGAGCACTGAATGATCTCCTTCGGGAAGATCGAGCACCCGGTGGGCACCTCGACCGTCCCTCCAGTGAAGTCGGCGTAACTCTCCCAGTAGAGGCGAGCCGACGACGCTCCCGACCCGGTGAACCAGTAGATCGAGATGTTGTCGAGCATCTGATCTTTGGTGAGCACATCCTCCGGATGGCCGTCATTTTCGGTCCAGGCCCACATTTTCTCGGTAATCCAGGCGGCCTGGCCAGCCGGAGAATCGACGAGACCGTAGCCGAGGGTCTGGGGTCGAGTCGACTGCTGTTTCGCGTAGCCCGAGTCCCACTTGTCGTAGTACCCGAGTGCGGCGAGCGCACGCTGCTCCTCCTCCGTCGGGTTTTCGAGCGACTCGGGGGTAGGACTGGCGACCGGCATGTTGGTGTGGATCGCTCGAACATTGCCGAGGTTTTGCATGCCGATGTAGGTGGTAACTAAGGCGCCCCAGTCGCCACCTTGTGCGACGTAGGAGTCGTATCCGAGTCGGTGCATCAATGTGTTCCAAGCGGTGGCGATCCACGCCACACCGCATCCGGTCGACGCTGGCTTGCCGCTCCAGCCGTAGCCGGGCAAGGACGGGATCACGAGATGGAATGCGTCGTCGGCCGAACCGCCGTGTGCGGTCGGATTGGTGAGCGGGTCGATCACCCCCATGAACTCGGCGACGGAACCGGGCCAGCCATAGGTGAGTACCATCGGCGTTGCGTCCTCGTGCGGCGACCGGATGTGCATGGCGTGAATGTCGACACCGTCGATCTCGGTGAGGAGATGGTCGTAGGCGTTGAGCTCAACCTCAAAGCGTCGCCAGTCGTAGCTCTCGGCCCAGTAGGCGCAGAGTTCCTGGGTGTACTCGAGCGGGGTCCCCTGGCTCCAATCGTCGACCGGTTCCGGGTCAGCCCAGCGGGTTCGGGCGAGCCGATTGCGAAGATCGGCGATCTCGTCGTCGGAGACACTGATGGTGAAGGGGCGGATGGCGTCGTTCATCGGGCCATGCTCGCGGCGAGGTGACCTCACTGCAATCTCAGACGGCGAAGCACGGCACCGGCGCAGCGCCGCCATGCAGGCGTAGGCTCCGCACCACCATGACGCTCGACAGCACCTTCGTGTCGGTCCTCGATTACCTCGGCGTCTTCGTCTTCGCACTTTCCGGCGCCTGGCTTGCCATCCGACGAGATCTCGACCTTGTCGGTGTTGTCACCCTCGGGCTCGTCACCGGACTGGCAGGAGGTGTCGTGCGCGACGTCCTTGTCGCCGACCTTCCACCGGTTGCCGTGCAGGAAGGATGGTTGCTCGCCATCGCCGGAGGTGCAGCGCTCGCGGCACTGCTCGTACCTCGACCCGACGCAGCGCTCGAACGGCTCGTTGTCGGGCTCGACGCCGTGGGCCTCGGCTTGTTCGCGATCGTGGGGGCTACAAAGGCAGCCGAGGCGGGCATCGGGATCGTCGGCGGAATGGTCGTCGGTACTGTCTCTGCGATCGGCGGCGGTCTCCTGCGCGACGTGTTGGCTGACGAGGTCCCCCAAGTTTTCCGCGCCGACTCTCGCCTCTACGTCATTCCCGCACTGCTCGGGTCACTCATTATCGGGCTGGCGTGGGAGTTCGAACTCGAGGGTCCGATCACGGAAGCGGGTGGTGCCATCACCGTCATCGCGCTCCGCCTGCTTGCCCTTCAGTACGGCTGGCATGCTCCACTGCCCCAACGCCACAGGGCTGCCTGAGCTGCGGGCGCGGCAACGCAGAACCTCCTGCCGATGTCAGCTCGTGCGACGTCGGCGCTGCTCTGTCAGGATCTGGCCATGGCCGAATCGATCGCCTTCCGACCGACCTCCGACGTCTGCGACGACCACGACGACGCCCAGATCGTGACCGAACGTTTCGTGTCGCTCGGCGGGGTGCCCCATGCAGCGGGACCGGCGTCGACCGTCAAAGCACATGAGGACAACTCGAAGGTGAAAGAGGCGGTGGCCGAACCCGGAGAGGGCCGAGTGCTCGTCGTCGACGGCGGTGGATCGATGCGTCGCTCCATGGTCGGCGGCGACGTCGCTGCCGAGGCAGCCGCCAACGGATGGGCAGCGATCATCGTCTACGGCGCCGTGCGCGACACGGTAGAACTGCGCGACTCCGCCATCGCCGTGTTCGCGCTCGGCACGGTGCCCCGAAAGACCGAAAAGCTCGGCGAGGGACGTCGCAATGTTGCCGTCACTTTTGGCGGCGCAACGATCGCGCCGGGCGACGCCGTCTACGCCGATCCCGACGGTGTGGTGGTGCTGACCCGCTAGCTCAGGCCGTCGGCGGCGGCAGCAACTGGCCGTCGACCACGGCTTGATCGATGCAGCGCTCTGCGACCGCCCAGACTCGCGAAAGCCCATCGTCGATCGCACCGTTGATCGCCTTCACCCGATCGGCCGTCACGCCATGGTGGCGCCAACTCCCCCCACCAACCGCAACATTGAGCAACAGCGGTTGGAGCCGGTCACACGCATACGCAAACCGGCCTTCGGGGGTCGATCGATCCTCGTATTCGTCCCAGAGCGCTCGGAACTCCGCTCCCTGTTCGGCAGGAAGCAAGCCAAAGATCCGATCGGCAGCCGCTTGTTCGGCGACTTCGGCGGCCGCCCGTTGGGCGTCGTCGTAAATGAAGACGTCGCCGGCGTCGATCTCGACGATGTCGTGGACGAGCAAAATCTTGATCGCCCGCTCGACGTCGACGGGTTCATCGGCGAGTGGGGCGAGGGTCATCGCTGCCATCGCGAGGTGCCACGAGTGCTCGGCGGAATTCTCTTGGCGCGAGCCGTCAGCAAGCATGCTCTGACGCAACACCGTCTTGAGCTGGTCGAGTTCATAAAGGAACGCGAGTCGGCTGACGATCTCATCGCCCGCCTCAGCAGCGATCGCAAGAGCAGTGTCCTTATCCATGGCTCTCCCAGAGCTTGTGGGCCCGAGCCCGGTGACGGTCGGCACCGAGTGCTTCGCAGCGCTCATCGAAGCCAGGCTGCGGCCCGCGCCACGCCATCGCGTCGACGCTGCTCACCGGAGCAGCGAGATCAACGGTGGCGATCCGCCGAAAAAGCAGCGCATCGTCGAACTGTTCACGAAGCGTCTGAGCGAGCTTTGCGGCACCACGCACACTGACATCCCAATCGGCCACATCGTGCGGTACCCGGTCGATATAGCCGTAGCGGGTGAGGATCGCAGCAGCCGACTTCGCACCCCAACCCGGCAGACCGGGGAACCCATCGGCTGTATCACCAACTACCCCGAGATAGTCAGGGATCGACTCGGGCGGCACACCGAACTTCGCGATCACACCGTCACGGTCGTAGATGATCTCTCGGCGGCGATCGAACTGAATAACCCGTCCATCGGCGGTAACACACTGGGCGAGATCCTTGTCGGGGGTGCAGATCACGACCTGCTCGACTCGATCATCCGCCGCGGCCTGCGCCGCCGCTGCCGCCATTGCATCGTCCGCCTCGTGTTCGACCTGGGGCCAGACCTCGAATCCGGAGAGCATGAGCAGTTCTTCGACCTCGGGGAACTGGGCGAAGAGCTCGGGGTCGATCCCAGCGCCGTCCTTGTACCCGTCGTACAGGTCATTTCGCCACGACTCGATGACGTGGTCGGTCGCGATCCCGATGTGCGTTGCGCCATCGGCAACCAGATTGAGCAAGGTGTTGAGCACCCCTCGCTGGGCTCCATGCCGGGGATCGCGGTTCGATTTCGCGTAGTGGAAGCGGAACAGCTCATAGGTGCCGTCGACGAGGTGAACCTTCACGGACCTGACTCTCCCACATCGACACGCGGCAAGATGCACGGGATGACCGAACGGGTTCCGCTCACCGATCTCCCGATTGAGGAGTGTGTCGACGACGTGCGAGATGCGCTCGCCGAGCGAGGGCGATGTGTCGTGACAGCCGAGCCGGGTGCCGGCAAGACGACGATCTTGCCGCTTCGCTTGCTTGATGAGCCCTGGCTCAACGGCCGCACAATCGTGCTGCTCGAGCCTCGCCGTATGGCAGCCCGAGCAGCGGCTCGTCGGTTGGCCCGACTCCTCGGTGAAGACGCAGGCGAAACCGTCGGATGGATCACGCGCGACGACCGGGTGGTCGGGCCGGCAACTCGTCTGGTGGTCGTTACCGAGGGGGTCTTGACCGCTCGCTTGGTCGACGATCCTGCGCTCACCGACGTCGGACTCGTGATCTTCGACGAGTTCCACGAGCGGTCAGTGCCGGGAGATGTCGGCCTCGCTCTGATGCTCGCCGGCGCGCAGAGCGGCGACCACGACGCCCGCCTCCTCGTGATGTCGGCAACCATCGATGCCGACGCGATCGCAGCGCATCTCGACGACGCGCCGGTCGTGTCGAGCCCCGGCCGCACCTATCCGATCGAGCTCGTCTGGCGACCCAAGAAGCGCCGTGAGCCGCTGGCACCGGCCGTGGTACGAGCGGTTCGCGAGGCGCTTCGAGGGCCTGGTGACGTGCTCGTGTTCCTGCCGGGGGTCGCTGAGATCCGCAGGGTCGAACGGGACCTGACTGCCGCCTTAGGCCCCGACGGACCGGCCGTCCTCCCCCTCCACGGCAGCCTCCCGTCAGCCGAGCAGGACGCCGCACTCGTCGCCCGGGCTGAGCGCCGAGTCGTTCTTACGACCAACATTTCCGAAACCTCCGTCACGGTCGACGGTATTACCGCCGTCGTCGACAGCGGACTCGAACGCACGGCTCGACTCGACCCCCGAACCGGGATGAGTGGCCTGCGTACGATCAACTGCAGTCGGGCGTCGGCTGATCAGCGGGCCGGACGCGCCGGCCGTCTGGGGCCCGGGGTTGCGATCAGACTCTGGTCGAAGGCCGAACACGCGGCCCGGGCACCCCACGCCCCACCCGCCATCACCGAGGACGACATGGCGCCGGTCGCCCTCGACCTCGCTCGCCGAACGATCATCGACCCAGCAACCCTGCCCTTCCTCACCCCACCCGACACCGCACGCTGGGCGAAGGCGGTCGAACTCCTGACGACCCTGGGTGCGCTCGACGACACCGGTGCCGCCACCGATCTCGGCCGTCGTATGGCGATGCTGCCGGTGCACCCTCGTCTCGCCCGGATCATCGTCGACGCCCGTCACCCCTGGCTCGCGTGCGTGATCGCCGCCGTCCTTGACGAACGCGATGTGCTGCGAGGCCGTCCCGCCGATCTCCCCGTCGAACTCGCCGAACGAGTGCGCCTCGTCATCGATCCGGACACCCACCATGAGGCCGCCGACGGTCGGGCGTTGCGCACCGTGCGTGACCGGGCGAGGCAACTTGCCCGACGGGCCGATGTCGAGCCCGGCCTCGGCCCGAACGACGTCGACCTCACCGCCCTCGGGCCAACACTCGCACCTGGCTTTCCCGACCGCATCGCTCGGCGGATCAGTGCGACACGGGGCGGGTTCGTCACCGCCGACGGCAAGGCGTTGAGCATCGACCGACGCGAAGCGATCCACGAAGCCGCCGGCATCGTGGCAGTCGACATCGATGCACGATCCAAGCGAGGTGCCGTGAATCGAGCCACCACCCTCGAGGCGAGACTCGACCACCTCGTCTACGCCACCCCAGACCTGGCCGTCACGGTCGCACGGATCCGCGACGAATGGGGGGTCACCCCCACCCCTGGCGGAAGCCACGACGGCATGGGCACGGCAAACGCATTGCTTGCGATCGGTAACGGCGCCTATCTCGAGATCATCGGGCCCGATCCCGATCAGGCCGATCACGTCGGGCCCCGCCCGTTCGGGGTCGACAACGTCACCAAGCCTCGCCTCGTCACCTGGGCCGCAGCGGTACCAGATCTCGACCTGTGGCTGGCGTGGTGCACGGTCCGCAAGCTTGACCCCGGCCCTGCCTTCGCCATGCAGCGCACGACCCCCGCCGGGGACGTCCTTCACTGGCGGCTCACCCTTCCTCCAGGTGATAGCGATGGCATCGTACCCTTCCTCATCGAGTGGCCCGGCGCCACGCCGGCCACTACGGCTGCGGCTGGAGCCGAGCTCTTCGGCTTCGAGCTCTCCCACCCCGACCTTGCCGTCGCCGGGCGGTTGCAGGAGTACGCACTCCCCTACCCCGTCACGCAGTCGGCCGCATCCCTCCGAGCGATGTTGCTGACGCCGGCCGGCATGGTGACGCTCGAGAGCTGACCTCGGCGTTTCGAGCCATGCCGGCACGAGGAATACCGACCAGGTCAGGTCGTCGAAGGCCGAAATATCTCCGTAGTATTTGCCACACAATCGTCAATCTCGTATCGCCACTTCAACACAGACGGAAGCACAGATTCCGATTCTCCCCCCCATTTCTGTGCGGGCGAGATGGACGATTTCCTCGACGGATCAACCGCTGCAAATCAGGGCTGCGAGTCGTTTCCAGTATCGAGCACCGTGCGGCCCTCGAGGGCCCGGCCAAGCGTGAGTTCGTCGGCGTACTCGAGGTCGCCACCGACCGGGAGACCACTTGCGATCCGGCTGACACGAACACCCATCGGCT
>CAJWHS010000096.1 GCA_913041415.1 uncultured Acidimicrobiaceae bacterium | reverse complement strand
ACCACGGATCCCAATAGACCTGCGAGTCGTAGTGGGTGTGCAGGTCAACGAAACCGGGCGCGACGTGCAGCCCATCGGCATCGATCACCTGGTCGGCATCGCCAATATCGATGCCACCGATGGCCTCGATCACCCCGTCGCGGATCCCGATGTCACCGACGTAGCGCGGTGTGCGCATTCCGTCGAAAATCGTGCCGCCTTTGATTACGGTGTCGAACCTTGCCATCGTGCACCTCCAGGTGCGCTCTTCACGCACTAGCCGTTGGCAACTTATTATACTGAGTGATCTATTTCCTTCGCGAAATCGGAGACCACGCATGGATCTGCTTCTAATCCGCCACGGCCAACCCGAGCGCCAGGAACTCGCCGACGGCGATGTCGCCGACCCGCCGTTGACCGACCTCGGACGCCAACAGGCAGTGGCGGTCGCCGACCTGCTGGCCGATGAGAACGTCACCCACATCGCGGCGAGCCCATTACGCCGAGCTCGCGAGACGGCGGCACCGTCGGCCGCTCGGCTCGGCATCGACGTCAGCTACGATCCGCGACTCGAGGAACTCGGCCACGGTGGAGCCTCCTACATACCCAACGAACAGGCAGTCGCGAGCGACGACAAATGGGCGGAGTACGAGGCCGACCCGCTATTCATGTTCGACCACCACGGTGGTTTCGATGTGTTTCGGCACCGGGTGGTCTCGGCATTCGACGACCTAGTCGCGTCGCACCGAGGTCAGACAGTGGCGGTTTTCAGTCACGGCGGAGTCATGGGCACTTACATCATGTCGATCGTCGGCTATGACTGGCCGTTCACTCTCCAGAACGACTACTGCGGGCTGACCCGCGTGCGAGCTGCATCGAGTGGATTTCGGAGCGTGCAAAGCGTCAATGAGACGCTCCATGTCCGGGGGCTCATGGCAACCCGCAGCGTCCGCTAGCAGAGACTCCTGCTCCCGACGCTCACCGCTCGCACGGAAATTCAACTAACCCGGCTGGGTCAGTTGTCGCCGGCGATGCCGGTCGTCATGTGACCTTCACCCTTGTGGAACTGGCCCTTGGTGCCGCCAGCCAGATATCCAGCGTCAACCGCGATGGTGACACCCGATACATAGCGGGCCTCGTCGCTCGACAGGTAGACGACGGCATCCGCGACGTCACGCGGGCTCCCCGCGATCCCTAGCGGCGATGAAGCGGCAATCATGTCGCGCACCCGCTGGCCCATGGCTTCGTCGCCCGGCGGAACCGTCATGTTCGTCGGCACCGTGCCAGGCGCCACTGCGTTGACGCGAATGCCGAAATGGCAGAGCTCCGACGCGGCGGATTGGGTGAGCCCGACCACTGCGGTCTTGGCCGTCGTGTACGCATGTGAGCCGATACCACCGGCCAGGCCGGCGATGCTCGACGTCAACACGATTGCGCCGCGGCCGAGTGGCTCCATGACTCGCGCCGCGTGCTTGATGCCCAGGAAAGGACCTTTCACTAGAACATCCAACGTTCGGTCCCAGTCCTCTACCCGGGTCTGCGATATCGGCCCCGAGGCACCGAGGATGCCGGCGTTGAGAAACGCGACATCGATGCAGCCGAACGCTTCGACACCGGCATCGAAACCGGCGGCGACGTCCTTCTCGACCGACACGTCCATGCCCACCCCGATGGCGACGTCTGGGCCGCCGAGTTCCTTCGCCACCGAGCGAGCGGCGTCGGCGCGCACGTCGGCGATGACGACGCGTGCCCCCTGCTCGACGAAGGCACCGACGGTGGCCTCTCCGATGCCACTCGCTCCGCCCGTCACCAGGCTGACCTTGCCGGCAAGCCGTCCTTGGGTTTGTGCCGACATTGCTGGCTCCTCACTCACCTGGGAAAGTAAGGCCCTGGCGGATCATCTCGGCACGAACATGTTCGTGTCCCAGATGCTGCAAGCTGAACGCTGCTTGCTGGGCCATCTGGAAGCCCTGCGCGTCGAGGGCCTGGTTGACTGACAGCTTCGCCAGCTTCAGCGCGAACTGGGGACGGGATGCGATCCGCTCGGCCAGAGCGAGCGCCTCGTTGAGGAGGTCCGCAGCCGGAACCACCCGGTTCACCATGCCGCTGTCGGCGGCGTCCTCAGCGCTGAACCAGTCGCCGGTGAAAAGAAATTCCTTTGCCTTGCGGATGCCCATCTCCCACGGGTGGCAGAACCACTCGACGCCGTTCACGCCGAAGTCCACGGTCATGTCCCGGAACTGGGCGTCGTCGGCGCACACGATCAGGTCACACACCCACATGAGCATCAAACCCCCGGCGATCACCTTGCCCTGCACCGCTGCGATAGTGGGCTTGGGCAGATCGTGCCAGCGGCGGCACATGTGGAGGTACATCTCCTCCTCCATGGCCATGAGACCCTCCGCGCCCGGACGTGTCCACGACCCACCGACCCAATGGGGGTCTGCATCGAACTGGCCGGGGCCCTTCAGATCGTGACCAGACGAGAAGTCGGGGCCGTCGGCAGCCAGCACGATGCAGTGAACCGCGTCGTCGTGGGCTGCCTGGCTAAACGCGTCGTTGAGCTGGTACGTCATCTGTTTGTTCTGGGCGTTGCGCGCCTGGGCGCGGCTGAGCGTGATCAACGCCACAGCTCCCTCTGAGCGGGTCTCGTACCGCACAAAATTCTCTTCTTCGCTCATCGCTAGTCCTCTCCTTTGGTTCCCAGATAGCTCGTCTGGAGTGTGGCTAGATCCTGCGAGAGCTCCGCCTTTGTGCCAGACGCGAGGAGTTCGCCGCGGCCGAGTACGTAGGCCCGGTCGCTGATCGCCAACGCGCTGTGGACGTGCTGTTCCACCAACAGGACCGCGAGCTTCGTGTCATCGGCGATGCGGCGCACGACCTGCAACATGTCGGCCACGATAAGCGGCGCCAGGCCCAAACTCAGTTCATCGACCATTAACACACGCGGGTCAGCGATGAGGCCGCAGCCCAGGGCGAGCATTTGCTGTTCGCCGCCTGAGAGCAGGCCCGCACGACGGTCCATCAGAGAACCGAGCGCACCGAAGTTGTCTACCACGTCGTCGACGGTGACCGTAGATGACTTGCACTTGCGGAGGCGGAGGTTCTCCGCCACGGTCAACTGGTGGAAGAGGCCTCGGTTCTCCGGGACGACCGCAAGGCCCTTCCGACAGACGTTGTGGGCTCGTAGGCCGGTCACGTCGTCGCCCAGCAGGGCCACGCGGCCGGCGATCGCCGACTGGAGGCCACAGATCGTCCGCAGGGTCGTGGACTTCCCGGCCCCGTTGGGCCCCAACAGCGCGACTACCTCGCCGGCTGCGACGTCGAGGTTGAGTTCTCGCACGACCGGCACGCCGTCGTAGCCCGCCGTCAACTCGGTGGTCTCGATGGCGGTCATGAGCCCCCCGGGGCGGCGTCGGCGGTCTCCTCACCGAGGTACGCATCGATGACCGCGGGGTCGGACTGGATCTCCTCAGGGGTGCCGGCAGCGATGATCTCGCCGAAGTTCAGCACATAAATGCGGTCGCAGACATCAAGTACCAGCCCCATGTCGTGATCGATCAAGAACACACCGATGCCGGTTCCCGCGACGTCGCGAAGCCGCGTCCCCAGTTCTCGGCTCTCGCCGCTGTCGAGTCCTGCGGCTGGCTCGTCGAGACACACCACCCGAGGATTGCCGGCCAGACAGCGGGCCACGCCAAGCAGCTTGCGCTTGCCTAGTGACAGATCCTGAGGTCGCGACGTGGCATCGCCGCGCAGCCCCAACAGGTCCATCGCCCAGACCGCAGTAGAGACTGCCGTGTCTCGCGTGGGGCTGACGATATCCTTTGCGACCTGTCGGACGGTTCCTGCGGTGGTCGGCACCAAGACATTCTCGTACGCTGACATGTCCGCGAAGAACTCCCCGGACTGCCACGTGCGTCCAAGGCCGGCTCGTGCCCGGCGATGGGCGCTGCGGTCGTCAAGCCGTCGGCCCGCGAGCGTCACGGTCCCGGTCGCCGGCGTGAATCCGGTCGCGGCATCCACGAACGTCGTCTTTCCGGCACCGTTCGGCCCGATGAGGCCGACGATCTCGCCCGCACCGACCTCGACGGATGCGCCGTTGACCGCGATGAGCCCGCCGTAGCGGACGGTCAACCCATCAACGCTGAGCGCCGGACTGCCGGGTGACGGCTCCAACTCGGGGGGCGCTCCTTCTTCGGGCATGCGCGGGGTGTGGCGAAGCTGGTCCTCCTCGCCTTTGGCCGCCAGCTTCGCGAGGCGCCGCTCTTCGGCCGCACCGGCGATGCCGATCGGGTTGATGACCATGGTGACGATAAGGAGGATGCCGGCGAGAGCGGCGTACTCTCGGCCCCCGAAGAAGTCGAAGTAGTCATTGATGATGACGAAGGCGATGCCCGAAGGAGCCATCACGCCGGCAATGAGCGCGCCGTTGATGCTGCTGATGCCGCCCAGGTAGGCGAACACGACGAAATTGAGACTTGCGAACACTGCGAACTGGTTGCTGTCGGTGGCGAACTGGCCGAGGAAGAACGCCATCATCGTGCCGGCGAGCCCGGCGATGGCTGACGAGATCGCGAAGGCGAGGAGCTTCGTCTGGGCGACATCGACCCCCGAGGAGGCGGCGGCGCGCTCGTTGGAACGAACGGCGAGGAATCGGCGGCCGGTAGAGCTGCGGATGATGTTGGTGACGAGGAGCAACGAGACCGTTACCAGCACCAGCACCAGCAAGGTGAAATGGACGCGGGCCGTCTCGCGGCCGACCTGGCGGCCCAGGTTCAAGCCGAACAGTTCGGGATCATGGACCTGACTCTCGCTGGGGTCCACGAATCTTGGGTTGGCGAACACGAAACGCTCGATGGCCACTGCGCCCGCCATGGTGACGACAGCCAATTGTGCGCCGCGGATTCGCAGCGCCGGGATCCCCACGATCGTGCCCAGAACGGTGGCGAGCGCCACGGCCGCGATCATGTTGAGTGGGAACGGCCAGCCGTCACCGAGCTTCATAACGAGGAAGGCCGATGCGCCAGCGAAGGCGGCCTGCGCGAGCGTGATCTGACCGACCAGCCCCGTCAGGACCACGATCGACAGGGCCACCAGGACGCCGATGAGGGTGCTGGTCAGCGCCAGGCGGTACGTGTTGGAGAAAAGGTACGCCAGCGCAGTGACCGCCGCGAAAGAGAGGCCGACCAGGGGCCAGCGCGGCGTTACCCGAATCACGTCAGGAAGCCGAGCTTGCACCGTGGCACCGCGTTCGGGAAGTCCGCGCCCGGCGATGAACAGAGCGAAGACGATGATAACGAACGGGACGGCGTCAAAGACCCCAGATGTGTCGGCGAAATTGGGCCACCAGGAACGACCCCGGAGAAAGCCGACTTCCGTTTGCAGCATCCCCAGGGCGAGTCCGGCGGCGGTGGTCACTGTCAACGAACTGAGCCGGCCGACCAGCGCAGCCGCCAGCGCCGGGACGACAAACAGCGAGTAGGTTGTAGGGCCCAACGGAACGATGCTCGAGGCGAGGATGAGCATGAGACCGGTCAGAGCGGCGCTGGCGACCCATGTCACGCCCGCCAGCGACGTGGGAGAGAACCGTGCCAGCGATGCAGCCTCCTCATTCTCGGCTGTTGCCCGGATAGCCAGGCCCGTCCGTGACTTACGGAACCAGGCGCCGACCAAGAGCGCGGCGCCAACGACGATGGCGGCGATGTAGAGCCGATCGCGAGGAATTCCCAGGCCGGCGATCGTCACCCACTCCTTGGGCAGGATGCCCTCCACGTTGCGTGGCGTCTCGCCGAAGCGCAAGAGCATCAGTGTCTGCAACGTGGTCAGGAGGCCGATCGACGCGACGATTCGGGCCAGTACGGGGGCCGTTCGCATGGGTCGGAAGATCGCGAGGTAGCTGAATAGAGCAAGGACCACAGTGGACAACAGGCCCAGCGGGAGCGCGGTCCACAGGTTGAGGCCTCCGGAGTCAATCGTCACTCGGTCAGGAATGATGAATACCGGCAGCACAAACTCGCCTGTCGTGCGTAGCTCGTCGGTCACCAACGCGCCCCAGGCAGCCAGGGCCGCCAACGAGAAGTTGATGATTCCCGTGCCTTTGTACGTGATGACAAGACCCATTCCCAACGACGCGTAGATCGAACCGAAGCCGAGACCGAGGATCGCGAAGGTCAGATACGTGTCGAGCACGGCACCCCCTGGGCCCGGTCGTGGATGAGCCTCCCCTGGGGCCGCCCAACCAGTTGGTCGGGCGGCCCCAGGGGAGCAAACTTCACTGGAGCACCGGCAGCAGGCCGCGGTTGATGAACGTGCCGTCGGCAACAATCTCGTACAGCCACATGTTCGTGCCGCAACCGGTCTGGCCGGCGTCGGGCCGCGCCGTGCAGTCGACGGGGCCGGCCATGAACACGTCGAACGCAGCGGACGGCAGGTTGTCGTACACCGTGTCGCCTGTGATCTCGGTGATCGGCAACGACTCGATTGCGCGGGCCAGGTTGATGGCGGTACCGAAGACATCGCGGGCGGAGCCGAACTCGCCACCGAGCGGGGCGTTGGGCAGATCTGCGACCGCGTTGCGATAGATGCCGACCTCATCGGCGACCTGATCGGTCGGCGCGTTCGCCTCGTCACCCGGCAGGATCGTGAACGAGTAGATGTAGTTGCCCGCAATGTCCGCAGCGTTCGCGATCGCGTCCACTGCGCAGCTAGCCGCCAGGAACGGCGGCGTGTTCGGCGTGTTGATCGCGGCGCTGATGAACCCGGGGCAATCGCCGGGTGCCGACAGGATCTGGGCGCCCACGAAGTCAGGGCCACTGGCGACCGCTGTCAACATTGCGGCCGCCCAGTCGGGTACTTCGGGCGCTGCCGCGAAGAACGTCGGGGTGATCGACACACCCAGCCCGTCCGCCAATTCAGCCGCAGTCTCAGCTGATGACTGGCCGCTGGCGTTATCGGTGAAGAACACCCCACCGTTCTCGAAGCCGAGTTCTCCCATCGCCGCTATCGGAGCACCGAGGAAGGCGGTGGACGGGGGGAAGAAGTGGGTCGAGCTCTCGACACTCTCCGCCTCGGGGACCGATCCCGGCGCGGCGCCGAACGAAGCCAGGCGGGCGCTCGTGAGGTCGTTGGGGTTGACGAACAACAGAGTCAGACCCGTTGCCACCACCACGTCCTCGGCGATGAACTGGTTCAGACAGTCGACCGTGGACTCGGGGGTGAACAGGGACTGGCATGAAACCACCTCAAAGGTGTTGCCGCCACAAAATCCGCCGAGCTCGTCGTTCACGTAGTCGACCCCAGCTGCGAAGAGCTCGTCATTTCCCGGCAGTGGGAGGCCCAGGTACCCGATTTTCACTGCGCCGGGGCTATCGGTCATGCAGCCGGGCATTGGCTCGGGCTCGGGTGCAGATGCGGTTGACTCGGGCGCGATCGTCGTGGTTGTCGGTGCCTCGGTCGTCGTCGTGGCCTCCTCCGCGTCGAGCGCAGAGGAGGTTGTTTCGGCGGCTGGCTCCGCCTCGGGGGTTTCAGCCCCGTCGTCGTCGCCGCACGCAGCCGCGACCAGCGCGAATACGAGCAACACACCGATCAGGTAACGGATTTTTTTCATGGTCAGGATTCCCTCCTTGGGTCCGATTCGTAGCGCTCAGCCGGCTGCCGCCTCGACGAGCTCCTTTGGGAGCTCACCGTGGTCATAACGCGCCTGGGCTAGTTGCATGCGCTGCCTCGCCAGCGGTGTCGCTGCCAGGCGCCGGAAGGCGGCCTGCTCGTCGCGGAGCGCATCATCGAGGCTGCGGTTCATCGAGTCCCTCAGCAACTGCTTCATGGCGGTGATGGACTGATGCGGTCGCGTCGCAAGCTCCGTCGCCCACTCGAGCGCAACGCGTCGGGCATCTCCGGCTGCGGTGAGTCGGTTGACGGCCCCCAGATCATAGAGCCGTGCGGCGCTGACCGGCCGGCCGTCCAGAACCATCTCTGCGGCCACCGTCGGTCCGATCAGGCGCACCAGGCGGGAGGTCCCACCGATCCCGGTAGTGATGGCCATGGCGACCTCGGGTTGAGCAAAGGTCGCGTCGGCGCCAGCGACGCGCAGGTCGCACGCCCAGCCGATCTCGCAGCCGCCGCCCGAGGTCGAGCCGTCGATCGCGGCAATGACGAGAAGGTCGGGTCGGTCGAGTTGTGTGAGGACGCGGCCGAAACCGTCCGGATCGCCAGTGGTCGGCTCACCTGCGAAGGTTGCTAGGAGGTCGCCAAGCCAGGCGTGCTCGAGCCAATGCCCGGCAACCGTTGATGACACGACCGCGATCCGGGCTCCGGCCTGATGCGCCTCGTCGAGGCCGCAGGCCAGCGCGCAAGCCCCCGCCCACGAGACAGTGTTAGCGATCTTCGGGTCCGCAAAGGTGATCTCGGCGACCCCGTCGCTGGGGTGGGCGAGCTCAACGAGTTTGCGCTCGGGCATGTCGTACTCCCCCCTCGCTCCGCTGAGCCTTTCGTCGCAAGCCCAGTCTCGGACTCCGCCTGGAAAGAATATATCGACCAATCTATTCGTGTCGAGATTGCGGTGCCGGAGGCTGAGATTGCGGTGCCAGAGGCCTAGTGTGGACGGCGCCCGGAAACGACCAGGCGTGTCACCAAAGTCAACGAGGAAGGTCAAGGCGCAGACCGACATGAGCACCAGCCGTCGACCACCGGGCCGTCCGCCTGACACCAACAGCGCTTCGACTCGTCGCGAGATGATCGAGGCGGCCCGGGCCTGCTTCGGTTCCTTCGGCTTCGACAAGACCTCCAACGCAGACATCGTCGAGAAGGCTGGTGTCACGACCGGACCGCTTTACCATCACTTCGGTTCCAAGGCCGGTTTGTACGGCGCGGTCGCCAACGATTCGATCGCCGTGTTGGTTGGACGACTCGAGGACGTGGTCGGGGCGCGCGCCGACGAGGATGTCGTGAGCGACGGCGAGATGGACGCGCGCGCCACGCGCACCGCGCGGCGCGCGTCCCTCCGACGCGGCCGTGGGTCGGCCGCGAGCGCTACACACCAACGCCCAACCTGCACCCGGGCCGCGAGGCGGCCGTG
>CAJWHS010000095.1 GCA_913041415.1 uncultured Acidimicrobiaceae bacterium | reverse complement strand
TCGCAGGTCTATTGGGATCCGTGGTGCACTATCTCGGGTTACCACGGCGTTACCTCGGTCGCCATTGGCAACTGCGGCTTCGGATTCGCACCGGTCAAGCCGGAGGACCGAGAGCGGTCCATGCAGACGATGACCCGCAACGAGGCCGTGCCGCTCGAATCGATGCAAGCCGGCATGCCATGGGACTGGGAGACGTTTCCTGAGTTCCTCGACAGCATCGAGCGCACGCCCAAGGGCGTCAACATCATTAGCTACGTCCCCCTCAACCCACTCATGGCCTACGTCATGGGGATCGAGTCGGCGAAGAGCCGTCCCGCCAACGACGAGGAGCGCGCCGAACTGCATCGTCTCATGCGCGAAGCACTCGACGCTGGCGCTTGCGGATGGTCCGGGCAACTCACCGCTGCCGAGATGGAGGTGCAGCGGGACTTCGACGGCAGCCCGATGATCACGAACCTGATGACCGAGGACGACCTCATTGCATTCGCCGAAGTCCTCCGCGATGCCGGGCGCGGACTCATCCAGTGCATCGGTGCAAGCCGGGAACTCACGGAGAAGCTCGCCGAAGCCTCGGGACGCCCCATCCTGTGGAACGTCCTCGCCCTCTTTGCCGATCAGCACGGCAACCCACAGGTCCCCTACGAGGACACCATCGCCTGGCTCCACGATGCCAACGCCCGGGGTCTGCGTCTGTACGCGCAGGCCCTCACCGTCGAAAACGACTTCCAGTTCACGCTGGAAGACTGGAACCTGTTCGACACTGTCGAGGTGTGGCGCGAGGTCCTAATGGGCGACGTCGAGCAGCGCCGCGCGAACCTGCTCGACGAAGACAACCGTCGCCGGATCCGAGAGGCATTCGACGCAGGCGCGCCGATGTTGGCACTCACCGATGACCTGTTGGTTGGTATCGTCCACGAACCCCACCTCAAAGAAATCGAGGGCTACACGGTGGGCGAGATTGCGCAGATACGCGACTGCCATGTCGTCGATGCGTTCATCGACGTAGCGCTCGAGGACAACATGCGGGCGCTATTCATCACACCGCCGAGACCGGCAGACAACGAAGCGATGAGCGAAGTAATCCACTGCGACGTCTCCCTGCCGGGGGTTTCCGACGGGGGCGCCCACACGAAGTTCCTCACCCACGGCCGCTACCCCACCGAGTTCCTCGCTCTGCTTTGCCGAGATAACGAACTGATGGACCTCGAAGAGGCGCATTGGCGTCTCTCAGCCTATCCGGCACAGGCAGCGGGCATCACCGATCGCGGGTGGATCCGCGAGGGAGCGCCGGCTGACATCATCATCTATGGCCTAGATGAGCTGCACGTCGGCGAGCCCGAGCGGGCATGGGACTTCCCGGCCGGCGCCTGGCGTCTGGTTCAAAAGCCGCGTGGCTACCACTACATCATGGTCAACGGCGAGGTGACGTTTTGCGACGGCGAGTGCACCGGGGCAACCCCAGGGTCACTGTTGCGCCACGGCAGCGCGTAGTGCGCCGTTGGACGTGAACGATCGTATTGAGACCCAGTTCGCCATCATCGGTGCCGGCGCCGGCGGCATCTGCGCCGGGATCCGCCTCTCTGAGACGGGTCGAGAGGACTTCCTCATCTTCGACCGGGAGTCGGCAGTCGGCGGCACTTGGCTGCGCAACACCTACCCCGGCGCGTGTTGCGACATCGCCTCACACATGTACAGCTACTCGTTCGCTCCGAGCGCTGAATGGTCCAAGCCGTACGGTACCCAGCCCGAGATCCTCGAGTATCTCCAACGGGTCGCTGCCGATTGGGGCCTCGAACCGCACCTGCGTCTCAACACCGGAGTCGACGCGGCAGTGTGGGACCCTGCGACAGCTCGGTGGACGTTGACGCTCGACGATGGTTACGAGGTTCGGGCGCAGTTCCTCGTTAGCGCCGTCGGCATGTTTGGTCGCCTCAACTTGCCTGACATCGATGGTCTGGATTCATTCGACGGAGCGGTCTTCCACTCCGCCCAGTGGGACCATGACCACGACCTGACAGCTGAGCGCGTGGCGGTCATAGGCTCCGCGGCCTCTGCGGTGCAGTTCATTCCCGCGATTGCGTCAACAGTGGAGCAGCTCCACGTGTTTCAGCGAACGCCTAACTGGATTTTGCCCAAGGATGACGTCCCGTACACCGAGGAGCAGAAGCAGGCATTCCGGGACCGGCCGGAGCTGATGCTCGAGTCGCGCGACGCGCTGTTCGAAGTGATCGAACTCGGGCTCGACTACACGGCGCGCACGACGATGGAGGCAATCACGGCTCGAGCGACTGAACAGTTCCTTGAGGTCGAAGATCCAGAGATTAGAGCACTGCTAACCCCGGACCACCCATGGGGCTGCAAGCGCCCATTGCTTTCCAACGACTACCTACCGACCTTCAATAGGCCGAACGTTGAGCTCGTGGTCGACCCGGTGGAGAGAGTGACCGCGGACGGAATCTTGACTGCAGATGGGACTGAACGCCCCGTCGATGCGATCGTGCTCGCGACGGGTTTCGCCACCACCGACTACGTCAGTGCGATCGACGTCATCGGGGCGAACGGCGTCGCTCTGGCCGACGCCTGGGCCGGTGACCCCGTGGCGTACCTCGGCGTCACGACCAGCGGGTTCCCGAACATGTTCATGCTGTATGGTCCGAACACCAACGGCGGCAACTCGATCATCTTGATGCTCGAGCACCAGGTCGAATACCTGCTGCGGCTCGTGGACGGGCTTGAGGCCGCAGGTGATGAGTGGATCGAGGTTCGTCGAGACGTGATGGATGATTTCAACACGACGCTTCAGGAGGAGATCGCTGGCGTCGACGTGTGGCAGACGTCGTGCAACGGGTACTACCGATCGGCATCGGGCCGCATCGTTACCCAGTGGCCGTTCAACTTCAGCGAGTACCGTCGCCGTGCCGAAGGCGATGACATGTCGTCGTTCACCACGAGTAAACCTGGGGTTTGATCCCAAAGCGTCCCAGGTTGAACCCGGGGACAGACCCGTGCTGTTCCGGACGACCAGCCGCACCGGCAGCGTTCTCGGCGTCACCTCTCGCCGCCATAGCGAGATCTTCCAAGGCTGCCAGCGAGTGTGGTCAGCGGCGCCGCCATGCGGCCATCGCCACGTCGTCGGATCCGATCACGCTGAGTTCGCTAGGAACTACAGGGCCCGGCGCGTCGACTCGACGAGAAGGCCAAGGGCCACGAGGTCGTTGAATGCGACGATGGAGGAGACCCCCGAATCCAGCAGCCAGGGCAGCGCTTCGGCGCCGTCTTCAAACGTTTGCTCGTAGCGTCCACTGCGACGACGTCATCCAGCCTCTCGACGGCATCGGATCGGCACCCAGTAAGCAGGCGCTTCGGATTCCAGCGACCGTTTCAGCTGACCGTCGGCAACACCAGGTGGCTCGGCCGGTTCGGACCGAACAGGACCGTGTTGGTGGCGACGACGAGGTCGTCGGGCCGCGCCTTCTCCGGTTGCACGGCGGCGTTTGCATTGCGACTCCAGCGGGGGAAGCTGCTCGACGAGATCTCGAGCCGGATGCGGTGATCGGCGGCAAATGTGTAGGCGGTGTCCCACAGGTCGATGGTTAGTTCCGTCGGCTCGTTGGGCGTGAGGAACTCCGGCGCCTCGACCGAGTTCCTGTAGCGGGCTCGCTGAATCCCGTCAGCCACTGGAACGCAGTACCCGCTGGGCTCGACATCGACGAGGTGGGCGGTGAAGTCGGTGTCTACGGCGGAACTCATCACCCATAACGTGGCCCGGACGTTACCCCCCACGCTGATCGGCTTGTTGAGCGGCGCGGATTCGAAGACGAGGACATCGTCACGCCGGGCGACCTCCGCCCGATCCTGGACGCCGCCGCCACCGGCGGCCAGCGAGAAAGTCCGACCGCCCACGGTCGGCACTGGGTCGTTTGGGTCAAAGTCGAACGAGCGGGCGCCGGGCACAGTCGGTCGTTCGGCGGTCAGTCCGATGCCGTCGCCGAGGTACCACGGTGACGGCGTGGTAGGTGGCGGCCAGTTGGGCGCGGTCCGCCATCCTTGGTCGGGTCCGGCCATGGAGAAGTAGCGCACCCGCGGCTCCGCGAACATCGGCCCCTCGACGTCGCACAGCCAACGGTCGAACCACTCGAGTGTCAGGCCGGATACCGCCATCACGCCGCTAATCGCCGCCAGCCCGAACTCGCGTTCGCCAGCTGCCGAGAGGCGGTGGCCCTCGTAAGAGTTGTGGTCCCACGGTCCGATGACGAAGCGGTGGGTGTCGCGGACGTGGATGTCGGGATGCGCGTCGAGGGCTCGGTTGAGGTCGAGGTGCCCCTTGAGGAACTGGTCGTACCAGCCAGCGATGTGGAGGATCGGCGCCTGGATCTCCTCGGCTCGGTAGGTGACATCGAGGCGGCGCCAATAGTCGTCGTACGTCGGATGGTCTAGGAAGTCGTGCCAATATGGAAGGACGTCGCGTTCGCGCAACACCGGCGCGTCGTCAAGCGGGAGGTGTCGACACAGCTCGAGTCGGTTGGCGCCCGACGTTCTCAGCTCGGCCGTCAGCGCCGCCGCCCGGTCGGCGTCAATGCTGCGTCGGGCGATCGCCTGGCGGGCCTTGACCTGGGTGTAACCCATGTTGAAGCCGAGTTCGAACGCTCCTCCGGTGTACATCCAACCCTCGTGGAAGTTGCCGGTCGTCAGGTACGATGCGGCAGCCTCGAGGTGAGGCGGTGCAGCGACGGCGGCGAGAAGCGCCGTCACCCCCATGTACGACGATCCGTAGATGCCAACCCGCCCGTTGCTCCACGGTTGGGTGGCCGCCCACTCAACACAGTCGTAGCCGTCGTCGAACTCCTGCGAGTACAAATCCATCACGCCTTCCGACGCGAAGCAGCCGCGGCAATCCTGCACAACGACGGTGTAGCCATGCTCGGCGGCGACGATCGGGTTGAGCATCTGGCTGCCGACGTGCTGGGCGACCGACTTGTCGTAGGGGTTGCGGTGGATAAGCACCGGACCGGGCTCGGCGTTACCCAGCCGATAGACGTCGGTCGCGAGCCGGACGTCGTCGCGCATCGGCACCATCACGTCGCGTTCCACGACGACCGTTTTCGTCACGCCGGTCCTCCGATCAGGCCCGGAGGCCGCCGTCGATGTTGAGCTGCGCGCCGGTGATCCAGGCCGCATCGTCGGAGGCGAGGAACAACACCCCGTTTGCGATGTCAGCCGGTTGGCCGAGACGGCGAAGCGGGAGCAGGTCGGCCGCCCTGTCGGCGGCCTCGCCCATGAAACCCCGAAGCATGGCGGTGTCAGTTGGTCCAGGAAGGATCACGTTGGCGCGGATCCCGTCCGGCCCGTACTGGACGGCTGCCGACATCGTCAGGTTGATCACTGCCGCCTTCGACGCGCCGTAGGCCGGGGTGAGGTTGCTGCCGTGGAGGGCGTTGGTCGTGGCGATGTTGATGATCGAGCCGCCGCCCGAAGCGCGCATCGCGGGAACGCACGCGCGTATCCCGAAGAACGGGCCGGTCGAGTTGACGGCGAACATGCGGTGCCAGTCCTCGTCGGACACGGCATCGATCCGTCCCTCGCCGAGGAAGATGGCGGCGTTATTGACGAGGATGTCGAGCTGCCCAAATCGGTCGACCGTCGCTTCGACTGCGGTGGCCCATTCGTCGGCATCGCTGATGTCTAGGTGCACGGCCATCGCCTGGCCGCCGGCGGCCCGCAGATCGGCAACGACCGCCGCAGCCGCCTCATCGTCGAGGTCAGCGACGACGACGGACGCTTCTTCCGCAACGAACAACCGGGCTTCAGCAGCACCCTGGCCGTTCCCGCCGCCCGTGATCAGCGCGACCTTCTCCCCCAAACGGCCGCTCACTTAGGCTCTTCCCTCGAGCGGGAAGATCCGTTCGGCGGTTAGCCACCAGAGGACTTCGCGTACGTCGTCGGCCCCGTCGTCCGTGCCGAGCGCCACGACTGCAGCCTGGTTCTCGGCTGCCGCAGCTGCAATGTCCTCCCGATGGGTCTCGAAGATAGCGAGATAGCTGGGTCCGGAGCCGTCGGAGGTCGCCGATCGGTAGCGGTAGGCACTCTGGAAGATTCCAGGACCGAGGACGGCGGGTACGTGGGCGTCGTTGTACCACCGGTTGAAGTCGGCCGAGTCCACGCCGTCGACGGGATTCGTAGCGACCATGAGGACCCCTCGAACCGGAGCATTCTTGACGAACTGGAACTCGCCGCCCTCCCGCCGGTATGGCCCGCCACCCGGAGCGACCTCGGTGTAGGGCGACTGGCGGTCGTCACTGCGGAACGGGGCCCTCCGCCGCTTGAGTTCTTCGAGCGCCTCTACCGGGTCGTCGAAGTAGGTCTCGCTGAGATTGACGTACTCGCGGCCTTGATGATTCGGGTTGGTGTTGCGGAACCGGATCATGTTGACGAACACCCCTGCCGAGGTGACGTCGGGCGTGTGGATGTGGGCGTACCAGTGGAGCCACTCGTCGAGATGGGCGCGGTTGCGGCACGTAGCCAACGTCAGCATGATCCCGTTCGGGTACCGTCCCTCCATGTCGGCAACCTAGCAAACCCGGCGCCGCTGCTCGGCAGTCGACCCCTGGGCGAGAATCGTGCTGTGGGCAGGCAGGACCCTGCTGAACGAGCTGTTTCGATGCCTGAGTGCCACTCCAGGCGGCCGGGAAAGTAAGCCATCCTCGAGTGAGGGCTGCAGACGGACGGGTCTGGCAATGGCAACGACTTACACCACTACCTGGCCGGGTTATGGTCAACCAGCGGTTGTCGTTCTCGTGTTGAGCGGACGGCGGGCCGATCGCCGTGGTTGGCGAGCAGGGCTCACGGGTCGCCTCTCTGACTGTGAGCGAACCGATCTCAAACCCCATGAAAATCGCCTCCCCGAGAAGCGAATCGCACGCGCCCGCTGTGAGACCACCCATTGCGGAGAAGGGCCGCACCGAGATGCGACCCTTCTAACCGTTCGTGATGGTGGCAGGAGCTGGATTTGAAACAACGACTTTTGGGTTATGAGCCTCCAGGCTGCGCTCAGTCAACGTCGCGAAGGAATTCCTCGACCTCGGCGACCAGCAACTCGGGGTCGTCCTCAAGGTCGTCATCATCGGCCTCGTCCCACTCCGCCTCGAGGTCGCGGACGTAGGCCGCTGTGTCCTCGTCTTCAGCCACGAGTTCGTCGACCTGGCGCTCGTAGCTGGCCGTGGCGATTTCGAGGTCGGTGACGAACACGGAGATGCCGAGGGTCTCGCACACGCGATGGACGAGCGCGAGCGCCGCCTTCGGCGACGGGGCACCGGGTACGTAGGAGGGCACGGCTGCCCAGTAGCTCGTGGTGGGGTGGCCGGCGGCTGCGGACTCGGTGGTGAGCACCCCGACGATGCCGGTGGGCCCCTCGTAGGTCGACGGGGACAAATCGAGACGTCCCATGAGGGCCGGATCATCGGTGGCGCCGTAGATGTCAACTGGACGGGTGTGGGGAACGTCGGCGAGCAGGGCGCCCAGGGTGATGACGGATGAAGCACCGAGGGCATCAGCGATCGTGAGGACTTGACGGCAGTACCGACGCCACTGGAGCTGGGGCTCGAGCCCGACGACAATCACGACGTCGCGATCGGCGGTGGGGACTCGGGCGGCGAGCACCTCGGTGTCGGGCCAGGTGATGGTGCGGCGGCGGTCTTCGTCGAGGTGGACGAGCGGTCGGGTCGTGCCGAAGTCGAAGTAGCGCTCAGGGTCGATCGATGCGAGTGGGGTTGCGTCAAAGCGCTCGGCGAGGTGACGGGCGGCGGAGGTGGCCGCGTCGCCGGCGTCGTTCCAGCCCTCGAACGCCGCGATGATGACCGGCTTGCGGAGCTCAGGTAGGGCTCGGTGCCAGTCGAGATCGTGGTCGCCGGGGAAGGAGGTCACCCCTTTACGCTATCGGTGCTGCCGAGGCTCAGCTATCGAGCTGGTCGGGCCTGTTGTAGCGGTAGACGTTGGTCTTGCGCTGCACAAAGCCGATGCGCTGGTACAGCCGGTTGGCGGCCTTGCGAGACGGGCGAGAGGTCAGGTCGACGCTGACTGCCCCTTCGTCGAATGCGTGGGCGATCGCCGCTTCGTTGAGGAGTCGGCCCACCCCCTTGCCGCGAGCGGCGTCGTCGACGATGACGTCCTCGATCCACGCCCGGATGCCGGTCGGGATGCGGAACATGGCGAGCGTGAGCGTGCCGAGAATGCCTGTCTCGTCGGTGGCGATGAACATCGTCGACGCCTCGGAGCGGCAGAGGGCGTCGAGTGCTTCCGTCGAGGGCGGCGGGTTCGATTTCGACAGTTGGGGGACGAGGTGCTCCATCGCTGCGTGCAGTTCGGGCGTGGTTTCGGAGGCGATCGTGATCTCGACCATGGCGACCACGCTAGGGGTTCACGCCCTTGAAGTGCGGATTTCTCACCGGTGGGCGTTCACGGGGCGCTCCCATGCGCTACGCAGGGAGAATGCGGACGACCTGCCCGCCGAGGCTCATCGCCACGAGCTCCCCATTGGGGTCGCGTGCGAAGTCGACCAGTTCACCACCAGGCAGCAAGGCGTCGAGGTCGCGGAACACCACTTCACCGGAGCGAACTGAGATGGCCCAGATCCGAGAGGTGCAGTAGTCGCCGAACACATAGGCGCCAAAGAGGTCGGGGATCGCTGAACCCCGGTATACCTCACCACCCGTGATCGAACAGCCGCTGGGGACCCGGTCTCCATGGGGGTACACGAAGACCGGGTCAATGTTGTTCGCGGGCCGGTCGCCAGCGAAGGTCGACGCTCCCTCTCGCAGTCGCCACCCGAGGTTGTCGCCGCGGCCCCAGCCGTTGGTGCCGAGCAGAAGCGTGATTTCCTCCCAGCGGTTCTGGCCGACGTCGGCGACCCACAGGTCATTCGTGATTGGATCGAAAGCGATGCGCCACGGGTTGCGGAGACCGATTGTGAAGATCTCTGGGACACCGCCACCGTCCGCGTACGGGTTGTCGGTGGGGATCGCGTAGGGCTCACGTTCGGTTGGGTTCGGGTCGATCCGAACGATCGAACCGAGGATCTGATCGGGGTCTTGACCGGCGTTCAGCGGGTCGTCTGCCGCACCTCCGTCGCCCACGCCGATGTAGAGGTTGCCGTCGGGACCGATGGCGAGCGCGCCGCCATTGTGGTTACCGAAGGGCTGATCGATCGTCAGCAGCGGAATCCGGTCTCCGGGTCGACCTCTGGCATCGAAGACGAACGCGTCGATCGTGGTCGTGCCGCTGAGGTCGGTGAAGTTGACGTAGAGGGCCTCGTCGTCGACGGCGAGACCGAGCAGGCCGCGCTCACCGCGGGCGGTGGTCTCATTGTTGATGTCGAGCACCACATCGCCGGCGACGCCGGTGTCGGGGTCGACGACGAGCACCTCACCCGTGCGCTGAGCGATCCACCACTCGCCGTTTGGGGCGACGACGGCATC
>CAJWHS010000094.1 GCA_913041415.1 uncultured Acidimicrobiaceae bacterium | reverse complement strand
TCGAAGAGGCAGCTGCCGCTGTCAGCTGATCCTTGCGATCATCTGACGTCCCAGATGGGACGGTAGAAAGTTCCTGAGAAGGGGTGGGGCTTCGGCCCCACCCCTTCTTCGTTCTCGGGTATCCATAGAGACCCATCCACTTCCAGCGGGCGCGACGTAGCAGCGCAGCCGGGTCGACGCGGAAACTGCGGCCTGGGCGGCGATCACACCGTTGGGGTCGTCGGTGAACGACGGCGACCCGTGTAGCGCGTGACCCTCGTCGAATCGGCCCCGCTGGATGCCGCCACAAACAAGGCGAGTCGATTCGGACTAGTTGTCGATGGCCAGGTCAGCCCTGTGTCCACGGGAGACCGGCATACTTCCAGCCGGCTGCGCCGGGTCCACCCTCGAAGCCTTGCGTCACGTTGTAGGTGGTGCCGAAGCCGGACGCCTCGGCGACCATCGCTGCCCCTTGGGAGCGGGCGCCGCTGCGGCACAGGAACAGTAGGGGTGTCTCCATGTCGAGTCCTTCGGTTGCCTCGGCCAGAAAGTTCGGGTTGCGTTCGCCAGTGCCGTACCAGGTCCATGTCGCGAAGCGCACTTGCTTGCCGATGGAGTCGAGTGTCGCCACGCCGATCTGCGCCCACTCCTCGGGCGTGCGGACGTCGATCAGCACCGCCGATGGATCGTCGGCGAGGAGTCGATAGGCGTCGGCGACACTGATCTCGGTGAAGGGCATATGGGTCACTCCTAAGGTGACGCACTCCACCTCGCCGGGCCTGGCGGTGAACGGAGTGACCTTGTCGCCATCAATCTAAGGGTCAGCGCAGGTCGAAACCCGGGTACCCCGCCTTGGCGATTGCAGCCACCCGGGTGCGGTAGCGGGGTGCACCGCCGAAGTAGGCCTGGAAGCGGGGCTTACCCTCCCGCCCGGCGAGGTTCGCGTTGTACCCGGTGAACCAGCCCTTGCTGTTGCGGATGAGGAGCCGGTCCTGCATACGTGCGACCTCCGTCGCCCACTCCTCCTCGGCTGCTTGCTCGGCCTCGATCCGTCTGATTCCCTCGACCCTCGCGTGCTCGATCAGGTCACTGACCCAATCGACGCCGTCCTCGATCGCCCGGGGAAAGTTCGTCGAGCCCGACACGCTCTGCGGCCCTGCGAGCATCAAGAGGTTGGGGAAGCCGCGCGTCATCATGCCGACCGCCGTGCGAGGGCCGTCTGCCCACTCGTCGGCGAGCATCGCCCCGTCGACACCCCGGATGTCGACCCTGTCGAACGCACCGGTAATTGCGTCGAAGCCGGTGGCGTACACGATGACGTCGAGATCGTGGTGGCCGGCGGTCGTCTCGATGCCGTCTGCGGTGACCCGCAGGATCGGTGTGTCCTGCAGCGACACGAGTTCGACGTTGTCCCGGTTGTACGCCTCGAAGTAGTTGGTCTCGAGCGGCAGGCGTTGAAGCGCGAAGCCATGGTCGGTCGGAATCAGCTTCTCGGCGACCTCGGGATCATCGACCCGATCTCGGATGCGGTCGGCGATGTAGTCCGAGAGTTCCTGGTTGGCGGCCTCGTCGAAGTAGATCTCGGCATAGTTCGCGCCGATGATCGCGAAGCCGGGCTGTATGTAGAGCTCATCCCAGAGCGCTCGACGCTCCTCGGCCGTGGCCTCCCAGAAACCCCATCGAGGAACGTGCTCGAAGCCGCCGACGGTGGTCGAACAGTTCTCGAAAATCTCCGGGTAGCGGCGGCGGACCTCCGCCATTTCCTCGTCGGTGATCGATCGGTTGTTGAGCGGGCTGCTCCAGTTGGGTCGACGTTGGAAGACCGTGAGGTGTTCGACGATCGGCGCGATCGACGGGACGATCTGGATACCGGTGGCGCCGGTGCCGATCTGGCCAACCCGCTTGCCAGTGAGATCGAGATCGTCGGGCCAGCGGAAGGTGTGGAACGACTCGCCTGCGAACTCGTCCATGCCCTCGAAGGCCGGAAGCGTCGGCGTCGACAACGGCCCGAGGGCCGTGATCACGAACCGGGAGCGGAAGGCCTCGCCGTTTGTGGCGGTCAGCGTCCACGAGCATGCTGCTTCGTCCCACACCATCGAGGCGATGCGGACCCCGAAGCGCATGTGTTCACGGAGACCGAAGAGGTCGGCGACATGATTGAGGTAGCGGAGATTCTCCGGCTGTGAGGAGAACAGTTCCTTCCAGTGCCACGTGTCGAGGATCTCTTGGCTGAACGAGTAGCCGTAGGTGTAGCTCTCCGAATCGAACCGGCAGCCGGGGTAGCGGTTGCGGAACCAGGTTCCGCCGAGGTCGTCCTCGGCTTCAAGCACGAGCGCGTCGGCGCCCAGATCGACGAGGCGCTTGATCTGGTAGATCCCGGCGACGCCTGCGCCGATGACGATCACCTCGTGTTCGTGTGCGCCGCTCATCGAGCCGATTCTGCTGGAGCGCCTGAGCGGGCGCCAACCGTCAGAAGGTCAGGCTGACCGGGAAGTCGGTGAGGAGTTCTGGCCCAGCCTCGGTGACGAGGTACTGGTCCTCGAGCTTCACGCCCTCGCCGCCGTCGCGGGAGCCGATGTAGCTCTCGCTCGTGAGCACCATGCCGACTTCGAGTTCGTCGTCGAAGCCCCACTCGTCCCACGCCCACGGGTGGTAGATGTCGGGGTACTCGTCGCATTGGCCGACGCCGTGGAACCTCACCGAGTAGTGCCGGTACTGCTCTCGGGCCGGCATCACCGAGTCGAACGTGAGTTCACGGAACGAGCGGCCCGGCGTGAGCAGTTCGGCGTTGGTCTTCACCATCTCTTCGCCCATGTCGAACAGCTGCCGTTGGTGAGCGGTCGGCGCTATGTCGCCGCACACCCACGTGCGAGAGATGTCGATCATCATCCCGTAGGCACCGACGAGGTCAGTGTCGTAGGCGACGATGTCACCGTTCTCGACAATCCGGCTCGATGCCTCCTGGAACCACGGGTTCGTTCGAGGCCCCGAAGCGAGGATCTGGGTCTCGATCCACTCCCCCGCTCGCGCGATGTTGCCTGCGTGGAGCATCGCCCAGATCTGCCGTTCGGTCATCCCCGGCTGCATCTGCTGCCGCATGTCGTACATGGCGGCCTGGCAGGCGTGGGCCGAGCAGCGCATCGCCTTGATCTCGTCGGGCCCCTTGATCTTGCGGGCCTGCTCCATGAGCTCGGTGCCGTTCTCGATGGTCCAGCCAGCCTTCTCGAACTCCTTGTAGCCGACGTAGTGGCACTGGTCGACAGCGATCTGGGCGTTGGGCCCGCAGTGCTCGGCGACGACGTCGACCATCTCGGCCGCCATACGGCGGGCCTGCTCCTCGTGGCGTGAACCGGCGAGGAAGTAGGTGGCGCCGATCGCCGGGCGGACCTCGTTCACCACATGACTGTGACCGGAGAGGAACTCACACCCCTCGTAATCCCACACGATGACGTAGCCCTCGGCGCTCACGAACGCGTAGCGGGCGCCGTTGTGCATGACCCACAACTGCATGTTGGTGGTGTCGGACACGTACCGGATGTTCATCGGATCCATGACCAGTGCGCCGTCGTAGCCGAACTTCTTCAGCGTCTCCGCCGTGCGGTCGACGCGGTATTGCCGCATCGCCGGAAGGTCCGGCAGGTCGAGTCCCGCAGCGATCCACTCGGCCTCGAGCGCGGCGCCCGGGCCGATGGCGAGGTGATGGAGGTCACCCGCCGCACGGGCCATCTCCGGAGTGCCGTCGAGTGCCTCCTGCACCGACCGTCGGATTCGTCCACCCATGGCCTGTCTCCTCCCGCCTAGGCCCGCATTCGCTCGGCATCGGCATCCCAGATACAGCTGTCGACACGGGTTGCCGTCTTCATGTCGCCGATGATCTCGATCTGCCACGGACCATCGGATTCGGCCAGCGCTGCGGGCACATAGCCCATGGCGACCGACGTCTCGCTGTGGTGTGCGTAGCCGCCCGACGTGACCCAGCCGACGACCGCGCCGTCGTGCCAGATCGGCTCGTCGCCGATCACGTCGACACCGTCGCGACCGGCGTCGGACTCGACCGTGAAGGTCACGAGCGCAAGCGAGGCGCCCGGACCGTCGTCGGCGTACTTCGCCGCGAGGGCGTCCCGGCCGATGAAGTTTTTGTCCATCTGGATGAAGCGACCGAGGTTGGCCTCGAACGGGTCGTAGATCGGGCGGTACTCGCGGGCCCATGATCCGAAGCCCTTCTCGAGCCGGAGCGAGTTGAGCGCGTGTAGACCGAACATCCGGATGCCGAACTCCTCGCCCGCTTCGAGCAGCTGTTCGTAGACGTAGCGCTGGTAGCGGGCCGGCATCCAGAACTCGTAGCCGAGGTCACCGGTGAAGGTCACCCGACCGCACCACACCGGAGCGAGCCCGATGTTGATCTCCGTGAACGCCATGAAGCGCATGCCGTTCTGGCTGACATCGGCGTCGGTGAGCTTCTCGAGTACCGCTCGCGCGTTTGGGCCGGCGATCGACAGACCGGCTATCTCGAAGCCGAGCGTTTCGTAGCGGACCGAACCATCGGCGGGCAGGTGCTGGTCGAACCACCGCTCGTAGTACCGCTCGGCGATGCCCGAACCGAAGAGCACGAACTCCTCACCGTTGCGAGTGTTGCCGGTGGCGCCGCCCGTGATGGTCGACGCCGGACCTTCGGCGGCCCCGGTCGCGGCGCCGAGCGTGGCGACGGTGAGGTCGCCGATCAGGTTGCCCGCCGGGTTGGTCATCGGCGTGAGCGACATGCGATCGGCGTTCGGGATGCTCCCGGCCAGGATGCGATCGAGGTACACACGGGCACCGGGACCGCTGAACCTGAACTTCGAAAATCCGGTGGTCTCCCACAGACCGACACTCGAGCGGACGGCGAGGGTCTCCTCGCGGACCTGGTCCCAGGCGTTGGAGCGCCCGAACGTGACGTCCTCGACGGCCTCCTCACCGTCCTGTTGGAACCAGAGGGCGGCCTCCAGACCGAAGCCGTCGCCGAACACTGCGTTCTTCGCCGCGAGCCGGTCGTAGATCGGTGAGGTCTGCACGCCTCGGCCGGCCGGGAGGAACTCGTTCGGGAACGTGATGCGGAAGCGTCGGGAGTAGTTCTCGCGCACCTTCTCGTTGGTGTACGCCATCGTCGAATAGTCGCCGTAGCGGCTGATGTCCATGCCCCAGATGTCGAAGCCTGGATCGCCGTCGACGATCCAGTTGGCGAGGGAGAGGCCGACGCCGCCGCCCTGTGACAGGCCGGCCATGACGGCGCACGCCGACCAGTAGCCGGGCAGGCCCCGGACCGGGCCGAGCAGCGGGTTGCCGTCGGGTGCGAAGGTGAACGGGCCGTTGATGACCTGCTTGATGCCGGCTTCGGCGAAGACCGGGAAGTGCTTGAAGCCGGTCTCCAGCGACTCGGCGATGCGCTCGAGGTCAGGCGTGAGGAGGCGGGCGCCGAAGTCCCAGGGGGTCTGCGAGGTCGACCACGGCTTGCCGCGACGCTCGTAGGTGCCCATCAGCAGGCCGTTGCCTTCCTGCCGCATGTAGATCTCGCCACCGAAGTCGACGGCGTGGATGATCTCCTTGCCGGTCTTCTCGTTGTAGGCGATGACATCGGGGATCTCCTCGGTGAGGAGGTACATGTGCTCCATTGCGAGGAGCGGCGTCTCGAGACCGACCATGCGGCCGACCTCACGGGCCCACAGGCCACCGGCGTTGACGACGTGCTCACAGTGCACCGTCTCCTTGTCCTCGTCGGTGCGGGAGTCGTAGACGGTGAGGTCCCAGCCGTCGGCGCCGCGGGTGATGTCGCGAACCCACGAGTGACGATGCGTCTCGGCACCGCGATTGCGGGCGCACTCGAGGTAGGCGTGGGTGATCTGGCTCGGGTCGAGGTGACCCTCATGGGCGTCCCACATCGCACCGACGAAGTACTGCGGATCAAGGATCGGCAGGAGCTCCTGGGCCTCTTCGGCGGAGATCAGTTCGGTCTCCATGCCGAGGTACCGGCCACGGGCATGGCTCATCTTGAGCCAGTCCATGCGCTCGGGCGTGTCCGCGAGCATCACACCACCGGTGATGTGCATCGAGGCGTCCATCCCCGATTCCTTCTCGATCTCCTCGTATAGCGTGATTGTGTACTGCTGGAGCTTGGCGACGTTGGGGTCGCCGTTGAGCGTGTGCATGCCGCCTGCCGAGTGCCAGGTTGAGCCGGCGGTGTACTCGGCCCGCTCGAGGAGCACGACGTCGTTCCAGCCCAGCTTGGTGAGGTGGTATAGGACGGAGGCGCCGACGACGCCACCGCCGATGACGACGACCTGGGTGTTGGTCTTCATGACTGTGCTTTCTCGAGCGTCAGTGCTCGATGGTCGGAGGTGCAGGGTTGGGACCGGTGCCGAGGCGGGCCGCCTCGGAGCCGTCATCGCCAGGAGGGACCGTCAAGCCGGCGAGCGAGTCGCTGGTCATGCAGTCGGCGAGCATGTTGTGGAACCGATGCAGTGGTTCCTCGAAACGAGGAGCAAGCGGGCCCGGTCGGACACGGCCTCGGGTGAGGCCGCGCTGGCTGCGCTGGCAGATGTCGATGTCCTCATTGTTGACGTCGATCCAGAACGTGCGCGTGGCGTCGAGTTCTCCACCGGTGAGCTCGGGGGTCGACGGCGGCAACAAGAGGGTGCAGGTTTCGCGGGTGAGGCCGGGGGCGATCGGGTCGAGCCGCATCACGAACGCATGGTTGGGCAGCACCGAGAAGATGACATTCGGGTACAGCGCGATGTGGCGACCACTGGTGGCATCGGACTCGTCGAGGCCCTCAGCTGCGGGAAGCACGAGCCAGTCGTTGCGATCGTCGCCGCTCACCGGGGTGGTGGTCTGGCCGCAGTACATACCGGCCCCCTGGTAGCGGTAGTGATCCTTCACCCGGCTGACCTTGGCGAGCTCCGGGTGCACCCAGGTCAGGTGGTAGTACTCCTGAAAGTTCTCGCTGATGAGTTTCCAGTTGGCCTCGATGTCGAGCATCTGGCTCTCCTCAATCCGCCACTGGTCGAAGCCGTAGCCGGCCAGGCGTTCTGGCAGGTCGCCGAGCCAGACATCGAGTTCGGGGGTCTCGTCGGAGAGGCAGGCGAAGAGCAGCGGACCCCACGTGCCGACCCGCACTGGGATCAGGCTGAAGTCGTTGCGGTCGAAGTCGTCGCGGGGTACCTCGTCGAAGAACGGGGTGGCCTTGAGGCTGCCGTCGGTGCCGTAGCCCCAGCGGTGGTACGGGCAACGGATCGTGCCGGCGATGTCGCAGTCGGCCTCGGCGAGTTCGGTGCCGCGATGGCGGCACGAGTTGAGGAAGCCGCGAAGCTCCCCCTCGTCGCTGCGGGTGATCACGATCGACTTCTGACCGACCTGGCGCACGAGCATGCGGCCTGGCTCGGCAACCTCGCCGGCGAGACCGACGGTGACCCACGCCCGTTCGAAGACGAGTTCCTGTTCAAGGGCGAAGAAGCGCTCGTCGACATACGCCGACGGGTTGAGGCCGGTCGACTGCCGCAACGGGGCTCGGGTGCCGGCCCAGGCGGACTCGTCGGTCCAGTTGGTCATGTCGGGGACGACGGGGATGTTGGTCATGACGGAATTCGTTGCAGGCGGATCAGAAGTCGGTCTCCACACCGCCCTCGGCGATGCGGCGGTCGACGAAGTCGTCGAGTTTGGCCCGTATGGCGTCGTCGAGGGCGGGGGCCTCGTACGCACCGAGCAACTCTTCGGCTCGTCGTTCGGCGTGGTCGTCGGAGGTCGGTCGACCGGCCTCGTCCCAGGTCTCGAAATTGCGCCAGTCCGAGATCATCGGCTTGTAGAACGCATCGCGGTAACGATCCCGGGTGTGCTGGGTGCCGAAGTGATGCCCGCCCGGGCCGACCTCGGCGATGGCGTCGACCGCTCGGGTGGCGTCGTCGACGATGAGGGGCTGGAGGAAGGTCCCGACCATCGAAAGCAGGTCGGCGTCGATCACCATCTTCTCGGGGCTGGCGTGCAGGCCACCTTCCATCCATCCGGCGCCGTGGAAGACCAGGTTGGCGCCGCCCATGATCGCCCCCCACAGGGAGAACACGCTCTCGTATCCGGCCTGCGTGTCGATGGCGTTGGCTGCACAGACGTTGGAGCTGCGGTACGGGATTCCGTAGCGGCGGGCGAGCTGGCCGCCGAGCATCGCCGACTGTATGAACTCTGGTGTGCCGAACGCCGGTGAGCCCGACTGCATATCGACATTGCTGGTGAAACCGCCGTACATGACCGGTGCGCCTCGGCGGACGAGTTGGGTGAAGGCGATGCCGGCGAGCGCTTCGGCGTTTTGTTGCACGACGGCTCCCACCACGGTCACCGGTGCCATCGCACCGGCGAGGGTGAACGGGGTGAGGATGATCGGCTGGTTGCGCGACGAGTACTGGAGAATGCCTTCCGACATCGGGATGTCGAGGCGGAGCGGCGAGCTGACGTTGATGACCGAGTGCACGATCGGGTGAGTGTCGATCTCGTCCTCGGAGAGGCCTCGGACGATACGCACCATTTCGAGACAGTCGAGGTTGCGCTGGGCGCCGAGTGAGTAGACGTTCACCGCCTTGTTGGTGAGCGTGAGGATGTCGCGGGTGGCCTCGAGGTGACGGATCGACGGGTGAAGATCGACCGGTTCGACCGGATAGCCGGCGTGGCTGTGAAGGATGTTGAGGCTCTGGGTCAGTTTCAGCAGTGTCCGGTAGTCCTCACGGTTGCCGGTGCGCCGACCGCCCTTGCGGTCCGTGTAGTTGGGAGCGCTGGCGACGGCGGTGAAGGCGACATTGTCGCCACCGATCACGAAGTCGTGCGCCGGATCGGGCGCGTGCATCGTGAACTCGCTCGGCACCGACGAGATCAGCTCGGTGATGAGCTCGGGGTCGAAGCGGACCCGTTCGCCGTCGATCTTGGCGCCGACCTCGGCCCACATTTCGAGGGCGGTCGCGTGGAGAAAGTCCATCCCTGTGTCGCGCAGCACCTCCAGCGAGGCGAGGTGAATCGACTCGAGTTCGTCGTCACTGACCACCCGGGTCGGTTCCATCGGCCGCTTGTACTCCCGCCACGGAACCTGTTGCGGCCCGACGGGGCCGGTCGGCCGTTCGCGACGGCCGCCCCGACGACGCCGACCACCGGTCTCGGTGGTGTCGGTGGGCGTGTCGGTCACGAGGCCTCGCTTATGTGGCCGGGGAAGGACGTTTGGCTCCATCCGAGTTCGGCGGAGATGCGTTCGGCTCGTTCAAGCACGATGGCCGAGATGCGATCGGCGTCGCCCTCGGCCGGGAAACGGAAGGTGGGGCCGTAGACGTAGAGCACGCCGAGGGCCCGGCCCGAGCCACCGATGACGGGTGAGGAACACGACGAGAGGCCGTCGACATACTCGCCGTGGCTCCACAGGACCCGCCTCACACGGGCTTGCCGGATGCGGGAGCGCAGCTTGTCGGGATCGGTGACCGTGTTGTCGTTGAAGGTGGCGAGGTTGCCGGCG